>WLST01000048.1 GCA_009711295.1 Actinomycetota bacterium | reverse complement strand
TTTTTCCTACTGCTTGACGGTCGGCACTACACGACACCGCAAATGCAACTGGGCAACTTGCACCGTGGCGAGGAAGGCGCACCACGCGTACGTCGTGGCAGAAGTACTTGCCACCAAATTGCGCACCAATTCCTGTTTGTTGGGCGAGCTTCAACACTTTTTGCTCAAGTTCGACATCGCGAAACGCGTGGCCAAGTGCGCTGCCGGCAGTGGGCAGTGAATCGAGGTATCGAGCGCTGGCGAGCTTTGCGGTTTCCACTGCTATTTCTGCAGAGGTACCACCAATAACAACAGCAAGGTGATACGGCGGGCAAGCTGCTGTGCCGAGGGTTTTCATTTTGTCGAACAGCCAAGGCAAAAGTGCCTTTTCATTCAGTAGTGCTTTGGTTTCTTGGAAGAGGTAGCTCTTGTTCGCAGAGCCGCCACCCTTTGCCATGAAGAGAAACTTGTATGCATCGCCATCGACAGCAGAAATTTTGATTTCAGCAGGAAGGTTATTGCCGGTGTTGACCTCGTCGTACATGTTGAGCGGAGCCATTTGGCTGTAACGCAAGTTGCTGGTGAGGTACGTGTTGTAAATGCCGCGTGCAATTGCTTCTTCGTCACCGCCACCGGTGAAAACAAATTGGCCTTTCTTGCCCTTCACAATTGCGGTACCGGTGTCTTGGCACATGGGCAAAATTCCGCCAGCTGCAATGCTTGCGTTCTTTAAGAGGTCGAGTGCAACGAAGCGGTCGTTATCGCTTGCTTCGGGGTCATCCAAGATGTTGGCAAGTTGTTGTAAGTGGCTCGCGCGCAAGAGGTGAGCAATGTCGCGCATAGCGGTACCGGTGAGCATTGTGATTGCGCTTGGCTCAACACGCAAAAATGTGCCTGCGGGAGTATCGAAGGTAGAGACACCCTCGTTTCCGAGATAACGGTAAGTAGTGGTGTCGGGGCCGAGGGGGAAGATCTCGGTGAAGTCAAAATCAGCCATGCCTCTACGGTAGGGGCTAGAGGTCTACTCGCGCACGTTTGGATTGGCTGGCCATGAGTGTTTGGGGTAACGCCCGGCCATTTCCTTGCGCACTTCTGCCCATGAACCCGCCCAAAAAGCTGGGAGGTCACTTGTTACTTGCACAGGGCGTTGGGCAGGTGAAAGGAGCTCAACGACCAGTGGAACCGCACCAGCGCCAATACAAGGGTGGATGGTGACGCCATAGAAGGCCTGAACGCGTGCTGAGATGCGAGGAGGTTCATCGCCCCGATAGGCAATGGTGAACTCGGCGCCGTTGTTCAGCGTGATGCGTTCGGGAGCGAGTGCATCGAGCTCGCTGCCGAGGTGCATGGGTAGCCCACTGCGCAAAATGAGCGCCACGTTCAGTGCTTCAAGGTCGCTGCGCGATGTGCACCCAGCAAGATACGGCGCGAGCCATTCATCGAGATTGGCGAGCAAGTTCTTGTTGCTCCAGTCGGGCCACTCATCGTTACGTGAGTGAAGAAAAGCAACTCGTTGACGTAGCGAGACTGCGTTGTCGTTCCATGTGAGTGCCTGCAGGCTCGTTGCCTGAATACGCTCGATGAGTGCTGCAGTTGTTTCCTCGCTCGGTTCAGGCTTGTGACGCACCGTACGCAAGCGCATGCCGTCGAGCTTCCATTCAATGTGGCGTACGAGGTCGTTTCGTTCGCGGTCCCACACGAGTTCATTGCTGACGGTCATGAATTCTGCGAGTTGGTCGGTGATGTCTTCTTGTGAGAGCGCTGCTGCAAGGCGAATACGACTGTTCTTGCGGTCGCCGTCGAGGTCGGCAGCAACGAGAAATTGCTCATCTGCCAAATGAGCATTTTTGGGCATCCATGCTGCAGCTCCACTGCGCAATTGAAATTGTCCACCGGCAGTTTTGCGCACAGCGAGCCAATCGGGATACGCCCGCAAGAGAAGTTTGCCAGTTTCGTGAACCACAACCGATTCACTAGAGCCATGCGAACCATGTACGCGGTTCGCTCTACTCAATAAATCGCGAGCCTGGTCGCGCACGCGTGCACTGGCACGGCGGTCGATGCGGTCGTCGCTGCTTGACCCATCGACGCACTCAATACGCCATGCCAGGTCTTCAGGAACGTTGTCGCGTAGTCCGCGCACGATGTCGCGTTCTTCAAGTAGGCAGGCAAGCAGGCACGCCGTCCACAGTTCTTGCGACGTCGCACTCATCACCATTGCCCCGAGGCGAGGGTGAAGTGGCAGCGAAAGCATCTTCTTGCCGAGTTCGGTAATAGTGCCTTCGCTGTTGAGAGCACCTATGAGAGTGAGCAACGTGCGACCTTTTTCAAATGCCGCTGCAGGCGGGGTGTCGAGAAAGGCAAGTTCTTGAACATCAACACCCCATGCAGCGAGTTCAAGAGCAACTTGAGCGAGGTCGACTTGCAAAATTTCGGGTTCTACTTGTGAACGGCGCGACCCGTGTTCTGCTTGTGGCCACAGCCTGTAAGCCGTGCCATTGCCGAGGCGCCCCGAGCGACCTGCACGTTGCTGAGCACTTGCTTGGCTGATGTTGACGGTGGTGAGGCGGGTCATGCCAGTACGTGGGTCGAACCGAGGTGCACGAGCAATGCCCGAGTCAATTACTACTCGTACGCCATCGACAGTGAGTGAGCTCTCGGCAATATCGGTCGAAAACAGAATGCGACGTCGTCCGGGTCGGCTGGGGGCAAGTGCCGCATCTTGTTCTTCTAAGGAAAGGGCACCTGCAAGTGGAAAGAGGTCAACTGCCCCTTCAATCACACTTTCTGTTGCCGTCATTGCGCGGCGAATCTCGCCGATGCCTGGCAAGAAAACCAAAATATCGCCTTCGGTTTCGCGCAGTGCACGAACAACAGTGGTTGCAACTTTGTTTTCCAGGCGTTCGTCGTCGCGGCGTTGGCCTTTGCGCACGGTGGGTGAGCGCCACCAGTGCACTTCAACAGGAAAGAGCGTGCCGGTAGAAGAAATCACCGGCGCAGGTTCACCTATTGCGCTTCCCAAATAGTTACACCACCTGTCGGTGTCGGGTGTTGCTGACATCAGCAAGATGCGTTGTTGAGAACCTAAAGACTCTTGTGCATGAAGTAACAACGCCAGGCCCAAGTCGCCGGGCAGGTTGCGCTCATGAACTTCATCGAAAATAACGATGCCCACATTGGGAAGATCGGGGTCGCTCTGTAAGCGACGCGTGAGTACACCCTCGGTGAGAACTTCAATGCGTGTGTTTGGCCCAATCACGCGTTCATCGCGTGTTTGATAGCCAACGGTGTCGCCAACTTTTTCACCGAGCATGTGTGCCATGCGTCGTGCTGCTGCACGTGCAGCAAGTTTGCGTGGCTCAAGCATCACAATGCGTTCATTTGGCAATAGCCACGAGGTTTCTAAAAGGCGTAGCGGAGCAAGCGTTGTTTTGCCCGAACCAGGTGGCGCTACAAGAACAGCGCGACGTGCGTTAAAGAGCGCAGATGAAAGTTGAGAGACACACTCTTCGACGGGAAGGTCGGTGAGTGGAAGTGTCACACAAGAGCCGGCGTGCCAGCGTACGGACTGGGGTCTTTCGGCCCGGGAATGGTGGGCTGTGACCACGAAGTGGTGGTGGCGATTTTTGTTGCCACTTCACGCCACTGCACGGGGCGCCAACCTTCGGCTGCGGCGCCGATGGAAAGATCACTTTGAATAAAAACAAATGCGGGAAGTTGTGCAAGACCAAGTTGACGCACTGCTTCACGAGTGGGGTCGGCAAAGGTGAGGAACTCTGTGGCGAGTGGCCCAAGGAATTGTTTTGCTTCGTCGGCACTTGCGGTAACAATGAAATTCACGCGCACTGCTGCGCCCATGAAGCTGCGCAAAACGCGTGCTGCGGTATCGAGGATCCACGAGCTTTCATTGGTGTACGGGTCAATGACCACTGTTGCCATATGGAAAGTGGTGAGCCATTCATTGAGGGTCTGGCTGTCTCCAGCGACGGTGGTGAGAACGAGATCTGGGGAAGGGGTAGTTGCCACAGGTGAAACGGTAGCAAGTTGGCACTACCTTGGTGTAAGTGCATCCCATAGAACACCTGAGGTATTTGGCACGTGCCGGGCATGTTGACGCCCCCGACCTCGTTTTGGAGACCGCTTCAGCCCTCTCTGGACTCGTCCTTGACCCCGCGAGCGTGGTTGTTACCACTCGGCGCATTGTGGAGCGTCACCCCCTGTGTGGACCCCTGTGGT
Source organism: Actinomycetota bacterium (assembly GCA_009711295.1). Taxonomy (GTDB): domain Bacteria; phylum Actinomycetota; class Acidimicrobiia; order Acidimicrobiales; family Ilumatobacteraceae; genus F1-20-MAGs119. The sequence continues at coordinate 7,042 of WLST01000048.1, read as the reverse complement.
GGCTGTGTGCGCACGTGGTCACCGCTAGCGAGCCCTATGAAGTGTTGCGCGACTGTGTTGATCAGGTGCACGATGATAGGACCGCCGAACACCTTGCCGCAGAAATTCCTGAAGGTGCGCTGGTGTGTGTTGATGGGTGGTCGTTCGACGTTGCGCATGCTCTCGTCATTGCCGGGGCAACGAGTGGTATTCAAGTGTGCGTAGTCGACGGCGACAATGGAGCCGATCACATGGTTCGCGTGTTGGAGCGCCTTGAAATTCCTTCTCATCTCGTCAACGCTTCGCATGGAGCCATTGCCGCAGCAAATGCCGACCTTGTTCTGTTGTCGGCATATGCAACTGGCTCAATGACCGCGTGGTGCAGTGCGGGTTCTTTGGCATTGGCGAGTGCTGCATATTGTGCCGAGCGCCCTGTGCTGTTGTCGGCAAGCGTGGGGGCAAGGTTGCCCGATGTTCTATTCGCAGGCATTGTGCAAGATCTCGACCGCCAAATATCGCAACGGCGTGAGGTGCAGCCGTGGCATCGCGAAGCAAGTGAAGTGCCCTTCGGCTTGTGCAAGGCAATTGTGAGCAGCGATGGGGTGCATGAGGTTCAGGCGTTGCCGCCTCATGGCCTGTCGGCGCAATGCCCACCTGCGGTGGAACTGCTGACGCGTTCAGCAATTTAAGATAGTGAAAAGAAACTGAAAGAGAGTCACATGGGCGAGAACGTTTCATTTAAAAGCAATGGCGGAACCTGCAGCGGTTACCTAGCGAGCAATGCCGCAAATGCATCTGCTCCAGGTGTAGTGCTCATTCAAGAGTGGTGGGGGCTGGTTCCACACATTTGCGATGTTGCCGACCGTTTGGCCACAGAAGGTTTCACAGTGCTTGCTCCCGACCTCTACAACGGCGAGTCAAGTACTGAACCCGATGAAGCGGGCAAGTTGATGATGGGTCTCAACCTGCAACACGCAGCAAAAGATATGAGCGGAGCAGTTGACTTTCTTCAAGAAAAAACTGGTCGCACCAAAGTAGGTGTGGTTGGTTTTTGTATGGGTGGCGGCCTCACGTTGGCTTTGGCTTGCCAGCGTCCCGACGCAGTTGCTGCAGCTGCTCCTTTTTACGGTGTTATTCCCTGGCCAGAAGCACAGCCCAACTGGGATGCGCTCACTGCAGTTGTGGAAGGGCACTATGCGGAAAATGATGCTTTTGCTTCACCTGAAATGGCACAGGCTCTTGAAGAAGACCTGCGCAAGCGTGGAAAGAATGCCACGTTTCATGTGTACGCCGGTACCGACCATGCGTTTTTCAACGATGAGCGTCCAGAGGTGTACAACGCAGCAGCTTCAAGCACGGCGTGGACACGCACGCTCGCGCTCTTCCGCGCGAATTTGTAACTGAGTTAATTCAACGCAGCGATTGCATCGGCAATAGCAATGGCCCGCTGTGCATTGGCAACGTGCAAGTTTTCAATCATCTTGCCGTCGAGTTGAACAACGCCTTTGCCTGCGGCAAGCGCTTCATCGAATGCCGCAATGACCTTACGTGCATGCTCGACTTCAGCTTCACTTGGTGCCCATACATCGTTGGCCACAGCAACTTGGTCGGGGTGAATGAGGGTTTTTCCGTCGAAGCCCATCTCCATGCCTTGAACACATTCGGCGCGGAATGCGTCGGCGTCTTTGATGTTGTTGAACACGCCGTCGATGATGGGCTTCCCAGCTTCACGTGCAGCAAGAAGTGCAGTGGCAAGATGCGAATAAAGAGGAGCGCGGCCAGGTATTTGGGCAGCGCGGAGTTCCTTAGCAAGGTCGTTTGTGCCCATGACCAAAACAGCAACGCGAGGGTGAGCCGCAATGGCACGCGCATCGAGAATGGCAGTTGGTGTTTCAATCATCGCCCAAATGAGAATTTCCTTCGGTGCGCCAGCAGCGTCTAAGTGGCGCGACACCTCGTCGAGAGTTTTGACATCGCTCACCTTGGGAATCACAATTGCCGACACGCATGCTTTGGCAGCAGCGGCAATATCGGCAGCGCCCCACGGGGTGTCGAGGCCATTACAGCGAATGGTGATTTCGCGCTTGCCATACTCGCCCGATGAAGCTGCCTTCACAGCATTTTCACGCGCCGCATCTTTGGAGTCGGGTGACACAGCATCTTCGAGGTCGAAAATGAGCGCATCGGCAGAGATGCCTTTTGCTTTTTCGAGAGCCCGCTCATTTGCGGCAGGCATATAGAGAACTGAGCGGCGAGGGCGAAGAGCAGACATTGCAATAATCCTTTTACTATGAAATTTTAATAGCCGTAGAGCGAAGCAAGATGTGGGTCGCGCGCAGCAAGTTGCTTCGCGAGCTCAACAACTACTTTGCATTGTTTAACAGAAGCATCGTCTTCCATTTTTCCATCGAGCATGATGGCGCCAGTGCCGTCACCCATTGCGTCGATGACGCGTTGAGCTTGAAGCACATCTTGTGGGCGTGGGCTAAAGACGCGCTTTGCGATATCGATTTGTACGGGGTGCAAACTCCATGCACCAACACAACCGAGCAAGTAGGCATTGCGGAATTGGTCTTCACAGGCCACCACGTCTTTGATATCGCCAAATGGGCCATAGAAGGGCAAGATGCCATGCATTGCACACGCGTCGACCATGCGTGCAATGGTGTAGTGCCAGAGGTCTTGTTGGAATACTTCGCGCGGTGCGTCGGGTGCATCGGGGTTCGGGTCTTTGCGCACCACATAGTCGGGGTGTCCGCCACCTACGCGTGTGGTTTTCATGCGGCGGTTTGCTGCAAGGTCGGCTGGCCCTAGTGAGAGGCCCTGCATGCGCGGTGATGCACCACAGATTTCTTCCACATTGGCGACGCCTCGTGCAGTTTCTAAAAGTGCATGAATCAAAATGGGGCGCTTCAACCCTGCGCGAGCTTCTAGCTGAGCAAGCAAACGGTCAACATAGTGAATGTCTTCCGGGCCTTCCACTTTAGGAATCATGATGACATCAACTTTGTCGCCCGCCTGGGTAACGATGTCGGTGACATCGTCTAAGAACCAAGGGGAGTCGAGGCTGTTCACGCGTGTCCACAATTGCGTGTCGCCCATGGGCATGGTTTTGGCCACATGAATGAACCCGGCGCGAGCAGCTGCCTTATCGGCCATCGGAATAGCGTCTTCCAAGTTGCCGAGAAGAATGTCGACGTTCGGAATGGTGTCGGGAAGCTTTGCCACCATTTTTTCAATTTGTGGTGGGAAGAAGTGAATGACACGACTGGGGCGGAACGGAATCTCGCGCACGGGCTCGGGAGCACCAACGGCGAGAGGTTTGAAGAAGTCTTTAGCACTACGCACGCCTCAATCGTAGGGCTTCATACCTAACAACACGAATTATGAGGTGAGGGGAGGTAATAAACGCCTAATCTGACTCAGTGCCACACCCTCAATTAGCTAGCGGAAATTTCGATGCAGTCCTTTTCGATGCGGGTGGAGTGTTGGTTCTGCCCGACCCAACAGTTCTGGGGCCATTACTGCACTATTACGGCGGGTCGCAAGATCATGATGTGCACGCTCGTGCGCATTACGCGGGGATGGCGGCAAAGTCGGCCAGCACTGCCGGTGAAAATGATTGGACTCACTACGACGAAACCTATTTAGAGACCGTTGGCGTGAAAGCTGCAGTGCGGCAAGAAGCACTTGAGGTATTTGGCAAAGTGAAAGGTGTGGCCAACTTGTGGCGTCACCCCATCGCGCATGCTCGTACGGTGTTGCAGTCATTGCACGATCAATCGGTGCCCATTGGCATCGTGAGCAACGCGAGCGGGCAAATTGAGGCAACACTTTTCCAGAGCGCTGTTTGCCAAGTGGGTGAAGGCGAATTCGCCCCAGTGCGTTTTGTCATCGATAGCCACATCGTCGGAATTCAAAAACCGGACCCGCGCATTTTCCATATTGCGTTGCAGAAACTGCCCGACATTGACCCCGCACGCATTTTGTACGTTGGCGATTCACTCATTATGGACGTTGGCGGTGCACGCGGTGCAGGGCTTGTGCCATGTTTGGTCGACCCTTACGGTTTTGCCGAAGGTCACGACGTCATTCGCATTGTGTCGCTCACTGAGCTTTTGTCTGCGTTTTGAAAATTAATTTTTCGCAGCGTCAATGAGCTGACGAGCAATTACTTTCAAGCACAGAGTTTCGTCGGCACCTTCAAAAATGGAAAGCACTCGAGCGTCTACAAAGAGACGGCTCACTGAGTATTCCTCGGCATAGCCAAAGCCACCATGAATTTGCATTGCTTCGCGTGACACCCATTCGGCGGCCTTACATACGTAAGCCTTCACCATGCTTGCTTCCATGGTGCCTTCACCCTTTGCCATGAGCTTGGCTACTTCATAGCTGAACTGGCGACTTGCCTGAATGATGGCGGCCATGCGACCCAGCTTCACTTGTGTGAGTTGGTATTCGGCAACGTTCTTACCAAACACCACGCGGTTGTTGGCATAGTCGTAAGCGGCTTCGTAAGCAGCCTGCATCACTCCAACAGCACGCGCAGCGGTTTGCAAACGACCATTTTCAAAACCAGCCATTTGGAAATAGAAACCCTTACCGAGTCCACCTTCGAGGCCAATGAGGTTTTCTGCGGGAACAAACCAGTTGTCGAGCGCAATTTCATAAGAGTGCATACCGCGGTAGCCGATGGTGTCGATGGGGCGACCTTCCATCTTTCCGCCTTCATCTTGCGAGAACATGAAGCCATGTGCATCGCCGTGAGGCTTTGGCACGATGAACAAGCTCAGACCCTTATGGCCAAGGCTGCGGTCGGTGCCGGTGCGCGCGAGCAACATGAGCACGTCGGCGCGTGCGCCAAAGGTGCACCATGTTTTCACGCCATTAATGCGCCAGCCCTTGCGGCCATCTGGTGCTTCGCCTGGTGTAGCAGTTGTTTTTACGCCTGCTACGTCGCTACCGAAGTCGGGTTCAGTTACTGCAACAGCTGCAAGAACTTCTGCGCTGGCAAGTTTCGGCAACCATTCCATCTTTTGCTCTTCGGTGCCGCCCTTCATGAGCGCACGAGCGAGAATTTCGGGGCGGGTAATGAGCGAACCACCAATGCCCAGTGAACCGCGTGACAATTCTTCAGTTGCGATGACGTTGCCCATGTATTCGCCGTCGCCACCTTCGCTGTAGCCACCGTATTCAGCAGGAATGGATAAACCGAATGCACCCATGTCGGCAAGACCCGAAATGATTGCTTCAGGAACATCTTCGTTGAAGCGGTGTACGTGCTCTGCGCGTGGTGCTACTTCTTTATTTGCGAAAGCACGGAAAGTGTCTTGCACCATTTCGAAGTCTGAATCGAGGTGACGTGGGCCTTGTGTGCTGGCAAGCGAAGCTAAAAATTCTGGGTCGCGAAACGTTGCAACAAAGTCGTGTGCGTGTGCAATGTCGGCGGGGTTGACGCCCCACAATTTTTCGCGACCAATGAGACGTGTAATGAGGTCGTGCACCATGTCGGCGGTGAATGCGCAAGCAAGAAGACCTTCAGCGTTTCCTTTTGCGCCGTAGTCGAGCATGGAACGTGCAGTTTCTACAGCCGATGCAGCATGCGCGAGGTCGTAGGCAAGTACTTGTTGTACATCGGGCCCACCAGTTGCTGCGAGAGTGCGTACACCTTTGCCCACCATGGCGCGCGCAGTTTCAATAACGGCGGCGGCGGTTTGTAGATCGGGGGCGGGGAGAGATGCGGTCGTACTTGTCATGGGTGGAAACGCTAGTGAGAAAAAAGCCGCTGTGTCTTACTGCGCAGGCGATTTCTGCCCGATGTCACAGCATCTAGACTGCTCACATGGGGGAAACGCTGGCTTTTGGTGAGCCACTCCTTCCTCCCGAGGCAACGCACGGCGAAACCCATGCGTTGCTGGTGCAATACAAGGGCAAGATGTTCTTTGAGGCATATGGGTCGGGCTATGCCACGCCGTGCGGACCAAACAGCACACATATTTCATGGTCGATGGCAAAGAGCATGACCCATGCTTTGGTGGGGATGTTGGTGAATGACGGTCTTGTCGACGTGACCGCCGCGGCACCGGTTGCTGAATGGCAAGGGTCGCCACGCGCGGCCATTACGTGGCAAGACCTTTTAGAGATGCGCTCTGGTTTGGAGTGGATTGAAGATTACGTAGATGGCGAAAAATCTCACGTCATCGACATGTTGTTTGGCAAGGGCATAAATGATCATGGTGCATATGCCGCAGCGTTACCACTTGTCACGCCTATCGGAGCTACTTGGAACTATTCGTCTGGTACTACCAACATTCTGTGTCGTTGCATCGGTGATATTTTGTGTCGAGATCTTGTGACCGCAACTGTTCAAGATCGCGAAGAACGCTTCTTGCAGTTTTTGTTCTCACGACTCTTCAAACCACTCGGCATGACCAGTGCAATTGCAAAGTGCGATGACGCAGGCAACTTTGTTGGCTCTTCCTACGTGTATGCAACTGCTCGTGACTTCTTGAAATTTGGAGAGTTGTATATGAATGGTGGTTCTGTTGTAGTTGATGGAACGCGCAGGCAACTTCTTCCCGACTATTGGGTGAACCATGCGCGAACAGTTGTGGCCAACGATGCAGCAACAGGAACCCAGTATGGAGCGCATTGGTGGGTATGGCCACAATGTGAAAACTCGCTCGTTGCAACGGGATACGAGGGGCAATACACCGTAGTTATTCCCGAAAAAGAGTTGGTAATGGTGCGATTAGGCAAAACTGATACATCTCTTCGATCGGCAGTACAGCATCAGTTACAGCGCATTGCGCAGAAGGTAACTAACATATGACAATGCAGACGAGCGGCGATCAGCCAAGCAATTCTGCAGGCCTCTCGGTTGAGGCAGCGGCCATTCGGCGCAAGGTGTGGATTCGTACTTTGAAGACCATTGGCTTTGCTGCAGTCATCTACTTTTTTGTCTTCCCGTTAGTGCCAGGCTTTCGTCAAGCCTTTCATGACCTGTTTCGTGTTGACAAAACAATGTTGGCTTTGGGCGTGTTACTTGAATTCATCGGGCTTT
>WLST01000047.1 GCA_009711295.1 Actinomycetota bacterium | reverse complement strand
TGGCTCCCGCCAGCTCCGCCGACATAAATGAACAGAGTTTCGCCCGGCGTCACAGGAACCGAAGCTTGGACTCTTCCGCCTCTGCCGCCCGTGTACGTAGTGACATGCGCCCCTAAGGCACCTTGCGCATCAACTTGAATTTGCGTGACTCCTGCTGGAACTTTGTAGGTGTGCACCCCATCGTTGAAATCAAATGAGGTTTGCACTCCAAATCGCCCCACCACAGTAGAAGCCGCAGAAAAACTCGACAAACAACTCGTGCCACACGCCTGCGTTGCGTCTGTGTAGAGCGCAGCAATTTTGTAGTAATAGTTTTGCCCAAGAATGAGATTGTTTGTGCGCTGCACTAAACCAGTTGGGGTCACTGCAGTTGTAAGCACTGCTGTTCCACTCAATGCGTAAGTGAAAGTTTTTGCTGTGGGAACTGACGCCACCACAAAAGTGCCATTAAATGTTGAATCAACTCCGGTGACGGCAACTTCTTGACCCACCGACAAACCATGATCGCTAGACGTCGTCAACGTGGCAACTGTTGTGGTCATTGCCTTCGAAGAAACCACAATCGGATTTCCTGAATGAGTGAATGATGTTGTTGACCCGCCAGCCACATCAAATTGATAGACAATGTTCGACGGGTCGGTTCCCCACTTGATGCGATACCCGGTGACGTCGTTGACGGGCGGGGCAACCCACGTCAACTCAGTTGTGCGCGACCACCCTGTGCCCGCAAGCTGTGTTGGTGTAGGCATCGTTGTTGTTTGAGGAAGCGTTACTCGAATTGAACCGTTATCGCCTGTATTCGTTGAACCGATGGTGTGCACAACTCCATAAATTCCTGTCGCCGTGTACGACGAACCACCACCGCCACCTGCATATTGTGAGCCGCCGCCACCGCCCCAATATCCACCACCGCCGCCGCCGGCATTTGATGTTCCTGCACCGCCCGCACCAAGTGCACTGCCCGCCGATTGTGTACCAGCAATTCCACCAGCATTACCGCCATATGCCCCGCCTGCAGAGGCAACGAGTCCGCCTCCATTGCCGCCAGTTGCCCAGGAAGTTGCTCCACCGCCACCGCCTGCGACCACAATTCTGCGCGCCCAGCTTGAAGCGGGCAATGCTTGAATCACACTTCCGGCGCCAGCAACCGATGCATCGGCAATACCTGCACGCGCATAGGTAAAGCGCGTTGTTGTTGGCACTGCAACAACTGTGTAGGTTCCGTCGAACGCTGCACTCACGCCTGCAACTACGACCGAATTTCCTAGTGCAAACCCGTGCGCGCTTGCCGTTGTGATTGTTGCAGTTCCCGACACCAAAGCTGCTGTGGCAAGCGGAATTCCTCGACGAATATCAGATGCTCCACCACCACCTAACCCAGGCGCTATTCCATTAGCACCACCATTCCACCCACCAGTTGAAGCAGAGTTTGTAGCACCAACAAACATGAATAAAACTTCGCCCGCGGTGACAGGAACAACAGCTTCAACACGGCCACCATTACCCGCAGCAAACCCTGCAGTAGCACCGCCGCTGCCGCCATTTGCCTCTACTCGCAATGAATCAACACCTGCAGGAACCACGTACGATTGCACGCCACCGGTATACGCGAATGATGTACTTGAACTGAATTGGGTTTGCGCAGAAACTGCCGCCGAATACGCGCTCACGCAGGCAGTTGTGCACGACTGCGCGTTGTCGGTATAGATATATGCAATTTGGTAGTAATACGTTTGCGCGATGCCGAGTGACTGTGACTTTTGTGCGGACCCCGCAATGGTCAATACAATAGCTGTCACATTTGCGGCTACTCGGTCGTAAGTGAACGTTGTCAGAGTTTTACTTTTCACAACGTAAGTTCCATCGAATGTTGAATCAACTCCACTCACAAAAACCGAATCGCCAACTGCTAGTCCGTGAGCAACATCAGTGGTAAGTGTTGCAACATTAGAAGTTAACGACTTATTCAGTACACGCACGGGGCTTCCCGAATGTACGAAACTTTCTGTAGTGCGGCCCGCAATAGTGAACACATTCGTCAATGCAGCCGGTGATGTTCCCCATTGAACTTTCACTCCCGTCACCGTTGTGTCAGCCGATGGCGTCCACTTCATCGAAACAGAGCGCACACCCGCGTTGACCACAAAACCCGTTGGGCTGGAAGGAGCCGCAGCAAGTTCTACAACCGGGTCTGTACATGTATTCACTGCGTCGGGAATGCAAGCAGTTGCTGGCGTCGTTGCTGCTGCAGCATTTACCCGTAATGCACTGCGCAACTCATTGACCGACAAAGTTGGAGTTGCAGAAAGCATGCGAGCCACAACACCCGACACATGTGCAGCGGCCATTGAAGTTCCCTGCCGGTACGCATAACTCTCGGCAACTGGTTCGCGCACACCAGTGTTTGAAAGAGAATAAATACCGAGGTCACCGCTGGCATTGAGGTCGCCTCCGGGGGCGTCAATACTTACTCCATCGCCGAAGTTTGAATAGCTGGCACGTTCACCTTTCGCATTGGTCGCACCAACTGAAATGACGTTGTTGCAATTGGCTGGTGAATAATCACGAACATCACTGCTGGCGTTACCAGCAGCTACAACAACGACACTTCCGTTTGCTGTTGCCATATCGATTGCCGACTGCAAAGTTGCGCTGCATTGGCTGCGCGAGGAAAGTGACAAGTTGATGACCCGCGCAATATTTTTGTTGTCGGACACGCCCGATACGTGTCCACCTGATGCCCAAATAATGCCAGCTGCCACGTCAGACGAGAGTCCACCGTTCCAACTCAGCGCACGAATGGGCAAGATGCTCGCCCCAGGTGCAACCCCTGCAATGCCAATCCCATTACTCGATTGTGCAGCGATGACGCCGGCCACGTGAGTTCCATGCCAACTACTGGTGCGCACAGGTGCAACATCGCGCCAATCACCTGGGTCGGAAGGGTTGGCATCCCACCCCGGCGCACCGTAAGTGTCTGAGTCGACATAGTCGCCGTCAAAACTAACCCCGTCACCATTCACTTCTCGTGGAGAGGCCAATTCAGGTCGATCACTCACGAAGTCATAACCCTCAAGTACGGGTTGAGACATATCGGCATGTGGGGTGCTCCCCGAATCGATGACGGCGACCACCACCCCTTGACCCTCGGTGCTCGGTGGCGCACCAGTTTGACCCGGATCGTTTGCTGCTGGCAAGAGCCTGCGCACCCCGAAGTCGCCCCACAGGTTCCACTGCCGCGGGGCATACTCCGGGTCGGGGGCTTCTGAAGTTGTGAGAATGTGGTCGGCTTCAGCCCAAGCCACCCGTGGGTCGGCCTCTAATGCATCGATGATTTCTGTGGCCTGTTCATTGCTGACAGCTTCACTAATTTCCACTGTGTGCACGCCGTTGCCAAGGTCTGTGAGCGGGGTTAATTCCAATCCTTCAACAGATTCGGAACCTGTTGCAATACCTTCTTCTTCAGTTGCATCAACACCGTCGTTGTACTTCACGATGAGCTGGCCAACTACTCCGTCAACACCACTAGTAGGAGTCACAAGAAATGGACCAGCGACATCACTCGCACCAAAGTCGTTACGCGCAACAACACTGACTTCATATTCTTTTCCGTTAATGAGGCCCGATACAGACGCACTACGCGCAGGTGCTGTTACTTCGACAACAACATCACCAGGAGTCACTTGTACTTCGAATGAAATTGCTGCATTGTTGTCTTGCGATGTTTCAACTAACGCTGCATCCCACTTCACTTCTATTCCGTGATCCGATGCTTGAACACTCACATTCGTCGGAGCATTCGGACACATTGATGCGATGGTAACCACATCTGCAGCGACCATTTCAGAACAACTCATGTCGGCAGCATTTGCTGCCGTTGCAGTGAGAGGAAGAAAAGAAAAGAGTGCGGCAAATAGCAGCGAAGCTCCCGCAAGAAGGTGTGCGGGAGTACGCCATCTGCGATTGGAAAATGACCCGCTACTCATGACCTATGAATTCTATAGGCACCATAGTTTTACAATAAATTGATGGTAAAACTAAGTCTCAACTAGACCTTGAGGTGGTCCCGTTTCCCGCCAACTTCTTCAGCCTTCGGACCACTCTGGCAACGGTTTCATGATGCTTACCTGCCAAACTCGATGCATGTCGGGGGGCACAACCAAAACAGCTGTGCCACGTTTGGCCGTCATAGGCCTCACCACTTCCATGCTCGGCATGGCCGCGCTTCCCTTTGCAGTCACCGGCACCAACTTGGCTATTCCTCTCATCAAAGAAGACTTTGGTTCGAGCCTTGCTGCTTTGTCGTGGACCTTGTCGGGATACTCCATCATCATTGCTGCACTCACCATGTTGGGCGGAGTCATTTCAGTGCGCATTGGCACGCTGCGTGCATTTCAAATTGGCATTGGAATTTTTGTTGCTTCATCAGCACTGTGTGCATTCGCTCCGAACATTGCTTTCCTCATTGGTGGGCGAGTTCTCCAAGGCGTAGGTGGTGCACTCGTTGTTCCCTCTTCCATTTCAGTAGCACTTGTGGGGTGGCCAGAAGAGCGTCGCGCATTTGCCATTGGTGTGTGGACAGGTGCATTTCCTATCGGCTCATCAGCAGCACCCATTGTTTCGAGTGCGCTCATCACTGGCGGACAATGGCGTTTAGTTTTTGCAGTGCCACTTCTTCTTGGCGTTGCAACATTGGGGCTCTCTGCACTCATTCGCGGGCAAGCGCTATTTGCCGCAAGCAATGAACCCACCGATGGCCTCCCCGACTTCGCAGGAATGCTGATGGGAACCGCGTCGACGGGGCTGCTCGCGCTCGGACTTGTTGAAGGCAACACATGGGGTTGGCTCGACGTAAAAACTCTGGCCGCTTTTGCAATTGCCGCCTTGTTGATACCGCTTCTCATTAGTCGCTCTGGCAAGCACAAACGGCCTTTTCTGCCGGTCAAACTATTTCGCGTACCCACCTTTCGCATTGCCAACATTGCCAATGTTTCTGTTTCCATGATCGGCATGGCCGTCTGGCTTGTGTGGCCACTCGTGCTGGGTGGTTTATGGAAATACGACGCCTGGGGCATCGGGCTTGCGATGTCGCCCACGCCCGTACTTGGCGGTGGCGGGGCCTTTTTGTCGTCGTATCTTGTTGCGCGATTTGGCTATAGGCAGCTCTTAAGCACGGGCGCGGTTGCGCTTGTGCTTGCCACCGGTTGGTTTATGTTCATGGTGCAAGAGACACCGCACTATTGGACCCACATGTTCCCAGGCCTCGTGCTCACCGGTATCGGCATGGGCCTTTTGTTCTCATTTCTCAATGCGGCCGCACTTGTCGACCTTGAACGCGAAGATTTCCCTGCAGGTAATGCCACGTTCAGCACAGGCCGCTTCTTGTCGGGAGCAATTGGTATTGCTGCAGTGGTGGCAATGATTAGTTCCGGTGGCAACTCACCAGTTGACCCATTCCGCAAGGCATATGGTTTCCTCTTTGGTATTTCAATTATTGCTTTTCTCGCAATTGTTTTACTCTGGCCACGCCGAGAATCAAACTCCTAGTCTTCCTCACGCATATCGATGTACAGCGTCGAGAAAAACGCGATCAAGGTAGCCAGCCCTGCAATGGTTCTCACAGAGCCAGACAATGTGAGATAAACCACAATAAAACCAACCAATGTGAAGCTATTTTGCATAATGCTCAAAATCAGCTTTTTTGAAAAATTCTTCTTATCCACAACTCGTCTCCCATTTTTGTACTTATATTTTGAAATTCTACGAATGCGATTGCTTTCCGATTTAAACGCTTCCGCAAGTTCGGCACTGCCGCCACTTGCCGGTACTCCGCCGCCACCCATTGGCATTGCACCTCGCACACCCATCGATGTCATAGCCGCCGTACTCACCACTGAAACCGCAACCACCGTACGACGGTCTTCCACATTGATCTTTGAGTTCAATGGAACATAGTTATCAAATTGTCCCTCAAAAATATTCAGCTCGCCTTCAAACGAACGCCTGACGGTTTTACTTGCGACTTGAACAGTTTCGACAATTGCTTCACCTTGTGCATCGGTAATTTCGCCGCTATCGATGGCACTGAATATTTGATCGGCTTGACTTGCACTGATATTTTCCAACACTTGACTACTTGTAGCCAAAGCTGTGGCCTGGTCGTTTGTAATGCTGATCGTTTCCGTGATTTTCTCAACGATGCTTGCAATTTGCACAGGCGTCAGCGCATCTGAATTCAATGAATCAATTGTTTCGCTACTCCAAACTGTTGTGGAAGGAAAATTCGTGATCGGACCAGTAGGTACCGACGAATCAACGACCAACGTCGACGAAGGGAAATTCGTAATCGGACCAGTAGGTACCGACGAACCAACAGTAAACGTCGACGAAGGGAAATTCGTAATCGGACCAGTAGGTACCGACGAAGCAACGGCAAACGTCGTTGAAGGGAACCTTGTAATCGGACCAGTAGGTACCGACGAACCAACAGCAAACGTCGTCGAAGGGAAATTCGCAATAGGACCAGGCGCAATTGATGGCGTAGTGATCTGCGTGGTTGGCGGCAAAGCAACCGGGCCGCCTATGGCTGGCACGGCAGTGGACGCTGTTGTAGATGGTGAAGCAACCGGGCCACCCAAAGAAGGCATGGATGTTGATGACGTTGAGGAAGGTATTGAAACCATTGCTTGCGTTTGAGGCGCTGGAGTAAACCAAGCGACAAGCGCAACAGCAGCAAAAGTAACGGGAAGAAGCGCCCGAATCAGTTTCCTAACTGTGCGCCTATTAGGTGATTTCATTTTGTGCCTCGTACCACTTTATTTCTAAGCCTGAACAAAGTTCAGATTCACTTTCAATGTGCCCAACATGATTCCGGGTTGATGCATAAAAGTATTCTCATCGGCAAAGGAAATATCTTTGATGCGGTCGAACAACACATTCCACGCTATTTGTTGCTCAATACGTGAGAGGTTGGCCCCTGGACACACGCGTGGGCCAGCTGAAAATGTGAGGTGACGCGTCACGCCACCTTGGCGCTCAAGTTCAAGATCAAACGGGCAAGGGAATTCCTCTTCATCAACATTTGCTGCAGCAAAGCGTAGATGCAGTAACGAACCCGCAGGAACCTTGACACCTTGGAACACTTCGTCTTGTGAGGTCATTCGGGTCGACAAGCCATGTGTTGGCGAGCGCATCCGCATACTCTCTTCGGTAAATGCACGAACTTTGGTGCGGTCGTTACGCAATTGTTCAAAAAGACCCGGGGTTTCACACAGCAATTGCGCTTGTTCTTCTAGTGCATACTGCGTTGTTTCCAGCCCGCCAAGGATCATCGCATGAACAATGCCGGCAATTTCCAAGTCGGTGAGTTTACGATCGAGCGCTTCATAGTGAACATTACAGAGGAAGCTCACCATGTCGTCTTGTGGGTCGAGTCGCTTGGCACGCACGTGCTCATAGATGTAGTCCTGGAAACCATCAAGGCGTTGCAACATTGTTTTGGTCTGCTCAGGAGTGAGTTCGTGCTTCAAGCCTGTGCCGTGAACAAAAGGTGTAACAACAGCATCGCCCCACTCGGCAAGTTGTGGAATATCGGATTGCGGGAAACCCAAGATGCTGGCAAAAACGCGCTGCGGAAGAGGACGAGCGAAACGACTCACAAACTCCACCGAACCATCGTTGATCCATTCATCAATGAGATCATTCGCATGTTTCGTAATCATCTCGCGATGGCGCGTTGCACCGGTACCGACCCAAGGGTCGGTGAGTTCTTTGCGATGCTTGATGTACAGCTCTTGTGTTGGGCGAAGTGCCACCATTGACGCCTGCATTAACGAGCGATACGTCTTGAACATATCTTCCGCACTGAGGCCTTGTGCTGCAAAATCGATAATGCGTTGCTGCGTGAGATTGATATAACGCACAGGGTCTTTCACCACCATGGCAATATCGGCGTGCTTGGTGAGCACGTAGGCATCGGTGCCAGGCGTAACGCCGCCGCCTTCTATACGGAGAACCGGCGACTCCCGATGCAAAATTTCATAGGCCTCGTACCAATGCTCTTGCGCACCTTGGCCGAACAAATCGACATCTTCTAAGTTCACGGGGCACTTCATTGGGCCGAGATCGTGATTTTGATACTTCGGATACGATGCCACGTTGTTTCCCCCTCGTGAACGGCTTTCACCTACCCCTTATTTTTAGCAGAATGAGTCTGCCGGGGGGTAGGTGAAGGCTCGCCAAGAACTACCGACTAAATGTCGACGCCGGTAAACATCTCATGTCGCACGAGTGTTGCGGTGGGGTTCTCCGAAATACGCGCCCAAAATTCCATCCAGGCCTGATTCGTGGTCAACCCGTCGACTGTTGCACCAAATGTTGCACCACTTTCATATTGCACCTGAAAAACAAAAGTTCCTGGGCTCGTGCCACCTTGCGACTGAGCAACCACTACTTCGGAAGCCCCCGCCTTGATCATGAGTGCCTTTGCTTCGGCGAACTGACCCAACATTGCCATCGCCTGGCCGGGCTTTGGCTCATAGTAATCGACATCTGCAATTCTTGTCATTGCTCCCCCATTTGATATTTGGCAGCACTTTTACTGCCGAGAAAGGCGAGAATGGCACCAGAAAAATTCTGTAAAAACAAGGCATTCCCCTATGTTCACCTTAGGCATTCGCAAATGTGATTAGGGGTTAATGAGCAATACAGAATCGGTAAGCCCTGCGCTTATTTGCCCAGGAAACACGCCCCCAACAACTCCCCCAACGTACAGATTTCCGTCATTGCTGACATCGACTGCCCAAGCTTGGTCATCTGAAGTCGTACCAATTTGCCGCGTTAACTGTTGCTCACCATCGGCATTCAGAGTGGCAATAAATATGTCTGAGCCACCTGCATTCGGTGAGCTGGCAACAAAAGTGCCTTTTGTTGCGCCGACTATGTAAATATCGCCGTTCTTACCAACTGCAATTGAACGTACAAGTTCTTGGTCTGGCGTTCCTAATTGTTTTGTCCAAAATTGATTACCTGATGAATCAAACTTGGTAGCAAATATATCAGTGCTCCCGAAATTCGTCTTAGTTGCCAACGCTCCATTCGTGAACCCTGCCACATAAAGATTGTCGGTTTGATCAATAGTCATTGACCAGGGTGTGTCGCGAGCAGTGCCACCGAATTGTTTCAGCCAAATCCGATTTCCATCTGCATTGAATTTTGTTATGAATGTATCTGTAGTGCCACTGCTTAATTGGTTCTCTGCAAGTGCACCAGCCGTCTCTCCTGCGATGTATACATTGTCACGAGAGTCAACTACTACTGACTTTGCCGAATCAGTAACGCTTGACCCGAATTGCTTAATCCAAAGCCGTTTACCTTCAAAATCAAACTTTGTGAATACAACGTCACTAGTCCCCCCAAGAGTGACACCCTCCTCAAGAGAATTGTAAGTATCACCAACAACATAAATATTCTTCTGACTATCAACCGCGACTGAAGACGCAAAGTCATGCTTAAAGGCACCAACTTGATGTATCCAAATTTGATTACCATCAGCATCCAAACGAGCAAGAAAGATGTCGTAGTTCCCACCTCGTCCTTCAGGATTAAATAATCCGGTCGTCATTCCCGTTACGAAAATATTTCCGCCCGTGTCGACCACTATTCCCGAGGGTGATTCACTGCCATTCGTACCGAACTGCTTTATCCATATTTTCGTTCCTTCGTCGTCGAATTTTGCTACGAAGACATCACCCAATCCGTAATTTGCTTGGTTATTCACTAACGAACCGTGCGTAAATCCAGCTACGAATACATTTCCTTGAGCATCCGTTGTCACTGCTCCAATACCGTCAGCAAATTCCGTTCCAAATTGCTTTATACCGCTGGCAATTACTTTTCGGGGAATGGTCGTTGCTGGTTCTACGGCTGGCGTTGGCTCTGTCGTTGTAGACGAGGTCCGCGTTGAGTCATCGGGAATTTTTGGATCGGCGAGTACATTGTTGTCAGGAATAACGGTTACTGCAGATGTATCTTGCTTCGTAGATTCAATTACTGGACTTGCTGTTATAACAGCGACGGGAAGTGGAGCTGTAGCTCGCCAAGTCTTTTTGCCACCACTCACACCGCAGACCCATACAACATTTGCTTTATTACGCACCTTTCCAAATACGGTGCATGAAACAGCTTTTCCTTTAGCCGTTTTTGTTTGATACCAGATCTTTCCAGCATTCGTACTTGCGCACACCACTTGGATACCAGAAGTTTTTGAGACTTGTCCAGCCTTTTCACACGACGAGCCTGCGGCTACTAGTGCATTTCGACCCCTTGAGCTATCATTGCCACAACTCCCCATTGCCATAACGACACCAACCGCCGCTGCCGCTAAAACACATTTGCTCAGAAACTTTCCCATAATGACCTTTGCATAGTTGAAGACAGCTTCAATGTATACAAACTGATGAGATAAAGCCCGTCAGGGCAAAAGGCCCGTATTTCTTTAATTACAGATGGGATGCAGGGAAACCGTCGTCGCCGTCGGGGATTTTCCCAATTTGGCAGATGCAGAATTCGTTCCCTTCAGGGTCGCAGAGCACCATCCATTGTGTGCGGTGCTCCTGAATAGGCTTGCGATCGTTGAGCAATATTGCGCCTAGCGCTTCTAAGCGCAGTGCTTCGGCTCGAATATCAACTGCTTCTAAATCGAAGTGCACGCGATTCTTTTGCGTCTTTTCTTCAGGCACTTCTTGGATGATGAGTTTTGGCCCACCCGTTGGGTCTTCAAGTGCGCGGTAGCTTCCCGCCGCACCCAGGAAAGTGAATCCGAGCGCTGCCGCCCAAAACTGCGCCATTGCGTCAGCGTCTTTACAATCAATCACTATCTCTCGAATGGTTGCCATGCGAAAAACACTATCAGCCGAAATGTGAGCCGCTTATAAAAACCCAACAGATTCATGAGGCGTGTACGGCTCTTCAAGTCGTGCAATGTGTTCTGCGCTCAACTGCAATTCACAGGCAGCAATTGCATCGTCAATATGTGCATCTTTGGTCGCGCCAACAATGGGTGATGTAACAAAAGACTTTGAGAGCACCCATGCAAGTGCAACTTGCGCACGAGGTGCACCGAGTTCGCGAGCGACTTCCTCAACTCGCTCCACAATCACTTGGTCTTCGGGCTTGTACAAGCCCTTTCCAAATTCATCGGTCTCTGAACGCGATGTTGCATTGTCCCAATCGCGTGTTAAACGACCTCGCGCAAGCGGACTCCATGGAATAACTCCCACGCCTTGGTCAACACAGAGCGGCATCATCTCGCGCTCTTCTTCGCGGTTTAACAAGTT
>WLST01000046.1 GCA_009711295.1 Actinomycetota bacterium | reverse complement strand
GCCGATGATTTGTCGGCGGGCCATGTGTTTGGCTTTGCGTAGCGTTTAGTTGGCGACGCTTGCGTCGACCCAGCTGCCATGGAAACCAAATGGTACGCGTGGCAAATGCACGCTGGCAATAGGTTCTTGGCTCATGGTCTGTGCATCGAAAATGACAAAGTCTGAGGTGTTCTTTGCCTTGTCGAATACATAGGTCATGAGATAACCGTCGTCTTCTGACGATGGATTCTCTGCGGGCACGAATACGGCTTCACCAGGCGAGCGACCTTTGCCAAGTTCAATTGATGTGCGAGCACCTGTGACGCGGTCGTATTTAATAATTGCGCCTGGATCTTCAAGCGGTGAATCGACGCCGCCAAGTTCTGGTGCAGACATTTCGTAACCGAAGCGATGCTTGCGACCAATGACAGAATCGGCAACACGCGGGAACTCACCAGGGCGATCGTCTACTTGCTCTTCAGACACTTTGCCTGTTTTGGTGTTGATGACCCAACGCCACAGAACTGGTGGTGGGAAGTCCATTGCGCTGTCGCGCCAGATGTGAGAGAAGCGTGCAACGTCGATAACGATGTTGTCGCCTTCTTCGTACGAGTTCATGGGATGAAACACGTAGCACGGGTTGATGTCGAACCATTTCACATCGGCGTCGGCACCGTTACGGGGCATCACGCCAAGGCGAGCGGGGTAGTTGTCGTCCCAATGAATAGGAAGCTCGCCGCGCATTGCCATTTCCAAGTCGAACACTGCAGGGAGGTCCATGAAGATGACGTAGTTCTCGGTGACATTGAAGTCGTGCATCATGGTGGGGCCACCAACGGTGATGACCGTGTTTTGTACCATTTCACCTGTTGGTGAAATGCGTAGGTAGGTGAGATACGGCTCGAGGAAGTAGTAGCCAAATGCGAGCATTTCGCCAGTGAGTGGGCAGACCTTGGGGTGAGCGGTAAATGAGCCAGTGAGTTTGCCGTTGTAGTTGGTTGGTCCAACGGTGTTCAAGTCACCATCGAGTACGTAAGGAAAGTGTCCTTCTTCGAGAGCAAGAAATTTTCCGGCGTGACCAAAGATGTGTGTGTTGGCTTTCGACATTGCCATGTCGCCAAGTCCGGTGTCCATGTCGAGAATGTTGCGCGTAGGGTCGGTGATGTACGGCGTTTGTACGTAACGGTTGCGATACCACTCTGCTTTTCCTTCACGCAAACGTACGCCGTGAATCATGCCGTCACCGAGAAATGGATGATCGCTCATTCCGGTAATGGGGTTTGCGCCATTGCGCAAATAGCGACCATCGAGATGAGCAGGGATGGTGCCGGTGACTTTGAGGTCGGTGAGCGTGAGTTCTTCTTGAACTGGTGCTCCATTGCCGCGAAGGTGCGGTGGTACGCCACTTGCAGAAACATTGTCAATAACAGCCATGACGGCCCCCTTGGTTACCTGCAAGATCCCCCATGGCCTTGCTGGTGATTTACGTTAGTCGCAAAACTACGGTGTGGCTACTGCGTTGTTCTCTGGGTCGGCAACCGTTGCTTTTTTCACGGTTCCCGGTGATTCCCCTGCGAGTTCTAATGCAGCTGGGTCAGAAGTGGGAAGAACTTTGCCTTTGATGGTGAGTGCCACAGGCAAGGTGGTGTACCAACGACGAATGCTTTTCACCTTGCCACATACTGCTAAAACGCCTTCGAGCATGAACCTGGTTGCACCAAGCTTCACGCAGATCCAGGTTTGCTGCTTGGAAACGGGATACCACACTTTTCCGGCTTCTGTGATGGTGCAAATATATGGCGCGCCCGACATGGTTTTTGGTTCACCGGCGCTTTTACAAGCAGTGCCCGTAGCAATAGTTACATTGCGTACAGCACCTTTTTCTTCGCTGCCGCAACTCGTGATGCCTGCAGTCAGAGTTGCCCCTACAAGGAGAAGCGATGCCATGCGGATGGTGAGTCGCCGAGTTGAACGGGCATCTTTAGAACTAAACATGTTTTTACTCTAGATGGAAATGGCGGCCAGGGGTAGTCGGGCTGTCGGCAGAAGTGCCAGACCTATATATATAGGGTGAGTGAAAGGAGAGTGCGATGACGACATCAGCAGTTCCCATGGAACAGGCAGTTCAGGCAATTCGACCCACCGATACTCTTGCGGTGCCGTTAGGGCCAGGCGTGCCAGGGGCCTTTTTGCATGCGCTGGGCGAACGTACCGACTTTGTTGACTTACGGGTATCGGGAGCACTGCTGCCCGACTTGTTTGCGCTCTTCATGCAGCCCACCGTGCATTTGCAGAGTGGGTTTTTTGGGCCAGCCGAGAGGTTCTTGCGCGACAGCGGAGCTGATATCGATTTTGTTCCTGCCGACTTTCGTCGATTTGCTCCAGTGCTCGCTCGAAAAAAGCCACGGGTACTTGCCGTTGCGGGTGCGCAACCTGTTGATGGTTGGGTGAGTTTGTCGCTGCATGCAGGGGCGACAACGGATGAATTAGAAAAAGTGATAGCCGACCCAGAGCGAGTGCTCATTGTGGAAGTGAGCCCACACTACCCACGCACTTTTGGCGCCGATGCGCGCGGAGGGAAATACACGCATCGCGTGAATGTAGACAACATCGATTATTTAGTCGAGTCAGATCGTGAGCCATTGAATTTGGCCGATGTTGTTCCCTCTGAAGCAGAAATGAAAATTGCAGAAATAGCAATGCAATACATTCACGATGGATGCACTTTGCAAACCGGTATTGGTGGTGTGCCAAACCATATTGCAACACAACTTGCTGCAGGTACAGGCGGCGACTACGGAATTCATTCCGAAATGTTCACGTCGGGTTTAATGCGTTTACATATGTCGGGGAAAGTAACGAATAAAAAGGGAACCGAATTCGACGGATTCTCGGTCACCACTTTTGCTGCGGGAACTCCCGACCTTTACACGTGGCTCCACAACAATAATGATGTTCGGTTCTTGCCGGTTGATGTGGTCAACTCTCCAGAAATCATTGCGCAGAATCGCAATATGGTGGCTATTAACGGGGCAATGGCTGTTGATCTTTCTGGTCAGGTCATTGCCGACTCCATTGGGGGAAAACAGTTTTCCGGAATTGGCGGTCACGAAGATTTTGTTGCCGGGCCAGGATTAAGTGTGGGTGGCCGCAGTTTGGTGTGTATGCCATCAACGACCGTGGTGAAAGGTGAAATGGTGTCACGCATTTTGGGGCGACTGCCCGAAGGCTCTGTAGTAACCACGCCGCGGCATCAGGTAGATGTAGTAATAACGGAATTTGGGGCAGCTGAGTTGTCGGGGTTGTCAATTGCCGAACGCTCGCACGAGCTTGCCCGCATTAGTCACCCCGATTTTCGCGAGCAGTTGTTGTCAACGGCTGACGTGTGGCCCGCCGACTAGAACGTCTTCACTTTGCGCACTAGTTTGCAGAGGTGCCCCCGCTCATTCGCCGTATTGCTGATTGTCCGACGGAAAGTTGGGAGTCGCCAGCAGTGCAGTGGTGGACCCTGGTGAGTGGTGATTGCACTGCAAGCAATCAACTCACCGCCGGCATTGCGGAAATTCCTGTTGGTGCCGATATTCCTGAACGAGGCCATACTCACGATGCTGCTGAAATTTACTATTTCATTAGCGGCAATGGATATATGAAGGTTGATGGTGAAATCGCTCGTGTTTCCGCCGGAGACACAGTGTTTATTCCCGAAGGCGCAGAGCATTTTGCCGCTAACGATGGCGTAGAGCCACTGCGCCTCTTTTATGTATTTGCCCGTGACACATTTTCCGATGTGCACTATGAGTTTCCTGGAGGAATGTAATGCGCAAAGTGGCGGGTATAGGAATTGCTGCAGTTGTTGCTATTGCAATTGTGTTTGCAGTAGTGCAAAAAAATAACGAAGGTACATCAGTAGCTCCAGAGAGCACTTTAGATAGCAATGTCAGAAACATTGCAGGAGGTGAGGTTGCGCAAGTTGGTGCAGTTCCTTTCCAGGTATCACTGCTTACTGCCAACCCTGATGCAGTTGCTGCTAACCCAGACGATAGGGGAAAGTGGCTATGGGCGCAGTGTGGCGGCTCACTCATAGCTAAGCGCTGGGTTCTCACCGCAGATCATTGCATCCCTCGTACTGCTGCTGGAGCAATCAATACGGCATACATATATGTAGGTATAGGAAATAATAATTACTGGGATTCATTTGCTGGCACTACCTTGTTTTATGTCATCCAGACTTACCCGGCACGTGTTGATGGTGTTGGTCTTGACTTGATGCTCTTGAAACTCAATAGGGCAGTTACATACACAGAAAATGTGCAACCAGTGGCGCTTCCGGTAGCAATTGATCCGAACGTGTGGCCGGAAAAGGATTCCGTTGCAACAATCAGCGGATGGGGCAAGCAACTCGATGGAACTTCATCGGATGTGCTGAGAAAAGTCAATACTGCAATAGGCGATTCACCCGGTGATGATGTATGTCGCGATAACTCTGGAAATGCTCGAGTGACGAATTTCTATAATTCAACGAAAGATATCTGTGTCAAAGGTGGAACATTTGGTGGAACATCGGCTGGGGCGTGTTCAGGTGATAGTGGCGGGCCATTGACTGTAGCGGTAGACGGAATTCCTGTTTTGGCTGGTGCTGCAAGTGTGGCATTGGGTGTGAAGGGTGCAGACGGAGTGGTCAATTTCTGCACCGGGTATCTCCCCACTTTGTATGCGCGAGTTCCGACAAACATCGGTTGGATTGTTCCTGCTGTGGTAACAAATGTTGTGGTTGCAACAGCAAATGGCGGAGTGCAAATGAGTTGGGGCAACCCATTGTCTACTCCGGCATTGCCCGTCACCGATTATGTGGTGCAGTTGCGTGAAGTAGGTGTCACCGATTTCGGCGAAGTAAATGACGGTGTGTCGGTGAATAAAAGTGTGTTGATTTCTGGAGTCGACCCAGCAAAGACCTATGAAGCACGGGTTGCCGGCATTAACGCGGTGAACAGTGCTGATACACAGCAGCGATTGTTTTCACCAGTGGTGAGGTTCACAGGCGCAGGAGTCGTAGTGACGACCACCACGACGACCACCACGACGACATCTACAACTTCGACTACCTCAACGACATCGACGACATCGACGACATCGACGACGTCTACGACGTCTACGACGTCTACGACGTCAACAATCCCGTTGTCGCCCACGGTTCCTCTGTCGCCCACGGTTCCTTTGTCAACCACATCAACAGTGGTGGTGGAATCACCCAAAGTGGACCCCGTCATTTTTGGCGCTGAAGATGGTGGGAAAAACATTGTGCCGACGCTCACTTCAGTGCTTCAACCAACGGCAAGTTCGGCACCGATTGCAGAGACGGTAAACACCTCGGCTGGTCAAACGATGGACTTTATTGCTGCAGCTCAGGTAGCAGGTGTGGCAACTCCAAAAGGTTCTGTGGTCTCTCTGCGGGTATCGGGAGTATCTTCAAAAATTTGCTCGGTGAAGAAATCAAGCCTGGTGTTGAAAAAAGCTGGGCAGTGCCGAATGACGGTGCTGGTAAAAGCGGGGAAGGCAAAAGCCAAAGCCACTTCGGTCAAATTGACGGTGAAGTGAGAACTTCTTCAGTAGTTCTTAAAAATATGCAGGGTTGCTGACGGGACATTTGGCAATTTCTGATTTAGGTTCTCAATGTCGGCGAGTACGCTGAAAGTAGGAACCATGAAAAACCGATCTCCCCGCCCATTTTCCATCCGTGCCGCAAGCTTTGGGCTTGCAGGAGTACTTGGCGCCTCACTTTTGGCAACACTTGTTCCATCCCATGTTGTGTCTGCTGTCGCTCCTGCGGGGGAATACATCGTCACCTTCGATGCCACGAGCAACTTGAGCAGCAAATTGCGCAAAGAAATGCAACTCGGTAACGCAATTACCGATGTTTTCACTTCAGCAGCAGAGGGGTTCGTTGCCACGCTCGACTCTGCCGATGTCGCACGACTTCGCAACGATTCCGACGTTTCCTCAATTGAACTCAACAAAGTCATCCGACTTGTCGATAACACTCCGGCCACCAACGCATCAGCTGTTGGCGGTAGCCGTTATATCGTTCGCTTGAAATCGACGTCGTCGTTTTCAGCTGCGGCAGCAATTGCCAGTGCCGTGGGCGCAACTAATGTCACTTCGTTTCGTAACGTCTTCACAGGTTTTGCAGCAGACTTATCTGCAGCTGGGGTAGCTGAGCTCACCGCAAACTCAAGCGTTGAATCTATTGAACTCGATTCCATCGTTTCGATTTCTGACGATCAAGCCGACCCTACGTGGGGCTTAGATCGCATCGACCAGCGTGCATTGCCGCTGAACAATACGTATTCATATGCCAACTCAGGTGCTGGTGTCACCGCATATGTTGTTGACACCGGAATCCTTGCGACACACAGTGAATTCTCGGGGCGGGTTGCTGCAGGTTTCACCTCTATCTCCGATGGACGCGGCACCACCGACTGCCACGGACACGGAACGCATGTAGCAGGAACCGTTGGCGGAACTACTTTCGGTGTTGCAAAGTCAGTCACGCTTGTTCCTGTGCGTGTGATGTCTTGTGCGGGAAGTGGATCCGCATCGGGCGTTATTGCGGGTATCGATTGGATCATCGGTGACCACCAAGTAGGAGTTCCTGCAGTTGCCAACATGAGTATCGGCGGGCCCTCGTCTGTTGCACTCAATGCAGCTGTTGCTCGTGGTGTTGCCGATGGTGTGGTCTTTGTGGTTGCTGCTGGAAACGACAACGCAAATGCATGTCGCTACTCGCCAGCAAGTGAGACAACTGCTGTCACTGTGGGCGCAACAGGTCCAACCGATGTGCGTTCATCTTTTTCCAACTTCGGTTCTTGCCTCGACGTATTTGCTCCAGGTGAAGGAATTACATCATCAACAATTGGTTCAGATACCGCCCGCGCAACATGGTCGGGCACCTCAATGGCATCACCGCATGTTGCCGGTGTTGCAGCGCTTTTGCTTGCAGCCACGCCAGCAGCAACTGTTGAATCGATTTCACAGGCCCTAGTGCTCAATGCCACAGCAGGTCTTGTGAGCAATGGCGGAAGTTTGTCACCCAACAAATTGTTGTATTCGGGAAGTCTTGTTGCTGCACCTGTTGTTGCTCCAAGTGCACCTCGTTCATTAGCAGCAGAGGCTCGCAATGCGTCGGTTGTGCTCACGTGGGTTGCTCCAAGTACAAATGGTGGTGCGAATATTTCTGACTACGTTGTAGAACTCAGTACCGATGGTTCTGCGTGGAGCACTTTTGCCGATGGTGTCTCAACTGGCCTCGTCGCAACGGTGACAGGACTCGTCAACAACACCTCTTACCAATTCCGTGTGAAGGCTGTGAACACTGCTGGTGCAGGTGAAGCATCAAATGTCGTTTCTGCGCGTCCGTTTGCAACCGGTACGAATGATCCATTTGATGGTGGCATTGCGCTCGTCGGTAATGCTGGTGCAGTGATCGACAGCACATTGCTCGCTACGCGAGAAATAGGCGAACCATCTCATGGCGGTCCTGGCTCGGCATCTATTTGGTATCGCTTTACAGCTCCAGGTAACGGCTTCTTGAGCGTGACCACTCAAGGAAGCAACTTCGACACCTTGCTCGGTGTTTATTCGGGTACAGCCGTCAACGCTCTCACCGTTCTCGGAATGAACGATGACGCTCCAAAACTCGGAGTGCTCTGGAGCAAAGTAGAAAGCAATGTGGTTGCCGGAACCGAGTATTCCATTGCTGTTGACGGATGGAATGGTCGTAAGGGCGCAGTGAAACTCAACTGGAGTTTTGTAGCAAGTGCTTTGCCTATTGGCCCGAGCGTTCCTGCAGCACCGGTTGCTTTGGTATCTACTCCTTCGAATAACTCGGTCGCTTTAACATGGAATGCTCCAAGTACCGACGGCGGTGCTGCAATTACCGACTACATAGTGGAATACGCCATTGCTAACACCACTACATGGCTTACATTTGCCGATGGAACTTCGACGGTTACTACAGCAACGGTGACTGGCTTGAACAACGACGTACTGCACTACTTCCGTGTACGCGCCGTCAACAGCGCCGGAAATAGCGATGCATCTGCTGTGGTGTCATCAACGCCATTTCAAGCTCTCACCAACGATGCATTTGTTGCGGCTGAGGCACTTGTGGGTGACTCGGGAACTGCAACAGGAACAACCGCGCTCGCAACACGTGAAACGGGTGAACCCACCCATGGTGGTATTGGTGGGGCCGCATCTATTTGGTATCGCTGGGTTGCTCCAAGCAATGGTCTTTTGAGTGTGACTACTTTGGGAAGCAACTTCGACACGCTGTTGGGTGTGTATTCCGGTACCGCTGTTGGCTCATTAACCGTTCTGGGAATGAACGACGATGCACCAAACTCCTCGGCTCTGTGGAGCAAGGTAGAGGGAAATGTTGTTGAAGGTACTGAATACAAAATTGCTATTGACGGATGGAATGGTCGTCGCGGTGCAGCAACATTGAATTGGAATTTCGTTGCCACACTTCCTCCTGTATTGCCTGGCGCACCACGCAATGCGTCGGCCGCTCCTGCAAATGGTGCTCTCGTGGTCTCATGGGCAGCTCCAGTCAGTGATGGCAACTCGCCAATTACCATGTACAAGGCAACTGCAGCTCCTGGCGGCAATACATGCACAGCCTCTACTCAACTGGGCTGTGTTATTGCGGGTCTCACCAACGGAACTTTGTACACCGTGACGGTTGTGGCAACAAATGCGGTGGGCGATAGTCCAGCGTCGCTGCCATCTGGTGCAGTTGCGCCAGCAATTCCCACAACATCTCCAGTGGCCGCAGCATCATGGGGCATCGACCGTATCGATCAGCGCGCGTTGCCTCTTGATGGAAACGTCACTCGTCGACAAACCGGTTTGGGTGTTACTGCATACATCATCGATACGGGCGTGTATGAGGGTCACTCAGAATTCATTGGCCGAGTGGCTACCGGGTTCTCTTCTGTTGCCGATGGCAACGGCACAAACGACTGCCAAGGTCACGGAACACATGTGTCGGGCACCGTTGCTGGTTCAACTTTCGGTGTTGCACCGCAGGCAACCATTGTTCCAGTGCGCGTTCTCGATTGCTCAGGCTCCGGTACAACTGCCGGAGTCATTGCAGGAATCGACTGGATGATTGCTCATCACACTGCAGGTACACCTGCAGTGGCAAATATGTCACTTGGTGGTGGCTATTCAACAACAATGAATGAGGCAATCGCTCGTGCGGTTGGCGACGGCATTGTGATGGCCGTTGCTGCAGGAAATGAAAATTCAGATGCTTGCGGAGTGTCACCTGCGAGTGAGCCATTGGCCATCACGGTAGGTGCCACCGAAGCAAGTGATGCTCGTGCGTACTACTCAAACTTTGGTTCTTGCGTCGATATTTTTGCTCCGGGTTCTGCAATTGTTTCTGCTGCAACAACTTCGCCAACTGCCTCGCGATCATTGTCGGGAACTTCCATGGCTACGCCGCACGTTGCCGGTGCAGCAGCGTTACTGCTTGAGGTGACCCCAACAATGACTCCCGCTGCTGTCGCATCAGCGCTGTCGTTGAATGCAACTCCCAACGTTGTCACCGATCCTGTTGGTTCAGTGAATCTCCTTCTGTATACCGGCGCAGCTTCTGCGGCAGGAACTGGTAGATCTGCGGTAGAAGTGCCACCAACAACGGTTCCTGTTGAAACAACACCAACAACGTCTCCTTCGCCAACAACGGTTCCCGCACCAGTTGCAGCAACCCCCACAACACTTGTTCCAGTGCGTAATGCGATGCCTACAAATGCAAATGGTGGTGCGCTGAGTGTGAACGCAGCACCGCAAGTGTCGGTAGTGAGCCGGTCGGTCGACAAGGTGACGTTGCGTATTTCAGGCAAGGGTAAAGTTGATGTGTACCGCAATGGTAAGTATCTCCTCACCACCACAAAGAAGTTGTTGACTCTCAAAATGAAGCAGATCACGAAGTCGAGCTTCACTGTCAAAGCCTTTCGGGCACGTTAATTGCTCATTTCTTACTGAACTCTCAGGAATCGGTTCGTAAACTAGGAGCATGAAGCGGGCACATCTCAGGCGAGCAACAACCTGTGTAGCCCTATGTGTTTTTTCGGTCGCTGCGGCTGTTTGTCCTTCGCCAGCATCAGCAGTTGAAGTGCGCGAAAGCTACATCGTGCTGGCGCAAGATAATTCAGCCGCTCTCACTATTTCCAATGCAATGTCTGCCGACGGCTTGCTTGTGGCATCAACACAGCTCGGCGCTGTCGACTTTGTTGAAGTGATGCTCACTGCAACGGAAGCGGCAACTTGGTCGCATTTCGCTGGCGTGAGAAACATTGAAGTGAATCAAAAAGTGGTGACTGCTATTGACCAAACAATTCCTGCACCAAGCGAAGGTGATTGGACAACTGCCGGAAACTGGGGTCTTGATCGCATTGACCAAGCTTCGCCAACATATGACTCGCGTTATTACTACACCTCTACAGGTGCTGGTGTAGATATTTACATCATCGATACGGGCATCCGCCGAACTCACAGCGAGTTTGCTCCAGCATCTACTCGCGTTGCCGCTGGCTATTACACGCCAAGTTTTGGTTCCACCGACGACGGTTGTGGTCACGGTACGCATGTTGCTGGTATTGCAGCGGGCGCAACTTTTGGGGTGGCTAAAGCGGCGCGTATTATTCCCGTCCGCGTTTTTCCAGGTGGTTCTGCGGCCGATTGTGCGAGGGGCACAACTATTGGAAACGTTGTTGATGGAGTCAACTGGGTAATCAGCAACCACATGGGAACGAACACTGCGGTCGCAAATATGAGTTTGGGGGCGACCAATGGCTACTCGAAAATCTTAGATGATGCGGTTATCGCATTAAAGAACGATGGGGTTTTAGTCGTGGTAGCAGCCGGAAACGAACACGCCTATGTTGGTGGCACTAATAATGTGACACCAGCTTGCACAGATGGCACCATTTCGGTTGGTGCTACGCAACGCGATAACCAAGAGGCATTTTTTTCAAACTACGGAGACTGTGTGAACATCATGGCGCCAGGTGATGACATTAAGTCAGCTTGGCCAACGGTTCCCGCAAACCCCAACTACCCCGTTGCCGGCACAGGGGTTTCCTCAGACAGCGCATGGGCGTTGTTGTCTGGTACTTCAATGGCCGCACCATTCGTTGCGGGAGCAGTAGCTCGACTTTTGGAAACATCACGTACAGCAGCGCCAGAAGTAATTGCAAGTCTCATTCTTTCTAAAGCAACAACTAATGCAGTCACTATGGTGCCTGCACGCGTCAGCGCTGGCACGCAGTCGCCCAACTTGCTGTTGTATACCTGTGGAACGATTTGCTACGCATCTGCTCCAGCATCAGTGTCTGCATCTGCAGGAAATGCCACCGCCACAGTGTCGTGGGCGGATCCATACTCCAATGGAGGAAGTGCAGTAACCGGATACACCGCAACTCTTAACCCCGGTGGTTTTACGTGCACCACCGACGCCGCAGGACGTAGTTGCACGGTGGGGAATTTGACGAATGGAACCAGCTATAGCGTTTCGGTTACTGCTACAAACAGTTTGGGTACTGGTATTCCGTCAACCGAAAT
>WLST01000045.1 GCA_009711295.1 Actinomycetota bacterium | reverse complement strand
GATTCTCTCCCGACATGCTTGGCTCACTCGTTTATGCTGGCGGTCTCAACCTAGAAGAAGCTCTCGACATTGTGGGCATCGACGGCAAACGTGTTGGTGATGAGTTGAAGAATATTGGTTATGCAGGAAGTACTCCGTGCCCGGGTGAAAGCCCACATGCATTTGTTGAGATACACATTGAACAAGGTCCCGTTCTCGAAGCTGAAGGATTCACCCTCGGAGCTGTTACAGGGGTGCAAGGCATCTCGTGGCAAGAAGTAACCATTCAAGGTCAAAGCAACCACGCAGGAACGACACCGATGAATCTGAGGCACGACCCCGCATATGTTGCGGCCATGCTCACTGTGTACTTGCGGGAAATCGCAGAACGCTTCGGAGAAGACCAAGTATGCACAGTGGGGAAAATTGACCTCCACCCCAACCTCATTAATGTGATTCCATCACGGGCGACTCTCACTCTTGATATGCGAAATACTGATGAAGACAGCCTGGTTGATGCAGAACGCCTGCTCGATACGTTCTGTTTTCAGTTGGAACAAGACGAGGGTGTCTCTATTTCGAAACGGACACTGGCTCGATTTGAACCCGTGCAATTTGATGAAAGAGTCATTGAAGTTGTTGAACGTCATTGCTTGTCTTCCGGCAAGCGAGTACGCAGGCTTCCCTCTGGCGCAGGACACGATGCTCAAATGCTGGCAAGGGTGTGCCCATCAGCCATGATTTTTGTGCCCAGCCATTTGGGCATCTCACACAATCCCGCAGAACACACAGAACTCGATGATCTGGTCACTGGCGTCAATGTCCTATTGCACGTGATGCTGGAATTAGCCGATACTGTTTTCTCATGAGCAGAATCATCACGGTCGGCGCTGCGCAGCTGGGGCCCATTCAAAAAGAGCACACCAAAGCCTCTGCAGTGGAGCGACTCATTGCGCTCTTGCAACAAGCGAGCGCAAATGGCTGCGACTTGGTTGTTTTCCCCGAATTGGCACTGACAACGTTTTTCCCGCGATGGTTTGTCAACGACATCACTGAGGCAGACCATTGGTACGAAACATCCATGCCTTCTCCAGTAACTCAACCTCTTTTCGATGAGGCTCGTCGTCTATCAATAGGGTTTTCCCTCGGCTACGCCGAACTCACACCCGATGGCCACCGATTCAACACACAGATCTTGGTTGAAAAAGACGGATCCGTCGTAGCGAAGTATCACAAGGTGCATATTCCAGGACATGAACACCATGAGCCTGATCGACCCTTTCAACATGCCGAGCGTTACTACTTTGAGCCAGGCCCAGAAGGTTTCGGTGTGTGGAAGGCGTTTGGCGCTCGCATGGGAATGATGATTTGCAACGACAGGCGTTGGCCAGAGTCATACCGAGTGATGGGGCTCAAGGGCGTGGAAATGATTTTGTGCGGATACAACACACCCATCCACTACGTGCCAGACCCAAGCCAAGATATTCTTCAGGGCTTCCACAATGCACTTGTCATGCAATCTGGTGCTTATCAAAACGGTACATGGGTCGTTGGCGTAGCTAAAGGCGGCGTCGAAGAAGGCGTCGACTCTCTGGGGCAAACCTGCATCGTTGCTCCATCTGGCCAAATTGTGGCCCAGGCCTACACCACCGATGATGAACTGGTCGTGGCGCGATGTGACCTCGATTGGTGCAGCAAATACAAAGACACCCTCTTCAATTTCGATAAATACCGTCGTCCTGAGGTTTATGGGTCAATAACGGCTCAAAAAGGTGTCATTTTTGAGGATTAACGCTCCCGAAACGAAATGAACTACCGCTTTCCCCCATCCTTTGACAAAATGTAAAGAGCAAGGGGCGCCCATGACATCTGTACCAATCTCTCCAACCGAGGCCGACTACTGGAACTCCACCTCCCGTGTGCCTCTCAGCGTCAATGGAGTCCAGGTCACCGTTAGTTCGCGTCACCCACATTTACTCTCCGCTTTACGCGAGGAATTGAATGTCACTTCCGCAAAAGATGGATGTTCTCCGTCGGGTCAATGCGGATGTTGCACCGTTCTCATTGACGGCAAAGCGGTGGTGAGCTGCCAACAATCTGTTGAAAAAGTGCGCGGTGCAAATGTTGTGACTCTTGAAGGCATCGAAGAAGACGAAAGAAAAGTGTACGCCGATGCATTTACGGCATGTGGAGGTCTCCAATGTGGCTTTTGCATTCCCGGCATTGTGGTGCGCGCTAAAGCACAAGTCGATAAAAAGGGCGCGGGTCTCAAACGGGAAGACATGGCACGTCACCTCGGTGCACATCTGTGTCGTTGCACTGGATACGTCAAAGTACTTGATGCAATCGAGAGCGTCGCAAAAGGATCCATTCCCCCACCACTTATTTCCGGCGGTGTGGGAAGCAACGGACCAAAGTACGAAGGTGAATCATTAACCCTCGGTGATCGTGGTTATGTCGACGACATTCGTATTCCCGGCATGCTGCATGCTGCTTTGCATCTCACCTCGCACGCTCGCGCAAAAGTCCTGTCAATCAATACACAACCCGCTCTTGCATCTTCCGGAGTTCGTGCAGTCTTCACTGCAAACGATATTCCTGGTGAAACCTATGTAGGCATTATCTACAAAGACTGGCCCGTCATGATTCCCATCGATGGTTTCACTTCGTATGCCGGTGACGTTTTGGCAATCGTTGTTGCAGAAACGCGCGAAGAAGCTCGCATCGCCGCTGAGCTCATTGATGTTGAATATGAAGTGATGCAGCCCATCACAGATCCGGCTACTGCCATTGCATCAACTGAAATTGCAGTCTGGAATACCAAAAACAACATATTGAGCACCAGCACCTACAGCCGGGGCAACGTTGAAATTGGTTTAACAAAAGCTCAACATGTTGTTCGAGAAACGTTCACCACACAGCGAATAGAACATGCCTTCCTCGAACCCGAAAGTACTCTCGCCGTCCCCAGCCTTGATGGTGAAGTGCGCAAGCTCCACGTCTTCTCTGGGGGTCAAGGTGTATGGGACGACCGAAACGACATCGCCCGCGTGTTGAACATCACGAACGATGACGTCACAGTGGAATTGGTGTCGAATGGCGGTGCATTTGGTGGCAAGGAAGACATGAGCAACCAAGCTCATGCCGCTCTCGCAGCATGGTTGCTTAATGTTCCCGTGAAGTGCACTTTGAGCCGTGAAGAAAGCTTTCGCATGCACGCAAAGCGTCACCCCATCACGATGCACTACGAAGCAGGCTGCGACGACAAGGGAAAGCTCGTTGCTCTGCGCGTGCGCGCCTTGGGCGACAGTGGCGCTTATGCCAGCGTTGGCATGAAGGTAATGGAACGCATGGCAGGCCATGCCAGCGGGCCATATTTCGTCCCCAATATCGATGTTGAAGCTATTGCTGCTCGGACCAACAACCCCATCTGCGGGGCGTTTCGTGGGTTCGGAGCAAATCAAGCACAATTCGCCATGGAGGGCATTCTCGATCGTTTAGCGGCACAGGTAGGTATCTCAGGATGGGATATTCGCAAGATCAACGTCATACAGCCCGGCATGGTGTGGGGTCCTGGTCAAATCATGGACGACGGGTGTCTTGGTGCCGAATTGTGTCTCGACGAAGTGCGCGAGGTGTACGACGCGGCAATTCATGATGGCAAAGCTGTTGGTCTGGGATTAGGTCTCAAGAACTCTGGTCTCGGCAACGGCTTTAAAGAAATAACAAAAGCAGTTGTTCGTTTCTGTTCAGACGGCAGCGTTGAGGTACGACACGGTTGGACCGAAATGGGTCAAGGAATTCATACCGTTGCGCTGCAGGTGGCTGTGGAAGAGCTTGGTATCGACCCACTACGCATCAAGGTAATTGTCGACACCACACGCGAGCTTGGCTTGGGGCAAACCACAGGTTCTCGCGGCACCCTCATGGGAGCAGGCGCAGTGAAGGCCGCTTGTGAAGCGGCGCGTGCTGCACATTGTGCACTTGAAGTGGACCACGTTGGTGAATACCGAGTCGACTGGACCACGAAGTTAGGCGAACCCGGCGTCGAGAACCCCATCATTCACTCCACATTCGGTTATGCCGCGCAAGTTGTTGTGATGGACCGCACAACAGGTGCAATTGAAAAAGTTGTAGCTGCCCACGATGTTGGCCGTGCTGTGAACCCAATGCTGTGTGAAGGACAAATTGAAGGCAGCGTGCACATGGGCCTTGGCTACGCGCTGTCGGAACAGTTCCCGAGCGACCCAGAAACTGCATTTCCCACGAACACCACTTTGCGTTCACTCGGAATTTTGCGCCCGAAAGACATACCCCCCATTGAAGTCACTCTCGTTGAGTCACCTCAACCCAACTCCCCTTACGGCATTAAAGGTGTCGGAGAAATTGGTCTTGTACCTACTGCTGGAGCCGTAGCAGAAGCTTTACGCAACGTTGATGGTGTGTGGCGCAACACGTTGCCCATGAAGCCAAAGGGCAGAGACGATGACTAACACGCACACCACCACTGGTCTTGTGTGCGCACATCATCACCTTTACAGTTCGCTTGCTCGCGGCATGCCGGCTCCAAAAGTGGCACCTCGTCACTTCTTGTCTGTTTTAGAAAACATATGGTGGAAACTCGATGCCGCACTTGATCACGACATGATCTATTGGTCGGCGGCGTTAGGCGCAGCAGAGGCTTTATTGTCGGGCACCACCGCAATTATTGACCACCATGAATCTCCGAATTGCATTGAGGGATCACTCGACATCATCCATGCTGCATGCACCGATATTGGTATTCGCGTCATTCCATGTTATGGAGTCACCGACAGGTGGAATGATGAAGGAAAACTGCAGAAGGTGAAATCAACATCTCCGATGACACGGGGTGCGAAAATCGGACTCGCTGAGTCAAAGCGGTACCTCTCATCTGGAAGGCCCGCATTGGTGGGCGTACATGCAGCATTCACATGCAGTGACGAAACACTTGAAACTGCATCTGAACTTGCTACACAATTTCACACTGGCGTTCACATTCATGTTGCAGAAGGCCCAGATGATCAAGGCGCAGAAGATCGTTTACAAAAATATGCAAATGAAGATTGGCTCATCGTTCATGGGGTGCATTTACAAAAACCCATAGTAGGAACAATTGTTCATAACCCAAGGTCCAACATGAATAACTCTGTTGGCTATGCACGCCCAGCACAATGGTCAAACCGCATTGCACTTGGTTCAGACGGCATCGACAGCAACATGATGGCCGAATTCCAACTTGCTTTTGTTGCTGGCCGAGCCGACGATATTTCATTTTCACCCGATCTGGCATGGGAATGGTTGTGGAATGGTTCGCATCTCGTTCCTGAAACTCAAAGCGATCTGGTGACCTGGAACTATCCGCGGATGGATAGTTCTTGGCACGTTGCTTACACCACTTCACTCCACGTCACAGATGTGAGCATCAATAATGAATATGTACTCTCTGCAGGGAATCTCACAAAAGTTGACCTGAAAGAAATACGTCGTAAGGCTGAGGAACAATCTCAGCGCCTGCACCACGCTCTTGCAATGTCCGAATAGCCACTATGACAACGAAGGAAATTCTATGAAAATACCTATGGCTCTCTACCTACAAGATGCACATCGCATCCGTGAAGGCATGGAATTTGCTCAATACGCCGAGGCCAAAGGTTTCGATGCGGTGTGGCAAGCCGAAAGTCGTCTGGTACGCGAAGCCACCGTTCCCATGGCCGCATTCGCTTCTGTAACGAGCCACATCAAAGTGGGTTCTGGAGTTGTCGATTGCTGGAGCCGTAACCCTGCGCGTCTTGCTGCAACATTTTCGACACTCGATGATCTAGCGCCAGGTCGTGTCATCTTGGGCATTGGTGCATGGTGGGATCCACTCGCTGCAAAGGTCGGCATTAGCCGCCATAAGCCGTTGAAGGCGATGCGCGAAATCGTTACAACGGTGAGGGCTCTTCTCAACAATGAAACCGTCACATTCAACGGTGAATTCGTTCATCTTGATGGCGTCGAACTTGACTATGTGTACCAAGAACGTCGCGCGAAAAACGTACCCATTTATATTGGTGCAACCGGCATGCAAATGATGGAACTCACTGGCGAAATTGGCGACGGAGTTGTGCTGAACTACCTCGTGTCACCTGAGTACAACAAGCAGGCAATAGAAGCTTTGGGTAACGGAGCTGCAAAAGCCGGACGAACCCTCAGCGATATTGACCGCCCACAACTAGTTGTTTGCAGTGTTCACGAAGATCGACAAACCGCACTCGATATGGCGCGACTCATGGTGACCCAATACCTTGGGCAACAGCCACACATCATGAAGGCCTCTGGCGTGCCGCAGAGTCTTCTCGATAAGGTGGGTGAAGTACTTACTTGGCCAGCCACACATGACCAAGTGGTGAAGGCGTCAAAACTCGTACCCGACGAAATTGTAGAAATGCTCACCGCCAGCGGGACTCCAGATGATGCCCGCAAGAAAGTGAAGCACTACATCGATAACGGTTGTACTTCCCCGATCTTGTACCCATTAGGTGACGTCAAAGCAATGATTGATGCATTTGAAGGGTGGGAAGTCGCATGACCATTTTCTCACCAAGGTCTTTGGCAGAAGCTCTGCAGGTGATTCATGAGCATCCGACAGCTCGGCTACTTGCAGGCGGCACCGACACTATGGTGGAAATCAACTTCCGCCACTTTGAACCAACAGACATCATTTCGCTGCGCTATGTAACTGAGTTGCAGGCTTTTGCAGACCAAGGTCACAATTTTCGCGTTGGGGCAGCTATCCCGTACAAAGAGTTTGAAAATGGTTCTTACGCACATGTGTCGCGTGCACTGAGTGAAGCGGCACGCACAGTGGGTTCGCCACAAATTCGTGCTGCTGGAACTATTGGCGGAAACTTAGGAACATGCTCCCCTGCTGGCGACACTTTGCCCGTGCTCAGTGCACTCGACGCACAAGTTGAACTTGCGTCAGTTAATGGTGTGAGAACCCTGAGCATTCACGACTTCATGCTTGGGGTAAAGCGCAACGCAAGAGCCGCTAATGAGATCATTTCTGCAATTCATATTCCCAACATTGATGGATACCAGGGATACGCCAAAGTGGGCGTGCGTAATGCAATGGTGATTTCCATAGCAAGTGCGTGTCTTGTACATGATCCAAAAAATAAGCGTGTTGCTCTTGCCCTCGGAGCCGTCGGCCCGACCATTATTCGCTGTCGTGATTCTGAGGTTTGGCTTGGCGAAAACGCAGACCTCTCGACAAGTGCACCGCTCTCGCCGGAAGTTCTTGAAGAATTCGCCCGCAGGGTGTCATCTGAGGCGCGACCCATTACCGACCACCGATCAACTGCCGAGTACCGCACGCACGCTGTTGGTGTGCTTGCCCAGAGACTATTGAAACGAGCAATGCAGTGAGCACATCATCTGAAATCTATTCATTACGCATTAACGGTAAAGAGCAGCATGTCAAAGACTCTTGGATTGGAGAAAGTCTGCTCTATGTTCTGCGCGAACGCCTTGGTTTCATGGGTGCCAAAGGCGCTTGCGAACAAGGTGAGTGCGGTAGCTGCACCGTGCTCATCAACAACGACGCGGTGTGTTCATGTCTTGTCATGGCAGCGAGTGCCATAGACACCGATATCACCACCGTTGAAGGATTATCCACACAGGAGAATCCCACCGACATTCAACAGGCCTTCGTTACAGAGGGGGCTGTTCAGTGTGGGTTTTGTACTCCGGGGCTCATTGTTGCCGTACACCACTTGTTGGAGTCGAATCCTTCTCCTTCTGAGATTGAAGTAAAAGAAGCATTGTCGGGAAATATCTGCAGATGTACTGGTTATGGCCGTATTTTTTCAGCAGTTCAACTCGTCATTTCCCAAAGAGAAAAGAGCGTCTCGTGAGTACACGCACGACGAGCAAACAAAGAGATGTACTTGGAGTCTCAGCACTACGACCCGATGGCATTGCAAAAACACAAGGTACCTTCTCGTTCTCATCTGACTACACAGCAGACAATATGTTGTGGGGTGCCACTCTGCGCTCGCCCCACCCATATGCCCGCATCATTTCCATCGATATTTCTGAAGCAATCAAAATTGCTGGCGTCGAAACCGTGCTTCTCGCAAGCGATGTTCCTGGCAAAGCAACGTACGGACTCATCTCTTCAGATCAACCAGTTTTTGCATCTGAATTTGTTCGCTACATGGGTGAATCAATAGCAGCAGTTGCCGCAGATCATCCGGAAACATGCAGACGTGCGTTAGACGCAATTGTCGTTCACTACGAGGTATTGACTCCTCTCACTTCCATTGAAGATGCGCTCAACCCGAACACTCCAAGTATTCATCCAGATGGAAATGTATTTAGACATCAACACATTCTCCATGGCGATGCCAGTGCAACTGGAGACCTTGTGGTCGAGGGAGAATACGAGATCGGCATGCAAGATCAAGCGTTTCTGGGTCTTGAAGCCGCACTTGCCTACCCCGATTCCGACGGCAAAGGCGTTGAACTGGTGGTGGCTACTCAATGGTTGCACGAAGATCAAAAACAAATCGCAGATTGCCTGGGAATGCCCAAAGAAAAGGTGCGTTTACAACTCGGCGGAGTGGGCGGAGCATTTGGTGCACGCGAAGACATCAGTCTCCAAGTACATACCTGTCTTTTAGCATTGCGCACCAAGCGTCCGGTAAAAATGCAATACACACGCGAGGAAAGCTTCTTTGGTCACGTGCATCGCCATCCCGGTGTTATTGCATTGAAGCACCACGTTACCAGCGAGGGTCGCATCGTAAAAATAGAAGGAACCATGAAGCTTGACGGTGGTGCTTATGCATCAACTTCGTCCGCTGTTCTCATCAACGGTGTTACACACATTCAAGGGCCATATAAGTGCGCTAACGCAGTTTTTGACGGCTATGCAGTACGAACGAACAACCCACCATGTGGTGCTATGCGCGGCTTTGGTGTTGTTCAAGCATGTTTTGCCCATGAAGGCCAGATGGACAAGATTGCCAAAGCTGTCGGTAAGTCACCTGTAGAAGTGCGCCTGTTAAACGCAATGGAAAAAGGCGACACACTCATCACCGGGCAGCCCGTAGAAAGCGTTGCTCCTGTTGCGCGCTGCATACGCGAAACTGATGCGCTTCCCCTACCAGCGCCACTCTCACAGAGCACCGAAACAATGGGTTTGCCCGGAGGTTCTGGTCGAACATCAGAACTTCACAACATCAAACGCGGTATTGGCTGGGGCGTCTCTATTAAGAACTTGATGTACAGCGAAGGTTTCGACGACAGTGCCGAGGCACGCTGCACTCTGGCCGACGGAGTTGCCACTCTCAAATTTGCAACAGCAGAAGTTGGTCAAGGTTTCGTCATTCTTGCTCAACAAATTGCTCGCACCATTCTTGGTGTCGATGTCGTTGTGCTCGATCGCATCGATACCGAAATAGGTTCAGCAGGTTCCACATCGGCCTCGCGACAAACATGGATGAGTGGGGGCGCCGTCGATGGAGCTTGCCGGCTCGTACGTGAGCGTCTCTTTGAACATGTCGCTCATACGCATGGCCTTGACCCTTTGCAATTGGTCATCGAAGACACCGACATTGTTGACACCATGGGACCTTTGCGCATCAGCGTAAGCGAAGCGAGCAAAGGGTTGAAGATCGCTCAAACTTTCCTTCATCAGCATCGTAAAACCGAAGAACTCGACGAAAACGGGCAAGGCAATTGCCACGTTGCTTTTGCCTTCGTTGCCCACCGAGCGGTAGTTGATGTTGACGTCGAACTTGGTCTCGTGAAAGTTGTGCAAATAGCTACTGCCCAAGACGTAGGGCGTTCGCTCAACCCGCTCGCACTACTCGGACAAATTGAAGGCGGCATTGCCCAAGGTCTGGGTTTAGCCGTGATGGAAGAAATCATCGTGCAGAACGGAATTGTCAAGAATCCAAGCTTCACCGATTACCTCTTACCCACCGCACTTGACGCACCAGATGTTCTTTTCATCCCCATTGAAGAACCAGACCCTCAGGCACCACTCGGAGCCAAGGGCGTGGGCGAACCTCCATGCATATCGGTCACACCGGCAATTGTGGCTGCCATTCGAGACGCCACTGGTGTTGATTTGAAGCGCACGCCAGTTCGCCCGCAAGATATTTGTCTATAGAGCTTCCAGCTCAGACAGAGAAGAATTGGCGCCCGTTGTGGTCGATGGGAGCAGCGAAGTGACGTTCGCCCATTGAAGCAATGAGTGCTACACCGCGCTCATTGCCGAGGTCGAATGTTGCGCCAGTGAGAACTGCGGTTGATGTTCCGCCAATGACGTGAGCTCGCACGTAGTCCTTATAGAGATCTTCAAATGCGTAGTTCACACCAAGGCGTGTAATTTCATCGTGGTATTCATGTAGCCACTTGTCTTCGTACTTACGCCTGTCTTCCACAGTTACGCTTCCACCCAACAAATACGCAAGGTCGTAACCTGCTGGCCCTCTGCCAACACTTTGCCAGTCGATAACAGCCACTGCATCGGGAGCATTGAGATCTTTGTCGAACATCAAGTTGTCAACGCGATAGTCGAGATGCAACAGGGTCCACGGGCTTGTGGCAAATTCCTTCACAGCTTCCCAATAATTGACGCTCAACCAGTTTCCGAACTCCACTCCACCTTCTGGCAAAACGTGTCCGAACTTTGGCTGATACATCTCCCACAGCATCGGCCACATCGCACCGAAATTGACGATGCGGTCGTGAATAACACTGGGAACCCACTCCAGTTCGGTGGTTTCTACTTTCCCCCACCAGCTGGCGTGCAAAGCAGCTAAGGAACGAATGGCCGCAGAAGTTTGAGCAGCGTTCATTCCGTCCATCTGTACCACCATTGACAGGTGACCGAGATCTTCCATCAAAATGACGAAGTTTGCTGTTCCGGCTTCTGATGCCGTGTAGTAGCAAATGGGCAAACGTGCTGTGGTCTGCGCAGCAAGTGAGTCGTAGAACTTCACTTCAGCTTCATACATGCCGAGGTCTATTCCCTGCTGACGGTTTGCATCGGCTTGTGATGGCAATTTGACGATGACTGCAGAGGGTCCAGTTCCGGATGAATAGGAAATTGAAGCTCGGAAAAGCTCTCCCATGACGCCGATGCCTTCACCAATTTGTTTCAACTCGATAGATGCGATGCTTCCCAGATTCTTTTCAGAACCAGCCTTCAGGGCAGACTCAAGCCACTGCGCTGTTACTTCTAAATGATTCTTGGGAATTGCTATCGAGGCCATAGGTACTCATTTCACGTTAGGAACTAATGAACTTTACATTTTCGAGCAGACTATTTACCAAATACTTGCTCTAAATAATCATTGTGGAATGTTCGCGATGGGTCTAACTGGTCTCTCACCGCAAGAAATTCAGTCCAGCGCGGATACAGAACACTCAACTGCTCATGTGTGAGGAAGTGCATCTTCCCCCAATGGGGCCGACCTGAATAGCGAGCCATGATCTCTGCGACTGAGGCGAAGTACGGCAGATAGTCGCAGCCTTTGAACATGTGTACTGCGATATATGCACTTTGTCGGGCATGTGCAGTGGAAAGTACATTGTTGTCTGCTGCAGTTAAACGAACCTCAACAGGAAAACTCACCTTGTAGCTCTTCTCGTCAATCATGCGCTCGATGTCTTCTAGGGCAGCCCGACAATGCTCCCGCGGTATCGCGTACTCCATTTCAACAAATTTCACTCGTCGTTCCGAGGCGAATACCCGGAAACTCTCGTCTATATAGCTTGTGCTGCCCGAGCCAGGAAGCGCTGTGGCCAATCGGGGAATCAAAGCTGGCAATAGTTTTCCCACTCGACATACCACACCAAATGCAGTGTTTTCCATAAACGACTTCTGCCACCACTTCTTGAACGGGGGAAGCGGCTGCAAAGGTAACTCGGTTCGGTTGTTCTGTTTGGTCAATGCCCATTTTGTGTGTGGGATCCAAAAGAACTCGAAATGGTCGTTACGAGCAGCGAGATCGTCAAGATTCTCTAGTACGTACGACAGACGCATCGGTTTTTCTTCTACGTGCAAGGCAAATTTATTTACTGTGCGAATTTTGACGTGAGCAATGATTCCCACTGCGCCCACACCAACGCGGACAAACTGCAGAAGTGGATCGCCCTCATCAACAACCACTATATTTCCGAGACCGTCAATCAACGTAAGCCCCACCACTTGCTGTGCGAGACCACCGATCTTTTGGCCTGTTCCGTGGGTGCCCGTCGAAATCGCTCCAGAGATTGTTTGATAGGAAATGTCTCCGAGGTTCTCTAACG
>WLST01000044.1 GCA_009711295.1 Actinomycetota bacterium | reverse complement strand
CTGGTTCCACTTCTACCGATATGATTGATGACACGATTGGGCGCGCAGCAAGAGTTTCACAGACTGCTGTTGAGGAAACTCGTAAGAAAATAGTCAAGGCAATTCCCATGCGTCGGTTCGCCGAACCAAGCGAAGTTGCTTCGGTGGTCTCTTTCCTGGCAGGTGCAGACGCAAGTTTCATCACTGGCCAAGTGATCACTGTTGACGGAGGAATGACACTTATATGAAATCTGCCAGTCCGGGTGTGCCGGTATTTGACGAAAATTTAATGTGCGACTTTGCGGTGCGTGACCCTTATGGATACTTCGCTGAACTACGCGAAAACGACCCCATTCACTGGAACCCGAAGCACAAAGCGTGGATCATTACGCGCTACGACGATGTCACGGCAACCATTAAGAACCCGCACCTCACGGCGTCACGCATTGAACCATTTCGCCAGGCTGTATCGAAGTCGGCAAATTCACCTGAGGTCGATGAAACCTTTGGCATCTTGGCCGACTGGATGGTGTTTCTCGACCCGCCGCATCACACACGTATGCGTCGCTTGGTTTCCCGCGTGTTCGCTCCACCTGTGGTGCGTGCCCGTACACAGGCAATGACCGAAGTGGTTGATTCGCTCATCGCAGAACTTCCTGTAGGAGTTCCTGTTGACATTATGGAATCCTTTGCCGCACCATTGCCGGCCATTGTGATTGCGCAAATGTTGGGAGTGCCTCCTATTGACCGTCATCTGTTCAAAGAGTGGTCTGACCTCATTACTGCGTTGGTCTTTGGTGCATACGACAACCCAGATCGTTTCCGCAGTGCAGCGCGCGGAATGATGGAGCTGAAGAACTATTTGCTGGAGCTCATCAACAAGTTTGAAAAAGACCCAGAAGACAACCTCATTAGTTTGTTGCTCGAGCATGAAGACGGCGATTCTTTGTCGCGCGACGAACTTATTTCTACGTGCACGTTGCTGCTCTTTGGTGGGCACGAAACCACAACAAACCTCATTACAAGTGGCTTGCTCGCA
Organism: Actinomycetota bacterium; assembly: GCA_009711295.1. Classification (GTDB taxonomy): domain Bacteria; phylum Actinomycetota; class Acidimicrobiia; order Acidimicrobiales; family Ilumatobacteraceae; genus F1-20-MAGs119. The sequence continues at coordinate 11,299 of WLST01000044.1, read as the reverse complement.
TTGTTGGAATTCCCTGAACAAATGGCCGACCTGCGTGCGCACCCCGACATTTTCCCAATGGCCGTTGAAGAACTCATTCGTTTCGATGGGCCTGCACGTGCAACGGTACGCCTGGTGAAAGAAGACCACGAATACGGCGGCGTGAAGTTCACAGCCGGTGAGCGAGTGTTTATTGCAAACCCTGCAGCCAACCACGACCCGCGCGTGTTTGCGAACCCAGGGCAGCTCGATTTACGACGTAACCCCACCAACCACATGGGCTTTGGTTTCGGATTGCATTTCTGTTTGGGTGCACCACTGGCGCGTCTTGAAGTAGAACTCGCTTTGGGTGCGCTGATGAATAAGTTCTCACGCATAGAAATGGCATGCACTCGTGAAGAGTTGTCGTGGCACCCCACCATGCTGTCGCGTGGTCTACACAAGCTTCCTGTCATTTTGCACCACTAGGCGCACTTGCTAGTTAGCCAAAGATTTTTTTAGAAATCACCATGCGCTGAATTTGGTTGGTGCCTTCATAAATCTGAGTGATTTTTGCATCACGCATCATGCGCTCCACGGGGAACTCTGTGGTGAAGCCATAGCCACCAAGTAATTGCACACAGTCGGTCGTGACTTTCATGGCAACGTCGGAAGCAAACCACTTAGCCATAGCTCCAAGTTGCGACAAGTCACCGTGTGGGTCGCCGGCATCAACAGCGCCGCATGCGCGATACACCATGGTGCGAGCAGCCTCTACTTGCATTTGGGCTTCAGCAACCATCCACTGCAAGCCTTGGCGCTCTGCAATGGGCTTACCGAAGGTCTTGCGGTCTTTCATGTAGTTCACAGCGAAGTCAATTGCACCTTGAGCAATACCGACGGCTTGAGCACCAATAGTGGGGCGGCTGCGGTCGAGAGTGTGCATGGCAATGGTGAAGCCTTCGCCTACTTCGCCAATACGGTTTTCGTCGGGTACGCGCAAGTTGTCGAATCGAATAACGCCCGTTGGTGAGCCCTTAATTCCTAATTTGTGTTCGAGCTTGTCTACGTGCACGCCCCAACTTGCTTCTGCGAGAAAAGCGGTGATGCCGCGGTGGCGGTCGTCGGACGTGCGAGCAAAGATGGTGTAGAGGTCACTGACCCCAGCATTGGTGATCCAGCACTTGGAACCGTTAATGACCCAGCTATCACCGTCTTTTTCGGCGTGTGTGGTCATGGAAGCAACATCGCTGCCTGCATCGGCTTCAGAGAGGCCGTAGCTTGCTTGTGACTCACCAGAGCAAATGCGCGGAAGGTATTTCGCCTTCAATGCTTCGCTGCCGAAGTTGATAACAGGCAACATGCCGAGTTTTGAAATGAGAAACATGAGGCTGGTACTTGCACACACGCGAGCAAGTTCTTCAGCAACCATTGCTTGGGTTACGAGTGGTGCACCACTGCCACCGTATTCAACGGGGTAACTGAGTGCGGTGAGCTCCATCTGCTGGAGTGCTTTGAATGACTCCCACGAGTACGCGCTGTTGTGGTCGGAGTCGGCTGCGTATGGCGCAATTTTGTCTTCGGCAAACTTGCGGATGACTTCGCGAAATGCCATCTGTTCGGCATCGAGTGAGAATTGTTGTTCAGACATGAGAGCCTCTATTTCTTTGAATAATCGTAGAAACCGCGTCCAGCTTTACGACCAAGGAGGCCGGCATCGACCATGCGAGAAAGCAATGGCGGTGCTGCATAGAGCGGTTCTTTGAACTCGGTGTACAAACTTTCAGCAACTGCAGAGGTGGTGTCGAGACCAATGAGGTCGGCAAGGCGCAGCGGACCCATGGGGTGAGCGCAACCCTCCACCATGCCGAGGTCGATATCTTCTGCCGATGCATAACCCGATTCCAGCATGCGTACTGCAGAAAGGATGTAGGGAATGAGAAGGGCATTCACAATGAAGCCGGCGCGGTCTTTGGAGCGAATGACGCGCTTGTGCAGAGCAACTTCTGCAAATGCAGTTGAACGATTGATGGTGTCTTCAGATGTAAGAAGTGACGCAACAAGTTCCACAAGGCGCAAGACGGGAACAGGGTTGAAGAAGTGGATGCCAATGACCTGTGATGGTCGTTGGGTAGCCATGCCAAGTTTCATGACAGGAATAGATGAAGTGTTGGTTGCCAAAATGGCGTTCTCGTCGGTGATGACTTTGTCGAGGCTTTTGAAGATGTTGGTCTTCAAAGTTTCATCTTCAATGACTGCCTCAACAACCAATTGACGGTCGGCGAGGTCGGCCACATCGGTGGTGAAATGTAAATTTTTGATAGCGCTGTCGCGTTCTGCTTCAGTAATTTTGTTGGCTCCAAGTGCGCGGTCGAGTGAAGTGATGAGGCGCTTCTGGCCTGCCTCCATTGCGGCGACGGTGGCTTCTTGAATGAGCACTTCTAGGCCATTACGGGCACACACTTCGGCAATGCCAGAGCCCATGAGGCCACATCCGATCACCCCAACGCGCTGGATGTTGCTGGAGGTGGGTGAGTTGGTCATGGGTTCCTTCTTGTATGGCCGTATTCGTCACCTCTAGTTTGCCCTAACTACCCGCTGGTAATAGTGCTCGTGCTCATCTCGCCTAGCCTTTATGTATGGACTTTGAGATACCTGGGGAAATTCAAGCCACATTGGCTCAACTCGATGCATTCATTGAGAAAGAGATCAAGCCGCTTGAGCAAGAAAACGACAACATGCGCTTTTTCGACCACCGTCGTGAATGGGCACGCACCGACTTTGAAAACGACGGTGTTCCTCGTGCCGACTGGGAAGCATTGTTGAAAGAAATGCGCCGCCGTGCCGACGCTGCTGGCTGGTTGCGTCTTGCCTTGCCAAAGGAATATGGCGGCCGCGACGCGAGCAACTTAGAGATGGCCATTATTCGTGAGCACCTTGCCACGAAGGGCTTGGGTCTTCATAACGATTTGCAAAACGAGTCGAGCATTGTGGGCAACTTCCCAACTGTGCTCATGATGCGTGACTTTGGCACCGATGAACAAAAGAAAAATTGGATGCCAGGTTTCTTGGAAGGCACAAAGCGTCTTGCGTTTGGTCTCACCGAGCCCAACCACGGCAGTGATGCCACATACCTAGAAACCACTGCATACCGCGATGGCAGTGAGTGGGTCATCAACGGTATGAAGCGTTGGAATAGTGGCTTGCATCATGCAACCCACGACATTATTTTCGCTCGCACCAGTGGCACCCCTGGTGACCCAGTAGGCATTACTGCGTTCCTCGTTCCCACCGACGCACCAGGTTTCAATGTCGATTTCTTCTGGTGGACCTTCAACATGCCAACAGATCATGCAGAAGTCAGCATGAAAGATGTTCGCGTCGGCGAAGAAGCTGTGTTCGGCCGCATTGATCATGGTCTGGAACTCGCTCAACACTTCGTGCATGAAAACAGAATTCGTCAAGCAGCATCTTCTTTGGGTGCGGCTCAATTCTGTATCAACGAAGCAGTGAAATATTCCAACAGCCGCATTACGTGGGGCAAGAAACTCTCTACGAATCAGGGAATTCAGTTCCCACTCATTGAGCTGCACACCGAGGCCGCCATGTTGCGCCAAATGGTGCGCTATACGGCATGGTCGCTCGACAACAAGCACCACATGGAAGTGACGCACCTCGTTGCAATGTGCAACTACCGAGCCAACCGCTTGGCTTGCGATGCCGCCGACCGCGCAATGCAAACCTGCGGTGGGGTGGGGTACTCGCGACACATGCCTTTTGAGCACATTTACCGCCATCACCGCCGGTATCGCATTACCGAGGGCAGTGAAGAAATCCAAATGCGCAAGGTGGGGAGCCATCTCTTCGGTTTTGGGCGTGGCTGACCACTAGCGTTGCCTCTATGGCAAGCGCAGATGGCACCCCAGTAGATATCAAACCCCGTAGTCGCGACGTAACCGATGGCCCACAAAAGGCGCCAGCGCGTTCCATGTTGCGTGCAGTGGGCCTCACCGATGACGACTGGGTAAAACCACAGGTCGCTATAGCTTCATCGTGGAATGAAGTCACACCGTGCAACATGACCTTGCGCAAACTTGCGCAGTTCGCCAAGGCTGGCGTGCGCAAAGCTGGTGGTGTTGCGCTCGAATTCGGCACCATCACGGTGAGCGATGGTATTTCAATGGGCCACGAAGGAATGCGTGCGTCGTTGGTGAGCCGTGAGGTCATCACCGACAGCGTGGAAACAGTGATGCATGCTGAACGATTCGATGGTTTTGTTGGTCTTGCAGGTTGCGATAAGAGCATTCCATCAATGCTCATGGCGGCAGCGCGACTCAACCTTTCATCTGTTTTTGTTTACAACGGTTCCATATTGCCCGGGCAGTTACATGGCGAGGCACTCGACATTACGAGCGTTTTCGAAGCCGTGGGTGCACATGCGCTTGGCACTATTACCGATGAAGAATTGAGCGATATCGAACGCAATGCGTGCCCAGGAGAAGGTGCATGCGGCGGAATGTTCACCGCAAACACGATGTCGTCTATTGCCGAAGCATTGGGCATGAGCCTTCCCGGAACAGCTTCGCCCCCAGCAGTCGATGCGCGCCGTGAAGGCGATGCAGAGCGTGCTGGTGAAGCAGTCATGAACTTGTTGCGTTTGGGTATTCGTCCGCGCGACATCATGACGAAGAAAGCATTTGAAAATGCAATTGCAGTTGTGAACGCACTGGGTGGAAGCACCAATGCTGTTTTGCATCTTCTTGCTATTGCCCATGAAGCTGAAGTGCCACTTGAACTAGAAGACTTCAACCGCATTGCGGCAAAAGTTCCACACATTGCCGACACCAAACCAGGTGGCAAATACCACATGACCGACATCGACCGTGTTGGTGGTGTTCCCGTGGTGTTGAAGATGCTTCTCGATGCAGGTTTGTTGCACGGCGACGTCATGACATGCACCGGAAAAACGATGGCGGAAAACCTCGCGGAAATCAACCCACCTGCACCAGATGGCGATGTATTGCATCCGCTTTCTGACCCCATCCACTCAGAAGGTGGCATCAACGTATTAACAGGCACATTGGCTCCAAGAGGGTCTGTAGTGAAAGTTGCTGGCCTGAGCAAAGACCAGTTGCACTTTGAAGGTGCCGCACGAGTTTTTGATGGTGAAGATGGTGCAATGGCGGCGATTCTTGCTGGTGATATTAAGCCAGGAACCGTATTGGTCATTCGTTACGAAGGTCCGAAGGGTGGGCCAGGTATGCGTGAAATGCTCGCTATTACAGGCGCTTTGAAAGGCGCTGGCCGCGGTGCCGACTGCGCACTCATTACCGATGGTCGTTTCAGTGGCGGTACATGGGGCTTCTGTATTGGTCATGTTGCTCCTGAAGCAACCGATGGTGGCCCCATTGCATTCGTGAAAGACGGCGACAAAATTTTGGTCGATGTGCACACAAAGCGGCTCGACTTGTTGGTGAGCGATGAAGAAATCGCTGCGCGCAAAGTGGGCTGGAAGCCCAACCCACCGCGTTACACCAAAGGCGTGCTCGGCAAATACGCCAAGCTCGTGCAAGGTGCCGAAACCGGCGCCATCACCAACACCTAACCCTTCTGGAGTGTTCTCGGCGCCGTATGTCCCGCTTTTCGTGACGCTACGCGCCGAGAAATAAACTTCATTTTGAATAAGGCACTGACGGCCGATTTCTCGGCGCGTAACGTTGCAATTACCGTGACGTACGGCGCCGAGAACACTTAAAGAGGTTTAGTCTTGTTCGCGGAGGAACTTTTCGAATTGTGCGGCGAGGTCTTCGCCCGTTGGAATCGCCGCTTCAGCGCGACGGTCGAATTGTTGTTCGAGCATGCGCACATATGCCAAGGTTTGCGCATCGTCTTCAACGGCTTCTTCGTGCAGAACAGCCCACCTGCGTACATCGGCATCGATGCCGCCATGGTTGGTGGGAACGCCAAGAACGTGTTCTAAGTGGCGTAAAAGTGCTGCTGTAGAACGAGGGTGTTGAGCATTAGTGAGATAGTGCGGCACGCCAACGCGTAATGAAACTGCAGGCATACCTGTGCGGTCGAATCGTTCTTGCATCACGCCAATGACACCGGTTGGGCCTTGGTATTGCGGTTGAGAGAGACCAAGACGCCGTGCGAGGTCGGGGTTTGTAGTGCTGCCCACAACGGGCGGTAGGCGAGTGTGTGGAACTTGGTCGGCGAGTGCACCGAGTGAAACAACGGCAGAACACTTGAGGCCTTGTGCAACGTCAACAATGCAGTCGATGAAAGTTGACCAATGAATGTGTGGTTCTACTCCAGACAAAAGAACGAGGTCACGTGCACCTTCGGGAAAACGCGCAACATAAATATCGTTTTCGGGCCAGCGCAGTTGACGCTCTTCATCTTCGTCGAGGTATACCTCTGGTCGCTCGTGCGTGAAGTCGAAAAATGGGTCGGGGTCGATGCTTCCCACAATGGTGACCACGCGTTCTTGAACGCACCACTCAATGGCTGCAGTTGCTGCATTCGATACGTCGAACCAGCCACGCAGCGCAATGAGAAAGACGGGGTCACGTAGCGGGGCAATATCGTCCCAGCTAGCAGTGAGCACGTCTTTGGAAATCATGGGATCAATTGTTCCACCACAAAGTCGATACTCCTCGTTAATTGCACAACATCTTCTGGGTCAATTGCCGGGAACATGCCAACGCGCAACTGATTCCGGCCCAATTTGCGGTACGAATCGGTGTCGACCACGCCATTGGCGCGCAGGGCGGCATTGATATCGCTGGCTTCGACGCCCGTGAGGTCGATGGTTCCGACCACCGCAGAACGCTCTGCTGCATTGCGCACAAAGGGTTCAGCCCATGAACGCTCGGCGGCCCATGAGTAGAGGTGGTCGGCAGATTTTTGTGAACGTGCTGCACACCAGGAGAGCCCACCATTTTTCAACATCCATGAAATTTGTTCATCGAGCAAAATGAGTGTGCCCAATGCTGGGGTGTTGTAGGTCTGGTTGGCAACGCTGTTGTCGAGTGCAATTTTGAGATCGAGTGATGCTGGGCACCAGCGCTTTGACGCTGCAATGGAATTGATGCGTTCAAGAGCACGCGGCGAACATGCAGCGAGCCACAAACCACCGTCGGCTGCGAAACACTTTTGTGGTGCGAAGTAGTACACGTCAACTTCACTCGGGCTCCAAGGAAGCCCGCCCGCAGCAGACGTTGCATCGACAACTACTAATGCATCGTTGGCAAAGGCAGGACGTTGCAGTTTCATCGCCACACCAGTTGATGTTTCGTTGTGCGTAAATGCATACACATCGACATCTTCTTTTGTTGCCACCGGATGCGTGCCGGGTTCAGAAGAAACGATGACGGGTTGACCAAGGTGCGGGGCGGCGGCAGAAGCCTCACCAAACTTGGAAGAGAATTCGCCAAAGACAAGATGCTCGCTGCGCTCTTGAATGAGGCCAAATGTGGCGACGTCCCAGAACACGGTAGAGCCGCCATTGCCCATGACAATTTCCCAGCCGTCGGGCAGGTTAAATAATTCACTCAGCCCGCTGCGCACGGAGCCCACAAGGTTCTTGATGGGGGCTTGCCTGTGGGAAGTGCCTAAAAGTTGGGCTCCACGCGTGCCAAAGGCGCTGAGTTGTTCGGGGCGGACCTTCGAGGGCCCGCATCCGAAGCGGCCGTCGGCTGGTAAAAATTCTTGGGGAATGCGAATTGTTTGGGGGGAAATTGTGCTCACTGTGCAAGCATTGCATTTATGACCTCTCCAGCAAAACACGGGCGCGTATCTGCCCGCCTTGCGGCCATTGCCGAATCAGCCACCCTTGCCGTCGACGCGAAGGCGAAAGCCCTCAAAGCCAAGGGCGAAAACGTCATTGGCTTTGGTGCCGGCGAGCCCGATTTCCCTACTCCAGCCCACATTGTGGAAGCCGCCGCCAAGGCGTGCTACGACGTGAAGAACCACCGCTATACGCCGGCAGCGGGTCTTCCTGAGTTGCGCGAAGCCATTGCGGTGAAAACCCTGCGCGATAGTGGCTTTACATGCAAGGCCAGCCAAGTGATGGTCACAAACGGTGGCAAGCATGCCGTGTTCGTTGCCTTTGCAGCATTGTGCGACCCAGGCGATGAAGTCATTTGTCCTGCTCCGTTTTGGACCACCTATCCCGAAGCCATCACTTTGGCCGGGGGAGTACCAGTTGTTGTTGACACCACCGAAGAAACGGGTTTCCGTGTAACGGTGGAACAGCTCGAGCGCGCACGCACGCCGCGCACAAAAGTGTTGTTGTTTGTTTCACCCGATAACCCCAGTGGTTCTGTGTATCCGCCAGAAGAAGTTGCTGCCATTGGCAAGTGGGCAGTGGAGCACGGCATCTGGGTCATTACCGATGAAATTTACGAGCACCTCACGTACGGCAAGCACCAGTTCAGTTCCATGCCAACGCTTGTTCCTGAAATTGCAAACCAATGCGTCATCGTGAACGGTGTTGCGAAGACCTATGCAATGACCGGGTGGCGCGTGGGCTGGATGATTGGGCCTGATGATGTGATGAAGGCTGCAATTAACTTTCAGTCTCATTCCACCAGCAACGTTTCAAACGTGGCACAAATTGCAGCGCTTGCTGCAGTGAGTGGCGACCTTGAAGCTGTGAAGATGATGCGTACTGCATTTGAACGTCGTGGAAAAACGATGCACAAAATGTTGAGCGACATTGCCGGCGTCACTTGCCTTGAACCAGAAGGTGCTTTCTACTGCTTCCCACAAGTGCGTGGTTTGCTTGGCCGCACCTATGGCGGTGTCACTGCGCATACCACACTCGATCTGGCCGACATCGTGCTCGACCAGGCGAAGGTTGCTTTCGTTCCAGGTGAAGCTTTTGGTGCTCCTGGCTATGCGCGATTCTCATTTGCTTTAGGCGATGATGACATCGTTGAAGGCATCTCGCGTTTTGCGAATCTTGTGAGCTGAAGTTTCTCTGTTATAGTCACCACATCACAGCAATAGTTGTGAGATATAGAAAACAGCGAAGTCCGGTAAAAATCCGGCACTGTCCCGCAACGGTAAAACTTTTCAGCGCAAGCTGTGGAAGGCAAGTCCGGTCGCCTGATCTATATGCGATTACCAGTCCTCGAAGGAAGGGCGGTCCGCGAGGTGGGAGAACCCCACCTTCGACCCACTCTTCTTTCTCCAGCAATCTTCGGAGGAAGAAAAATGTCAAAGAAGTCCATTCGTCAGTTTCGCGGTGTCACGCGCCGCACTTTTTTAGCAGTAGGGGCTTCGGCTCTGCTGTTTGCAGCCTGTGGAAATAGCGACCAATCAGCAGCCGACACAGTTGCTGAAGCCAGTTCCGACACTGCAGTGACAGAAGTATTTACGAACAAGATTGTCTCGTTATCGGCCACGGCCACGGAAATGCTCTATGCCATTGGTGCACAAGATCAGCTAGTAGCGGTAGACAATTACAGCAATTACCCGGAAGCAGCTGCATCGTTTGAAAATAAAATTGATGCATCACAACCCAGCGCAGAAGCGATTGCTGCTCTCGATGCAACTGTTGTTCTTCTTGCGTATGACCCAGGCAACTTGCAAACACAACTTGAAGCACTGGGAATCACGGTGTGGACCGGAGCCGCAGCCACAAGCTTCGACGACTCGTACAAGCAAATCACGGAGCTCGGTGAGTTGACCGGCAAGTCAACAGAAGCTGAAGCTCTTGTTGCTTCGATGAAGTCAGATATCGAAACAGCAGTATCTTCAATGGAATTGCCAGATGCCCCTGTGAGCTACTTCTATGAGCTCGATAACACTTATTTCTCGGTGACATCAAATACTTTTGTTGGTCAAATCATGTCGCAGTTCATGTTGCAAAACATTGCCGACACCGCCGAGGCAGGTAACGATTACCCGCAACTTTCCCAGGAAGCAATTATCTCTGCGAATCCGCAGCTCGTTTTCTTGGCCGACACAAAATGCTGTCAGCAAGATGCACAGTCGGTGGCGGCACGACCAGGCTGGAACAAAATTGATGCAGTAGCCAAGGGCAATGTTGTAGAACTCGACGACGACGTCGCTTCACGTTGGGGCCCGCGAGTAGTTGACCTTGTGAAGCAAGTTGCCGCAGCGGTTGCAAAATTTGTTGAGACAAGCAAGAAGTAGGAAGTCATCTTTCCTTTAGCCGAAACAGTTGAGCACCCAGTGCGCCGGTGGTGGATTCCCGCTGCTGGCGCGCTGGCGCTTGTCTCTGTTCTGCTCGGTGCAATGGTGGGGCCAGCGGGGCCTACTTGGTGGCGAGTGCCATTGGCATTGCTCGATCACCTGCCGCTGGTGTCGCTAGACAGCGGGGTCACTTCGCGCGAGTGGACCATCATTTGGGACATTCGCATGCCTCGTGTGGTGTTGGCTTCCTTGGTGGGTTCGATGCTGTCTTTAAGTGGTGCGAGCTACCAAGGTGTTTTCCGCAACCCATTAGTTGACCCATATTTATTGGGGGTTGCTGCCGGTGCAGGGCTCGGTGCGACATTGGTATTTACATTGAATCGCACTGGCTCGAGTACGTGGATTATCGACCCGTTGCCACTGAGTGCATTTGTGGGCGGACTACTTGCAGTGCTTGTTACATACGTTGTGGGAACAGCATTTGGTGGACAAAAAAGTGCGTCTACTTTGGTTTTGGCTGGCGTTGCAGTGACTGCTTTAGCAACAGCTATTCAGACCTTTGTTTTGCAACGACATACCGACGTGGTGCGTCAGGTGTATTCATGGATTCTCGGACGCTTGAGCTCGGCTACGTGGGGCGACGTGCGTCTTGTTCTTCCCTACGTTGTGGTGAGTTCAGCGGTGTTGTTTATGCATCGCCGACTGCTCGACATCATGCGTGTTGGTGACGATGAAGCAACAGCACTGGGTGCTTCGGTGAACCGGGTGCGCATTATTGTGGTGATTGCCGCCACCCTTGGCACGTCGGCAGTGGTTGCTGTGAGTGGGCTCATTGGATTCGTGGGAATTATTGTTCCGCACGCAGTGCGCTTGCTTGCCGGCGCAAGTTACCGAGTCATTGTGCCGCTGAGTTTGCTCATGGGTGCTTCTTTTCTCATCATTGCCGACATTCCTGGTCGTGTGTTGCAAAACCCATCGGAAACACCAATTGGAGTTGTGACGGCTTTTCTTGGTGCACCATTTTTCTTACTGTTGTTGCGAACAAAGCAGGGAACACGATGACGTCTTTGCAATTCTCTGGTGTAGGAGTGCGCTACGGGCAACACGATGCTCTCAGTAATTTCACCGACACGGTGAAGCCAGGGGAGTGGCTATGTCTCATTGGGCCAAACGG
>WLST01000043.1 GCA_009711295.1 Actinomycetota bacterium | reverse complement strand
TGCGATATCCGTTGGCATCGGTTATTTCATCCAATGGCGTCGAAACAAAGCCAGTGATGAATAGCCCCGCATTTCAACCTGACTTATTCCAACAAAAGGCGATACAAGCACTCAACGAAGGCGCTTCGGTTTTAGTTGCGGCTCCCACAGGTTCGGGCAAAACATTTATCGCTGAACATGCAATAACAGAAGCCTTAGCTAAAGGGAAGAAGTCATTTTATACCGCCCCTATCAAGGCTCTATCAAATCAGAAATTCCATGACTTCCAAGATCTTTATGGCGTAGAAAACGTAGGACTTCTCACCGGAGATACCAGTATCAATTCCGATGCAAAAATATTGGTCATGACTACTGAAGTGCTGCGCAACATGATCTATGCATCGTCACGATCGTTAGAAAATCTTTCAGTTGTCATTCTCGACGAAGTTCACTTCCTGCAAGACCAATATCGAGGTCCAGTGTGGGAAGAGGTCATCATCCATCTTCCACTTGAAGTGACACTCGTTTGCTTATCAGCGACTGTGTCGAATGCTGTTGAAGTAAGTGAGTGGCTCACCACTGTGCGTGGAGATACCCGAGCGATTATTGAAACAAAGCGCCCCGTGAGTCTCGAGCATCACCACATGGCATTCGATAAGGCCACAGGTGACACGGTGATGTATCCAACACTTGTGGAAAATAAAATGAATCCACGAGCAAAAAAAGCATTTGCCGAACAAGGTAAGCAGAACACTGGGTCATCTCGTAGCAGCCATCAACATAAGAAGGGTCGACAGGCGTTCGAAAGCCGTTTCGGCCCGCCAAATCGCAACGAAGTTGTTGAGGTCTTATCCGATGCAAACATGCTGCCTGCCATCTTTTTCATTTTTAGTCGCAACCAGTGCGATGATGCAGCGCGGGGAGTGCGGAGAAGCAGGCTGTCATTTGCTACCAAGAATGAAGCGGAACACATTCGCAAGATTGCCCAAAACCGCGCCCAAACTCTTTCATCTGACGAAAAAAATGCACTCGACTTTGAAGGTTTCTTGTCCCTCATTTCTACGGGAGTAGCAGCGCATCATGCTGGCATGGTTCCTATTTTTAAAGAAATTGTCGAAGAAGCATTTACGTTAGGTCTATTAAAAGTTGTTTTCGCCACAGAAACTCTTGCGGTGGGCCTGAACATGCCGGCTCGCACAGTCGTCATTGACAAATTGACCAGATTCACCGGCGAAAACCATGTTCCCCTCAAGCCATCTGACTTCACGCAGCTCACAGGAAGGGCAGGGCGTAGAGGCATCGACGATGTCGGTCACGCCGTCACACTCTGGAGTCCCTTTGTTGGCTTCGACGAGGTATGTCGATTCGCCTTGAACAAGAGCTTTAATCTCACTTCGGCTTTTCGCCCGACCTACAACATGACGGTGAACTTGGTGAATAGTCACTCAGAAGGCGAGGTTCGCCATCTTCTCAACCTCTCCTTTGCCCAGTACCAAGCAAATTCAGGGGTGGTGACCATGCAGGCCTCCATAGAGAAAAAAAGAGAACAACTGCTTGCGGAAGAAGAAAAAGCACAATCACAATATGGGGATATTTGGGCCTATCGACGCCTTCATGGATTGCAACGTCAAAAGGGTGAATCACAGCCTGCAACTCACTCCTTACAAGAGTGGAACACTTTCCGTCCGGGCGACATCATTGCACTAAAAACAGATGAGCTCATTAATGCACGTAGCAGCCCGTACCAAAAATACATGGTGCTGGCTACTTCAAATAGACGCCGTGGTATCAAAATCACTGCAGCCGATGGCTCCCAGTCAGTACGTGGCATTCTCTACGAGGACCTCATTGGAGAGCCGATATTCATTCAACATGTCGAACTAGATGCCGACTTTTCGCAATGGAATCCTGGGGCACTTCGCGAGGTGTCTCGGCTGATCAACGAATGCAACTGGGTTTTTTCTCAAAAGGGCAACACAGACAATCATCAGAACAGTGATGACGATGCGCTGACATCAAATGACGTTGCTCACGATCCTCTCATTTCTATATTGTTGAAACATGCCGATGCTGCCGATCGCATTCGATCTGACATCGAGCGTTTAGAACGCCATCTCAAGAATGAAACGCAATCTGTGGGCGCAACATTTGATCGCGTTTTAGATTTGTTGAGAAAAATGGGATACATCGATTCTTGGAAGCTGACTACGAAAGGTTCAGTTCTCGCCGGCGTCTTCCACGAGAGTGACATTCTCATTGCTGAAGCAATATCTCAGGGTCTTTTCGACGGCATGAAGCCCACAGACCTAGCAGCTGCTGTTTCATGTGTTGTTTATGAACGTCGTAATAGCGACCAAGATGATCTCCCGTATCCGTCTAATAGGTGTCGCGAAGTTGTTGAGCGTGTCGAAGATCTGAGCATGGAGATTCAAGATCTCCAAACGGCAAGTGGTTTACCAGTCCACCGCTTTCCCGACCCAAACTTTGCGCAATGTGCGGCATTGTGGGCATCAGGTAAGAGTCTTACCAGCGTTCTCGATACTGTTCCAGAAATGAGTCCTGGTGACTTTGTTCGAACTATTCGCCAGATTGTCGACCTGCTACGGCAAATAGAGCGGATAGGACTCGACCAAACATTGCGAGAGTCAGCTCGCATCGCTGGAGAAGCAATGTTTAGAGGAATAGTTGTGGGTAACGAGGCACTCTAATGGTCATTCAGAAAGGCGAAGAGTGGGGTGAGCACGTTCATCAACAAGGCGTTATATGTACGCGAGACGACCACGAGGTTTTATCTTGTTTGGCTTTCCCCATTGAAGGTGACATTGCACGTACCCTAGGGAGCGAGACAAGGATGCGTTCCTCGACGAAACAATTCAACGGTCGAGAAGACTGGCATAAACTTCCTTTCGACGTTATTGAAATTGATATTCAACAGGAAGTTCTTCGTGCAGCGGCACATGTACGGGCCGGCCACTTGTTATGGGGCGAATGCCACATATTGGCCAATGTTGCCTTTTTCAAAGGCGTCAGAGTTTTTGCTCAATCGCATCCAAATGATGGCAAAGTTGAAGTATTAACTGTTTCCCGCGAAATGAAGTTTCGGCAACGTCTATTGGCAGCCGTCAAGGCACGCAAGGGGAGCCACCTTCCTCATCCGCATCTCAGCAGTCGTCAACTGACAAATGATTGTTTTCTTTTCTCACGGCCATTACCCATATTTGTCGATGGGAAGAAAGTCGGAATCAGTAAAGAATTGAGAATTTCAGTCGTTGCTGACGCGATTAATATCTTTATACCTGGCGATCACAAGTGAATCTTTCGAGGAGTACCCGATGAACATGTCAGAAATCGCGCAACTAAAGAATGAGATCACGCTTCGGGTCGATCAACTCGCCGATCAACTATTAGATATCAGCCATGACATTCATTCACATCCTGAAATAAATTATGAGGAAGTTCGTGCCCACCGCTTACTTACAGATGCCCTCAGTTCTCAATTCTCCGATGTGCAACGTGGCGCTTACGGATTAGAAACAGCGTTCGTGGCCCAGACCAGTGGCACTGTGTCGCCAGGGTCGCGTCGTGTTGCAATCTTGTGCGAATACGATGCACTCCCCGAAATTGGTCACGCGTGCGGACACAACGTCATAGCAGCAGCCGGCCTTGGTGCCGCACTCGCTTTACAGCCTTTTATGGCATCCCTTCCTGGTGAACTCCTCGTGTACGGCACTCCTGCTGAAGAGGGTGGCGGTGGAAAAATTGCCATGGCACGCCAAGGAGCCTTTGATCATATTGATGCCGCGATGATGGTTCATCCCGCTGATTTTGACCTCACCAGCATCAAAGCCATCGCAATTCAAGAATGCTGCGCATCGTTTCATGGCAATGCTGCCCACGCAGCAGCAGCGCCTCATCTTGGGCGAAATGCACTCGACGCTGCAGTTCAGGCTTATGGTTCTATAGGCGCTTTACGGCAGCACATCAAGCCTTCTGAGCGCATCCATGGCATCTTTACCCACGGTGGCGATAAGCCCAATATTGTTCCGCACTTCGCTGCCCAACAGTGGTACGTGCGATCCGATTCTCTCGATTCGCTACAGCCGTTAAAAGAACGTGTAGAGGCATGCTTCCATGGAGCAGCAATGAGCACTGGCTGCACTGTTGATGTGGAATGGGAAAACCATGCCTACGCCGATATGCGTGATTCTGAGTCACTCCTCAATCTGTATTTGCACAATGCTGAACTTGTTGGCCGCTCGCCGCAACGACCCACAAGCGACTCTGTAGTTGTGGGTTCTACCGATATGGGTAACGTCAGTTATCTCGCACCATCAATTCATCCAATGATTCAAGTAGCACCGCATGGGGTGCCCATTCATACCCCACGATTTGCCGAATATGCGCGGGCCACGGAAGGGGACCGGGCAGTCATCGACGGAGCAAAGATCTTGGCCCTGACTGCGCTCGATGCCCTGCTGGACGATGTTGCAGCGGTCCAAACTGCATCGGAATTTGCCCGTATTGGCCCACGACCGGCCGGACTTATTTAGTGGATGATCCCTCAACTTGAGGCTGACGACTTCTAACATTGGTCGTCGTGACGGTCTATGTACCCGAGGAGTTCACTCCCGCTGAATCTGACATCTTGAAACGGTATTTCACCAATCTCGATTCGCCTGTATTTGCTCTCGTTAATCTTCCTGAAGTGGTGAAGGGCGCACTTTTTGCCCGATACAGCCGCAGCGCCAAGAGCCTGCGTCGATTATTTCTCGATGAGTTTGTCAATGAACTCGATGTACAAGGCGACGCAACACTCGACGCAACCATTGGGGTCGAGCGTGCCGAAGACCTCTACGAGAAAGTGTTTGTTGAGTACGGAGACGACTCTGTTGCCCAATTGGGTGGTGTTCACCTCGCCTGCGAACAAGCTTCAAACCTGTTGACCAAAATACTGGAGTGGGGTCGCTTGATGAGCTACCTCGAGCAAAGCACCCGCTATATCTCCTACGACAATCGACTTGGTGGTCGTTACAGGTTCTATCGCGATCCAGAGGTCCTCTCAGGTCGTTTTGGCACGCGCTACGTCGGCGATATGGATCGCATGTTCGACTCGTACAGTGGTCTTGTTGATTCGCTTACTACCCATGTCCGCAAAGTTGTTCCGCAGGGGCCAAAAGACTCCGATTTCATTTATCGCCAGGCCACTCGCGCTAAAGCCCTCGACGCAGTGCGCGGCGTTTTGCCAGCATCAGCACTGTCCAATGTAGGAATTTATGGGAGCGGGCAAGCCTACGAAGCCCTGCTACTTCGGATGCGAGCAAACCCGCTGCCTGAAGCTCGCCTCTATGCCGACCTCATGCTCACAGAACTACGCAAAGTTGTACCGAGTTTTCTGCGCAGAGTAGATCAACCAGACCGTGGCGGTCGTTGGTCGCAGTACCTCGCCGACACTTCCTCCGACACTCAGCTGCTTGTCCACGAACTCTTCGCCAAAGAAGAGGCTGAGCCGTCTGACTCCGTGGTGCTGAGTGATTTCGACCCAGAAGGTGAAGACAAGCTATTGGCTGCAATTTGCTACAGCCATCTCACAATGAGCGAGTCTCAAATTTATAACAAAGTGCAAAACATGAGCCACGATGAAAAGGTGCGCCTCATTCGTGCCTATGTTGGCGACCGCACCAATAGGCGTCACCGCCCAGGCCGCGCCTTTGAACGTACCGACTACCGCTTCGATGTTTTGTCTGACTACGGAGCGTTTCGCGATATGCAACGCCACCGTATGCTCACCATTGAGTGGCAACCACTGACGCCGAATCATGGGTATGTTCGTCCCGACATCGTCGACGATGCCGGGCAAACTTCTGCTTTCGACGACGTGATGGAGCGTTCGGCAGACCTCTACGACGCGCTGCTCCCTGAGTACCCGTCACAAGCGCCGTACGCAGTCTCAATGGCATATCGCATTCGTTATGTCATGCAGTTCAATGCACGCGAAGCGATGCATATGCTTGAATTGCGCTCGAGTCCGCAGGGTCACCCTGCCTATCGCAAAGTTGCCCTCGATATGCATGCTCTCATTCGCGATCAAGCGGGCCATAAAGCCGTTGCTGAAGCAATGATCCATATGACAACAGATGTACCTGAATTGGAGCGTCTGGAATCTGAACGACGCGCAGAGGCCAAGCGCAACGGCTAACCGCCGTCACAAGTGGTCAAAAAAGAGCAAAATTGTAAAAATTTTGAGAGATTTTCATACGATTTGCACGGAAGTACTGCCTAGCACCTATGGTACGCGCTGAAGGTGAACAGATTGTCTACAGTTCGCTCGCCCCCAAAGCAATAACGAAAGGTTTCGGTTTATGGCAAGCAGCAAAAAGAAGCCAGCTAAACAAATAGATATCGATCCAGAAGATGAAGTAATTGAAATTGAAGAAGGCGACGAAGTAGACGACATCGCACTTGTTGACGACCTTGACCCCGATCTTGACCCCGACGATCTTGCAGAAGATTTAGAAGAAGACCCGCTGCTAGAAGACGAAGACTTCGTCGCTGCAGATGAAGACGAAGCAGACGACACAGAAGCAATGACACCAGCGTCTCGACGTGCCGCTGCTGCGGGCGAAGATGAAGACGATGACGATCTCACCACTCCAGATGACGTTGAGGAAGACCTCGATAAAATTTTGAAAGACCGTCTCGTTGCAGCCGACGACGTTCCGATTGAAGATGACGACGAAGAAGGCGAAGTAGACGACCGAAACACCGACGGAGACCGCCTACAGCCGCGTCAAGCTGGAGAAGAGATGTGCGCGCAGTGTTTCCTTCTCGTGCGACGTAGCGCCCCAAATTGTCCTGTAGGCGACGATGCTTGTCCTATTTTTGCTGTGAAGTAAACGGAATTCGCATGACGCAACAATCGATGAAAGAACTGTCAGCTCGCGTTGAACAGCACGTGAAAAACGCCCGCTTTATTGGCAAGCTTTCTGTCGACATGGCTCAAAAGAAGTTTCAACAGTACTGTGCGCAATCTCAAGACACTCCAGCAAAAGACACCGATGTCGCACCGGGCCCTGCAGAACCTTCACTTCATCTGCCCATAGAAAATTACGATGCTCTGACTGCAAAGGAAATTGTGTCAGCACTCAGCGGTTGCTCTTCAACTGAAATGCTTGCTGTTTTCAATTACGAGAATTCACATCGTCAACGCAGAACAATCTTGAAAGCGGCTAGTTCAGGCAATGAGTAGGGAAGTAGCTCTCGCTACTCACCTCGTTGGCCCATTGAGTTTCAACATCTTTGCGGTCACAGAGACCGATGAAAAACTCAGCAGTATAAAGAAAACCGCTGAGGCTTCCCTCAGTGCTCAGCGTGGGGCAACTAGTTGGAGCTTTCTTACATCACTTCTCCGCAACACGGCGGGGAGCACCCCATTTAACTTTGTGAGCGAAGTCGATGGCATCACAGTGGGATTCGCATTGGGATACATCATTGACACGCGCTGCATCATTACTTCTCTTTTCGTTGAAGAGAAGTGTCGATCATTAGGAATAGGGAAACTTCTCCTTACCTGTGCACAGCAATTCGACGCTGCTGCCAAAGAAACGCTTGTTTGTGTGCTGCCTGGGCAAAGAGAATTGAAAAATCTATGTGAACAAGCGGGGCTTCCCGCTCAGCTCATATTTGCAGGAACGCCTTAGCGGGCCTTCCAGTTCGGAAGTCGCTTCTCGATAAATGCAGTAAGACCTTCTTTAGTGTCTTCTGAAGCCATGATGGCGCCAAACTCGGCATTTGTCATATTGATGAGGGTGTCATCATCTTCATATGCAGAGGCAAGCACAACCTTGCGACTTGCCCACACGGCGAGGGGAGCTGCTGCACAAATACGTTCAGCAATCTCTAGTGCTTTTGGCATCACCTGGTCTGGGGCCACAACGTGGTTCACAAGACCAAGCTCGTAGGCCCGTTGTGCTGCGAGAGGTTCACCAGTGAGAATGATTTCCAGTGCAGCGCTGCGACCAATTGCTCGCGGAAGACGAAAGAGTCCGCCGGCCCCTGCAATGAGGTTGCGCTTGACTTCAGCAAGCCCGAAGGACGACCTGTTGCTCGCCACGACAAGGTCACAAGACAAGACAATTTCACAACCGCCCGCAGTTGCTAATCCGTCAACGGCAACAATGACTGGTTTACGACGTTCGCGATAGGCAATACCTGCGAATCCGCCGCGCTTCGTACTCAAACCACCTGCGTTACCTGAGTTAATAGCTTTGAGGTCTGCTCCAGCACAGAAAACGGGCTTTTCTTGTCCTGCGGTATTTGCCGTAACGATTCCGACCCAAATGTCGTCGTCAGATTCGATCTGGTCGAGTGCTGCTTCAACTCCGGCTGCAACGTCACCATTGACGGCGTTGCGAGCTTCTGGACGGTTCAGCGTGATGATGCCAATGCGGCCACGCTTTTCAAAAAGGACGATGTCTGACATAGAGACATCTTAGGACCCACAGCCAAGTGAGATGAATTTAAGCCTGTGTTGGCTCTACAGGTGCCTTCGCTGGCTTTTTCTTGTCTACAGGCCGTGTAGGGCGCAATGGACGCGGCATAGCGGTTCCTGGCGTCACCACAATGCTGAATAATGCGGCAATCTGAGGAATTGACGGCGCAAGGCGAGTGATTGTGGTTGCTAGTTCCGTGGACACCGTATTTGGCGGAGCTGGTGCAACGAGTTGTGATCGCACCGGACTAAAGGCTGCAGCCTCAAGAACCGCAATCCAACGATCGCTAGGCGCATCGGCTTCAAGATTTTGCGAAGCGGCAGCAGCAAGGCGCGAGCCAAGTTCTGAAGGGAATGGTGCGCCAGCCTTAGGCGGCTGTGAAGACAACTTCAAAGCACGCACAATACGTCCGACTTTGATTGCTGCATCGATATCGGACAGCCATTCTTTTTGATCTTTTTCTTGACGCGCAACGAGTCCTTCACGAAGAGTCTTTGCGATTGCACGTGTTGTTTCATCGCGTGCAATTGCTGGGTCGTCACCGGATGTGACAACTGAGCGCAGATCGCGCAAATCGAGAGTATCGAGATCGGCAACAGCAGCGTCAGCGCGGTCTAGCCATTCAGCTACACGTAATTTTGGCAAAAGATTTTCCGCCATAGTGATGAGACCGTCAGCAGGTATGAGTTCTTTGCCTTCTTGCTTCAAAAGTTTATTTTGATCGGCAATTGCGGTCCGCACTGCAGGAATACCGCCGGACAACACGCGCTCCGCGATGGCGCTTTGTGCTTCTGGAAGATTCGCCAAGATGGTGTTGCGATGTGCGCGACCAGGCTTCAAACGTTTTGCGCGCGGACGCTGTGGCAGATCTGGTGGAGGAGTGAACGAAGGGCGACGACGAACTTCTTGACCTTCGCGACGAGGTTCGCGTGCTTTGCCTTCTTCTTTTGCACCATCTTCACGGCGAGGACGTCGAGCACCTTTGTCGCCAGGTTTGCCGTCGCTAGGTTTATCGCTACGACGACCATTGCGTTTGTCTCCAGAAAATGAACGCTCAGAACGCGGAGCCTTGGTTTCCATTACTGCTTGGAATGGTTTGTCTGAAGGAAGGATTTCAATTCGTTCTAATTTTTCTACACGTTGTTTGCCGGCGACGACGCCCAAAATGGTGATGCCATCGATCGCAAACTCTGCATCGGCCTTTACTACGTCTCCTACTTTGTGAGAAGCGGACAGAATGGATCCGTCGAGTACACCTTTAGGATTCTTGGCTCCAGCTGCTCGCCAGGTCCACGAACCGTCGGGGCTGTTACTGGTGAGTTCAATTTCAATCCTGCGAGACATAGGCAAGCAACGCTAACGGCAAAATCGCGATATTTCGCTGTTCGTGCGACATTGTCGGCTGTGTGTCTTTCACCATTAGTAACATGTTGATGTGCCTATTTACGCTCTCGGAACCCAGGTTCCCGACATTGACCCCACTGCCTACGTACATCCCGATGCAGTTGTCATTGGGAGTGTCACCATCGGACCAGAGTCCACCATCTGGGCCGGAGCAGTTCTTCGCGGAGATGACGGCGAAATCATCATTGGGGCGCGAACCAGCATCCAAGATGGAACGGTCATCCACACCACTCCGATGTATCCAACGACAGTCGGAGACGACTGCGTGATTGGGCACATCGTGCACTTGGAAGGCTGCACCATCGAAAGCAATGCCCAGGTGTCATCTGGCGCCATTGTTCTCCACCAAGTGGTGGTGCATTCTGGCGCAATTGTTGCAGCCAATGCCGTAGTACTGAATGGCACCGACGTGCCCAGCGGGGCGCTTGCTGTTGGGGCCCCAGCAACCATCAAACTCGACCGGGCTCGATCAGCAGACATCGCCATGGGAGTTGCTGCCTATGTTGCAAAGGGTCGTCGATTCCGTCAAGATCTTCGCCGCATCGATGAGTGACTCGTCGCAACACGTTCGCGAAAACATTCTTCTTGAAATTTTAGTCGAACAAGATTTCGTTGAAATTGTGAGTGACGCTTTATGGGCATGCGGCGCGCAAGCTGTTGAAGTCATTGACGAAGCCACACAAACCGTTGTTCGCACCCACCTTGGGTCTCACCCGTTAGAGCAATGGGAAGCTTACGTCGAACAATTCGGCACCGAAATGAACAGACTGAGCAATTGGCCAGTGCGCTTATTTGCGCAAAACAGCGATGTAGCCAATACGTGGCGTCAATTTGCAAAAACAACTCTCGTTGAAAATATTGCAATCATTCCGCTCTGGAAGAAAGATGAATTCAACATTGCAGATGCGACACTGCTTCCCATTTTCATAGAGCCTTACGGCTCATTCGGCATGGGTGATCATCCAACAACACGAGCAACACTCACTTTGGCACTTCGTCAACTGCAAGAAGCCAATGAAACTCCCGACATACTCGACATCGGCTGTGGCTCTGGTGTGCTCAGTATTGCGCTCCTCAAAAAGTTCGGTGGTCGAGCACACGGTATAGATCTTGCTGCTACTGCGGTTGAAGCAAGCATTTTCAATGCTCAATTCAATGGGGTAGAAGATTCATTCACGTGTCAACAAGGGGGGCTTGAATGCATCTTGGGTACCTATTCACACGTGTTAGCCAACATTTTGGCTCCGGTGTTATTAGAAGGCGCAGATGCAATTAGCGGTGCGGTACAAAAAGACGGTTATCTCTTCTTAAGCGGATTCACTGAATCGAGAGAACTCGACATTGTTGCGTGTTACGAAAAACTTGGTTTTCGTTATCTCGATAAAAGAGAAATTGATGGCTGGCTTGGGCTCAGCCTGCAGCGCGTGAGCGAACACCAATAGGCGCAATGAGGTGGAACCCCGCTGCGTGACGCTCTTCTTCAGACTCGCCGCCCCAGAAACCGTATTCATGATTCTCACGAGCAAAGGTGCGACAGGTGTCGAGAACATTGCACGACATGCATACTTCACGGGCCATTGACTCGCGGCGCAAACGGGACTGAGGACGTTCAGCTGCGGGAGGGAAGAACACTGTGGTGAGCCCACGACATGCACCTTCGTTCATCCATTTTTCAACAGCAAAATCTCGCCGCGAATATGATTCCACTGCCGCCATTACACACCCCCCGATGTAGTGCCTAACTCCACTTGCGCAGTGTATCTACATCTAACTCAACAGTCAATTAAGTTTCTGCGCCTGAAGTTACTATTCGGTAAACAGCATCAGCGAAAGCCTTCACATCGCTGAGCTCGGTGTCCCAAGAGGTCATCCAACGCACGCGGTGTCGTGCCGGTTCCCAGTCCCAGAAAAATGAGACCTCTCTGAGTTGCTCTGCATGAGCAGGAGAAATGGTGGGGTAGAGGCTGTTGACGGGTGGGGAGTCGTTGAGTTCGAGCGATGAAATGGAGTGCACGGCATCGAACAGGGAAGCTGCTGCCTCGTTTGCAGAAGATCCCAGTTGCACCCACAAATCATTATTGAGTACTGCTGCAAATTGAGCAGAAACGAAACGCATTTTGGATGGCAACTGAGTTGTTTGCTTGCGTGCGTAAGGTGCATAGCGCAACGCACGTTGAGCATTTTCATGAGAAAAATCTTTATACGATTGAGCTCGAGCAGCACCTTGAGGGAAGTACAGAACTGCTTCTCCGTACATCAACCCATTTTTAGTACCGCCGAAAGTAAGAACGTCAACGCCTGCATCGACAGTGAACTTTCGCACCGAAGAGATCCCACCTAAAGCTGCGGT
The DNA here is from genome assembly GCA_009711295.1 of Actinomycetota bacterium. Lineage (GTDB taxonomy): Bacteria > Actinomycetota > Acidimicrobiia > Acidimicrobiales > Ilumatobacteraceae > F1-20-MAGs119. The sequence goes on along the minus strand of WLST01000043.1, from coordinate 228 downwards.
GGCATTTGCGATGCGGGCTCCATCCATATGGACCAATAGCCCATGCTCATGCGCACATACACACAATTGTTCAATTTCTTCTGCGCTATAAAGCGTTCCTAATTCCGTCGGTTGAGTGAGAGACACCACTCGTGGCTGTGCATGGTGCATCACGCCAAGGTCACCAGCAACGCGCTCAATATCTTTTGTGGTCACTTTCGCATCGGCACTGGGAACAGCGAGCAACTT
>WLST01000042.1 GCA_009711295.1 Actinomycetota bacterium | reverse complement strand
GGCATTGAATTGGCAAAAGCCATTGGCGAATTGAATCACCGCGACTCTTCAAGTCGTCACGACGTGCAGCTGCTCGGGGTGGCAGGGCGTCACAAAGCAGCACCACTTGAGCCGTATCGCCCTCCTATTGCCGTGCACTCGTTGCCGTTAGCAGGGCCGTACTTATATGAATCGTGGCTGCGTTTGAACTGGCCCAAGGTGGAAGGCGCAACGGGGGCAGTTGACCTGGTACATGCAACGAGCATTATTCCTGCTGCAAGTGGAGCACCGCTTGTTGCCACTATTCATGACCTTGCTTTTTTGCACGAGCCTGAACATTTCACCAAGAGAGGTGTGGGCGTTTTTCAGCGCAGTCTGGCAATCCTGCGCAAACGAGCAACGCGCATCATTTGTGTTTCGCAGGCCACACTCGATGACTGCTTGGAAAACGGGTTCAGCGCAGAGCAACTGCGCTACGTGCCAAACGGAGTGCATCATGTTGATGTTGACAGCGAACAAATCAATGCGGTGCGAAACAAATACGAACTGCCACAGCAGTACTTGCTTTTCGTTGGCACTTTAGAACCACGTAAAAACCTGCAACGACTCATCGATGCAGTGGAGACTCTTGGGCCCGATGCGCCCCCATTAGTAGTAGTGGGGGCTGATGGTTGGGGCACTGAAATTGTTGCGCAATCGCGAGTAAAAATGCTGGGCTTTGTACCCAGTGCCGACCTAGCGGCGTTGTATGCAGGTGCCGCAGCATTTTGTTACCCATCGCTCCGTGAGGGGTTTGGTTTACCCATTTTAGAAGCGATGTCACATGGAGTTCCGGTGGTCACCAGCTTGGGAAGTTCCACAGAAGAAGTATCGGGTGGTGCCGCAGTTCTCGTTAACCCCAATAGTGCTTCGAGCATTGCCGATGGCATTTTGCGTGCGTTGGAAAACCGCGAAGCGTTATCGCAAAGCGGGCTCACGCGTTCGCGCTCAGTCACTTGGGAACGCACGGCGGCACTCACCGTCGAGGTGTATCGCGAAGTGTTGGAAGAAACCACAGGTGCGTCTCGTGGTTGATGCAGTAAAAGCAACTGAAGTTGCCATCAACTTATTGTGGTGTGTGCCAGGAAAGGTGGGGGGCAGCGAGCAGTACCTCACTCGGCAACTTGCGGGCTTATGTGGGCACAGTGAGTTCGCACTTCACGCGTATGTACCTCAAGGTTTCATCGCGGCACATGGCGAACTTGCCGATGTGGTTCACATGAACGAAATGTCGTCAACGGCACATAATCGCGCTGCACGCATCATGTTTGAAAATACATGGCTCAATGCGCGTACGAAAAGTGCTCAACTCGTTCATCACGGAGGCGGTACCTTGCCGCTGCGTGGCAATAACAACACCCTGCTTACTGTGCACGATGTGCAGTACCTCACCTACCCCGAATACTTTTCTTCAGTGAGGTTGCGCTATTTGCAAGCGATGATGCCGCGCTCGGTGAAACGTGCGCGAGCAATTGCTGTTCCTTCGACCTATGTGCGTGGGGTGCTCATGGAACAGTTCTCGTTACCAGGTGAAAAAATTCATGTGGTGCGCCATGGGGTTGAAGCACTTGTGCGTAGCGAAGAAAACATTGCCCGCGTGCGCAGCAAATATGGCCTCGACAACGTGGAGTATTTCATTTACCCAGCAATGACGCACCCACACAAGAACCATGCGTTTTTGGTGAATCTGCTTGCTGGCCCATGGAAAAATCGCAGCGAGCACTTGGTGTTTATTGGCTCTGCAGGGCGTGCACACGAAGAACTCCTTGCGTTGGTCGCGCAACTGGGTCTATCGCATCGTGTACATATTGTGGGCAGGGTGGAAGGCTCTGAGCGCGATGCATTTGTTGCAGGCGCGCGTGCACTTTTGTTTCCTAGCCAATACGAAGGTTTTGGTGCACCACTCATTGAAGCGATGTCGCTTGGCGTTCCTGTGGTGTGTGCCAATACAGCAAGTCTTCCTGAAGTAGCAGGTGATGCTGCTGTGGTCTTGCCGCTCACGCTCGATGCGTGGAGTGATGTACCAAATATGATTGACAACACTTCTGCAGTACTTGTGCAACGCGGCCACGAGCGAGTGCAGTACTTCTCGCTTGCTGAATCGGGCAACGACCTTGCGACAACTTATGAAAGCATGTTGAAATGAGCACTCATCCAGTTGTGGTGTTGTGTCCGCATTTTGCTCCCGACACCGCGCCAACTGGAGTTGTGATGACCCGCATTGTTGAAGAGTTGGTGGAGCGCGGTCATGAAGTGCATGTGGTGACCTCGTTGCCGTGGTATCGCCAGCACCAAGTGGAAAAAGAATGGCAAGGCAATCGCAAGAGTTGCGAAATCACGCCATGGGGTTCCATCACTCGGGTTTCTCCTTTCGCTGGGAAAGATAAATCTCATATTGCGCGTCGCGCCGTTGGTTTCGTCGGTTTCAGTGCGCTACTTGGTATTCGCGGTGTATTTGCCGGTGGAGTGCGCCGCAAAGCACATGCTGTTATTGCGATGTCGCCACCACTGACGTTGGGTCTCACTGGCTGGCTCGTAGCGCGGGTGCGCAGGGCTCCATTGGTTTTCAACATTCAAGATGTATTTCCCGATGCAGCCATTGCCACAGGAAAAATAACTAACAAACGCATTATTTGGCTGGCACGTTGGCTCGAGCGCATCAGTTATCGCGCGAGTGATGCAGTGGTGGTGTTGTCGCAAGACCTGCAAAAAAACTTAGAAGCAAAAGTCTCCTCACGTGTTGCGCAACGCGTACATGTCATTGCCAATTTTGTTGATTCAGAAAATATTGTTCCACGGTCTACGTCAACCGCGTATCGCAAAGAACATGCTGGCAATGCCGACACGGTGGTGATGTATGCCGGCAATGTGGGGTTCTCCCAGTCAATTCATTTGCTCATCCACGCTGCACGCGCATTGCCGCGTGTCATGTTCATCGTGAATGGCGAGGGCTCTGCGCGCGGCGAGTTAGAGGTGCAAGCAGCAGGTGTCTTCAATATTCGGTTCGTGAATTACCAAGACGCAAGTCGACTCAGTGAAGTGCTGGCCAGTGCCGATGTGCACGTCGTTCCATTGAAGGCGGGCCTCGGTGCAGTGAGCGTGCCGTCAAAGGCGTATTCCATCATGGCTGCAGGTCGCCCGTTGTTGGCCGCTATCGATTCCGATAGTGAAGTGGCGCGCATCGTGGAAAATGTGGGGTGTGGACGGGTGGTGGCTCCGGACGAGCCGGAAGCATTTATTGCCGCGCTCTCGTCGATGTTGGAAAATCGCGATGAGATGGCAGAGATGGGTGCAAAAGGTCGGTTGTGGGTGGTGGAAAATGCGTCTCCCCGAGCGGTGGGCGAGGCCTACCACCAACTCTTGGCTACCTTGTCGCCGACGGAATCGCTGTAAAACGCCTCTTCAGCAGATAACCTCGTGATTTCGTGGGTAAATCATCTTCAGCCAAAAAAGTCGCCCGACTGGCTCAAAAGGGCAAAGGGAAAAAAGTCCGCTTTCAGGGTGGAACAGTTTTCCCTGCAGTCATTGTTGTCGTTCTCCTTGTAGGTCTTGGTCTTGTGGCCTATGCCCGGCAAAGTGCCCCAAGTGGCAACGAAGCACCAACCACCAACGACCACTGGCACGTGTCGTACGGCTTCTATGGCTGCGATAAGTACCTTCCTAACCTCATTGGCAACAAAGAAGAACCCATCGATCCGAACTATGTCAAGTACGGCATTCACAGCCACGATGACGGGGTTATTCACTGGCACCCACAAGCACTGGCTACAGGTAGCCGTGCAAAATTTGGACTCTTCCTCGATGTGTATGGCGTCAAACTGAGCGACTCAAAATTAGAGTTCCCCGCCGATCAACAAACCGGAATGGTGTACGAAGAGGGCAAGACGAAGTGCTACAAGAAAGACTCTGAGCTTCGTGCATATGTTTGGAACCAGTACGACAAGCCAAACGATCGCAAAATGCTCATTGCCGACTTTAAGAATATTCGCATTGATCGCGATGGCATGGTTGTAGTTATTGCATATATGCCGAAAGACGCCGATGCTCCGGCGCTTCCTGAATCAGCAGTGAACTTGCCTGAACTGGGCGCTGCCGATACTGCGGGTGCAACAACCACCACGGTCGCTGGTGCTACAACCACCACGGTTGCTGGTGCAACCACTACAACTGTTGCTGGTGCTACAACCACCACGGTTGCGGGTGCAACTACTACAACAGTTGAAACTGCTACCACCACTTCGGTAGCCGCCAGTTCCACTACAACGACCAAGGGGTAACACGCCGCCCATGGATGCTGTCATCCTGGTCGGTGGGTTTGGTACGCGGCTTCGTCCGCTCACGCTCACCACACCGAAGCCGCTGTTGCCGGTTGGCAACGTCTCTATTCTGGCGCGAGTCATTGCAGGGTTGGAAAAAGCTGGAGTCACTCGGGCCGTTCTTGCCTTGGGTTTCAAGCCACAACCTTTTATCGATGCATTCCCCGGAAATCAATGTGGTGGGGTACATCTCGAGTACGCCGTCGAACCAGAACCGCTCGACACTGGTGGAGCCATCGCATTTGCCGCACGCTTTGCGGGCATTTCGCAAACATTCATTGTGGTGAATGGCGATGTATTAACGAGCCTCGATGTGTCGACGCTCGTAGCGTTTCACAAGAAAAACGCAGCTGAAGGCACGCTGCATCTCACACCGGTAGAAGACCCATCACAATTTGGGGTGGTGGAAACAGCTACTAGTGGTCAGGTCACTCGATTTGTAGAAAAGCCCGCTCCTGGCGAAACAACAAGCTTCAATGTTAATGCAGGCACATACGTGCTTGAACCTTCGGTCATTGAGCGCATAGCTGTGAACCAAAAAACCTCTATTGAACGTGTTGTTTTTCCTGCAATGGTTGCCCAAGGCACGTTGTTTGCAGTGCCAACAAACGACAGTTGGGTCGATACTGGCCGACCCGAAACATACATTGCGGCAAATATGTCAACACTGGAAAACGTGCAAGGCAACAAGTTGGTACACGCGGCAAGCAGGGTTGCGGCAACGGCAACAATTGAACAATCGGTGGTGGGGCCACTGTGCGTAGTGGGTGAATACTCGCATCTGTCGCATTCAGTGGTTATTGCTGGCGCCGAAATTGGGGAGTCGGCAGCTATTGAAAACAGTGTCATTATGGGTGTTGTGGGCAGCACTGCACAATTGAAAAACTGCATCATTGGTGCAGATGGCGTTGTGGAACCAGGCGAAGTATTGAACAACGTGAAGCGGCCCAGCCCGGACGGCGTTTAGTGCGCTTTTTAGTGTGTGGTGGCGCCGGTTTTATTGGGTCACATGTCGTTGACCGCTTGCTGTCGGAAGGGCACGCAGTAGAAGTTGTCGACAACCTGAGCACAGGTTCCTTTTCGAATTTGCATCAGGCGCGTCTTTCGGGCGGCGATCTCAAAATTCATAACATCGATGTCACTACACCCGAATTTCTCGACCTAGTGTCGTTGCGTCGCCCCGATGTGATTTTGCAACTCACAGCATTGTCGCCAAGTGCAGCGCACTCCACGCTTGCACTTTCCTCCGCACCTGCAGTTGTTGCGGCACTAGAAGCTGCTCGCTTGTTTGGTGTGAAAAAAGTTGTGTTGGGAGTCCCTGCGCACTTGCTCTACGGAGAAGTGCCCGTACGTGAAATTCCTATTAAGGAAGGTCGTGTTAGTGAACCCATCAGTGTTCCGCACGTCATTACACGCACGCTGTTGCAGTTGCTCGCTGTGTATCGCGAAGTGCATGCGGTGGAATACACGGCACTGGCAATTGCCAATGTCTATGGCCCTCGGCAACGAGCAGAAGATGGGGTAGTTGCAGCTTTTGCTACAGCACTCGCCAATAATGAAGCCCCTGAATTTTTTGGTTCAGGAAAACAAACGCGAGATTTTGTCTTTGTTGAAGATGTAGTTGATGCCTATGTGAAAGCGGCTACTAAAGGTGACGGGTTGGTCATCAATATTGGTACCGGTGTGCAAACAAGCGTTGCTGCATTGTGGAAAGAGATGAGCGCGGGTTCAACTTTGCAACCAGTGGTAGGGAAGCAGCGGCCCAGTGACATTACGCGCTTTGCGGTATCTCCGGTGCGTGCTCGCATTCAGCTCGCCTGGGCGCCTTTTACGTCACTTGCCGAAGGCCTGGCAACTGTTGCACCACAGCGCTAAAGCCTTTTAGCGAAAGAGATCTTCGCTGGGGTTACGCACAATTTCATCCATGCTCGACTCGCGAAACCACGCTGCGTCTGCACCGCGAACAACGCCCACAGGTATGCCATTCGATTTGCCCATTACCAGTTCTGCTGCACAGGCAAGTTCGTCGGCAACTGCAATTTCGGTTACCTGCATCATGCGGCCAAGTGCATCGGGTGTGCCGCGTAGGTCGAGCACGCCAGCAATGCCCGCAACCCCAATTGCTACATCGGTAACACCTTTACGCCATGGGCGCCCAAAGGTATCGCTCACAATGACTCCAACATTCACACCGAGTTTTGCTTTCACGATGTCGCGAATCCGCCGTGCAGAGCGATCGGAGTCAAGAGGGAGGAGTGCAGCTTGACCGCGCTCAACGTTCGACAAGTCGATGCCGCTGTTGGCACACACGAAACCATGTTTGGTTTCGGTAATGATGAGGTCACCTCGACGACGCACAATACGTACAGCTTCTTCTTCAACAAGCACTTTGTGTGACAGTGGGTCGTCGGGGTCAATTTCTACGAGTCGGCCTTCTGCTTTCGACACAATTTTTTGTGTTACTACCAAAACATCGTTATCGAGAAGTGGGCCATTGGGTTCGCCTGAGCATGCTTCAACAATGATGTCTCCGAGTTGCATACCGGGAATAATTTCCCCAATTCCTTCAATACCCCACGCAGTTAACTTGCTCATATGGCTCTTATGTTGCCACGCCAATGGCGCTTAAGCACGTTTGGGTGAGGGCGGCAGATATTTCTGCGGTTTTCATGATGGTATTGGTAGCAACACAGCGCATTCCTTCGCGTTCCACAGCCGATATGAGATGCTCGTCGGCGGTATCGATAACGAGAGTAGAAGCGATGGGCGCATACAGCCGAGCTACTCCGACCACGCTTGGTTCATGCCCCAGTTCGCTCATCATGCGATCTGCTGGGCCCTTCAGTGCGGCTCCGGCAACGATGGGCGAGATTGCCACAACGGTGTCGCGACGAGCCGCCAGTGTTGCGTCGAAGTCCTTCAGCGCTCGCATAGGGCCAATAGAAACGATTGGGTTTGATGGAGCGATAATAACTGCATCGGCAGAGCTCATATCGTTGAGCCCCAGAGCAGATGCTTCAGTAATGCCGGCGAAGCGAACACTCTGAATAGCAACTGAGTGGCGTAATTTCACAAAGTATTCCTGAAATGAAATTTCACTACCGTCAACAAGTGTGACCATTGTAGAAACGCGTGCGTTGGTCATGGGAAGCACGCGAAAGCCAATACCAAATGCTTGAGTAATTTCTGCCGTTACTTCTGCAAGCGTTGCGCCTTCGGCAAGGCGTGTTGTGCGATAGAAGTGTGTAGCAAGGTCGCGGTTTCCTAAGCCAAACCACGATTCTCCGGCAAGTGACTGCGCAGGGCGTACATCGGTAAAACGCGCCAAGTTTTCCATGGTGACAAATGTTTCATTGGCAAGGCCCCAACCACGCTCGGGGTCAATTGATTCCGACACGGTGTAGGTAACAGTGTCGAGGTCGGGAGAAATGGACAGACCATGCATCACCGTGTCGTCGCCGGTATTGACAATTGTCATGAGTTTGTTATGAGCAATGGCATGTTGCGCACCACGTAAGAAACGAGCTGCGCCCACCCCGCCTGAAACAACACAAATCATGGGTTTTTGCTCCACATCATCTCACTGAGCGTAGAGGCGCAACTGTTAGAGTCAACGTTCATATGGCACGCGCATTAATTACCGGTATCACAGGTCAAGACGGACAACACCTTGCAGAGTTCTTGCACTCCAAGGGCTATGAAGTCTTTGGCATGATCAAGGGTCAAAACAACGCTCGTGCCGAGCTCTTGCGCGACGAGTTTCCATACGTTGAACTGGTATCGGGTGACCTCACCGACCTGCCAAGTTTGGTGTCTACTCTTGAACGCGCTCAGCCCACCGAAATTTATAACTTGGGTGCAATTTCCTTCGTTCACTTCTCCTGGATCCAGGCAGAACTGACGGCCAATACAACTGGCCTTGGTGTATTGCGCATGTTGGAAGCGATTCGTATGGTGGGTGGAGCACAAAACAACCCCATGCGTTTCTACCAGGCTTCATCTTCAGAGATGTTCGGCAAGGTGCGCGAAGTGCCACAAACTGAACTCACACCGTTTCACCCGCGTTCGCCTTATGGCTGTGCAAAGGTGTTCGGCCACGACATCACTGTCAACTACCGCGAGAGCTATGGCATGTATGCCTGCTCGGGTATTTTGTTCAACCACGAAGGCCCCCGCCGTGGCCTCGAGTTCGTTACTCGCAAAATTTCTAATGCTGTTGCTCGTATCAAGTTGGGTGTACAGCAAGACATTTCACTCGGCAACCTCGACGCCAAGCGCGACTGGGGCTATGCCGGCGACTACGTGAAGGCAATGTGGCTCATGTTGCAACAAGATGAGCCCGATGACTACGTAGTAGCTACTGGTGAAACCCACTCCATTGAAGAGTTCTTAGAGTTGGCATTTGCCGAAGTGGGCATTGCCGACTGGCACCCATATGTCACTCAAGACCCCAAATTCTTCCGTCCGGCAGAAGTTGACCTGCTCATTGGTGACCCCACTAAAGCAAAAACTAAATTGGGTTGGACACCAGAAGTCGACTTCCCACACTTGGTGAAGATGATGGTGGAAAACGATTTGCGCATTGAAAGCGCAAAACTCAACCGCTAATTGTTTTGTAGTGATCTACGGCTCAGAAGATTGGGATTTCAACTCTTTCTCGCGCTGTGATTCGCACAACTCACTTGATGGAGATGATCACGGTCTTAGTTAGTCTCTTCGTTGTTTTCTTCACCGTGCGAGTTTGAGTCATCACGAGGCGGCAAGTTGCCTTGCGATTTGGGGTTTGCAATGAAGTTCCAGTGATGCGGCAGCCGCCAGAAATCTTGTATGTCGCTTTGTAACCTTTTGAAGGGGGTAAGAGCGTCTGTAACTTGACCGTTTTCTTCCGCTGAAGCATCTTTTTCGCACTATTCACTGTTGGCTCGACTGCGATTTGGGTCGATGCGCCGCAAGGTTCGTTGTTGACCCTGACGCAGAATGCGAGAGTCGCGACGGCGCCCTGACCGCGCAGGCGGTACAAGGTTGACTTCGACGGACAGAGGACGAGCGAGATCTTGCCCGCAGAATCGCTTGTGGATGATCCCGTTGCACAGGAACTGGTGGGGCGAACTCGCGCCGCAGAGACGCCATTTGTCGATACGTCAGAGCAGATGTTGTCAATCTTGAATGTTGATTTCCAAAGACCACCCGAGGCCATCCCAGAGCAGACCTCTTCAGCTCGTGACTCGAGCCCCGACAGTGCACCCTTGGCGGCATCCGCCGCAGTCACCTCGATGGTGGCTTGGCCTGAACTGTTCACCTCAACATCAAGTGCTGGTGTCGCGGGATCAGAATCTGCCACTGCAGCTGTTGTTCTCGACATGTTGTCCATGGTGACGATGTCGCTGGTTGTCCCGAAGACGTGTGTAAGAGTCTGGGAGAGTGTTCCGTCGGAGTAGCTGACGTCAACGTCGCGATTAGTTGACCGAGCTCCGGTGTTGAATGTCTTAAAAGTGATCGTGCCGTCTGCACCAGTGATATACGCGGGAGGCGGTACGTAGCACCATGAGCACCACACCTTTCCGAAGAGTCCCTTCGCATCAACGGGCTGAGCTCCCCATGTCGCTACGTCTGTGCCCACGAATTGGTATGCATACGCCAGATATGAATTCGCAACACTGATCGACGCACTCGGGATCGGCGTGCCATCTGCCATGACGACAGACACTTTCCTGTCAACGACGCTTGGTGGATCAGGAACGGTGATGTTGATGGCGCCATCTGCAGCGACGATGGTTGTTACTGTTGCTGCCTGAAGAGTTGCTCCCGACTTGACCGTCCCATTCTGGACGGTGAACGCCACCGGACCTGTCGACAACGACATGACAATTTCGCCATTACTGCCGCTTGTGCTTTTCGTGCTCCCACTGCCGAGAGTTCCAGGCACATCGGGTGCGGTCCAGCGAACCGACGCTCCAACGAGAGGCTCACCAGACTGGGTCTTGACAGTTGCTGTCGCGTTTACTCGGTTGGCACGCACATCTGACCGGATCGTCATGGGGAGGTAGTCGAGCGAGTCGGTGGTTCCGTTGATAGACACCACGTCGTTGTAAGTGTCGACTGACGAGGTATTGAAGGCGCTGAGTCGTGAGATGACGCCACTGGCACTCGTATAACAATCGGTGCAACTGATCGTGGAGGTCAACGCGGTCAGGATTCCGTTTGGCAAGATAAAGAACATCTGCGTGGCGAAGTCGACAGCCATGTTGATGACTTCAAGAGGTTTCGGCATGATGCCAATGAGGCGTGCGGTTAACGGAGTGCCACCCATTTGTGATGCGCACCAGAGAGCCCCGAGCCGGTAAAAGCAGATGGTGTTGGCTTGGTAGTAAACCGCTTCGGCATTGTCGGCATTGTTGACTTTGGTCCATGCGCCAGCGGTCATGCCCGATGCTCGACAGTACGAGGTGGTACCGGCGAGGCATGATCCATCGGCATCGGTGATGCCGGTGAGACCGGAGTCGACCCACGAAGGCGTCACCGAATTCTGAGCGCACCAGTGAGTTCCATCTGTCTTGATGACGCATATTTCTGAAGCTGTCGAAGACGACGATGCCAAGCGACGCGCACCCGACGACATGATTGTGACCCACGTTTTCCCATAGTTCGCATACTGTTCCAATCCATCGCTTTGGTATCGCTCTGAACCAAACCCGGCGCCGATGCACTTGGCTGCACCATTGGTCACGATCACACATGTCGTGCGGCCTGTTGCTAATACATCAGTGACTCCCGAGAGCGGAACTCCCGACTCTGTCGCCACGACCAGCGAGGTGAGAGAGTCATTCGTTGTCTCGGTCCCCAACTGTCCGTACTTGTTGCCACCCCAGCACTTGAGACCCGTGCCAACAATCGCGCAACCACCCGTGGTCATTGAGCTCGAGGCAGAGGGAAACCCACCAGTGACGATCTCGGTGGCTACGCCCAGTTCAGGGAACTGGGTCTGTGTATCAAAGGCAGCGATCTTTCTGTCGATCTCAGGGCAAGAGGTAGCAACGCAGCCAATCGGGAGGCCTTTGCCTTGGATCACTGTCAACTTATAGAGCCCTGACGTTGTGGAAGGGGCTGCGTCAACTGGGGTCGCGGGCAAAGAGAGAGGCACTTGTATGAGGAGTACGGCCACAAGTGCCAAAGAAAAACGGCGGCTAAGAGTCATCGGCAAAATTGTAGTCGTGGATGGGAACGAGCGGTAACGGTCACACGTGGAACGGCATCCACCATTTGCTCTATTAGCCCTCAAGTGGGCGGTCGCCCATTGCCTCAATCATGGATTCCACATCGGGCGTATCGCCAGATGCAATACGACTGCGTAATGCAATAGCAAACACGCAAAGTGCAAGTGAGGAAGACACGACCGACGCAATTTCCACTCGCAAGAACAAGTCATTGCTCGATAGCCATGTGGTGAGGACAAAACTGGTCATTCCCACAGTCCAGCCCAGCGCGACCCACTTGTGGCCATGCAACGCAATTACTGCTTGTGCTGTGGCTAAAGCCATCATGTACAACGCACTACCAAGGGCCAACAATGTGAGCGTGCGGCGGTCGAGATCGCTTTGGTAAACCGCCTTTAATAGCGGTGGGCCCGCAATTGCAGAACCACTAACGCCAATGATGCCAATAGCAATGACCGCGTAAGTGAGCCGACGAAAGGCGAGGCGGAATTCAGTGAGATCGCCGTGTGCGGCAAGGCGTGCAAGGCGTGGCAATAGTGCAGCCTGCACAGCCTGGAAAAGAAATAGTGGAACGCGAGCAAGCAATACACCGTTGCCAAATTTGGTGACGAGTTCAGATTCTGAACTGTTGGCCAAAATGTTCATGCCAATGGGGCCTGCGTTCACCAATGCAGCCGCCATGATGGAACCACCCAATAGCCACCCCAAGTTCGGAGTGATTTCCGACCACGATGCGGGTTCGCCATCTTGTGTGCTGAGTGCTCCGCGGAAATAAACAATGGCAACACCAAGGAGTGGAGCAAGGGCAACAACCATTGCGTATGCACCAATGACTTTTACGCCAATGAGCCACAATGCAATGCACCCGGCAATACGCGTGGCGCCGTCCATGCCCATCACAATTCCGTAGTCAACAAATTTTCCGGTGCCGGAACAAATACCTCGTGCAAGGTGCGCAGGTGCGTAACCCACAAATGC
>WLST01000041.1 GCA_009711295.1 Actinomycetota bacterium | reverse complement strand
ACTCGGGTTCATAGACAACATCAGTTGGCGTGGGCTTGCTGGCAAGGTGCTCATATGCCTCGTTCACCAGTGGTTGCAGTTGTGCAACGAGTTGTGCACGTGCATCGCCCAATGCCCCGCCGGCAAGCGCGAACTTTTCATCCCATACATCGAGAGTGACTGTTTGTTCACTGGTGAGTTGCGCTGACGATGAGCGATATCCAATTTGTTTGAGCAGTGCATTGCGTTGTTTCACAATGCGTTCCACATCGCGGCGTGTTGCATCGTGCTTCACGGCAATTGCAACTAATGCATCGTCAATGAATCGGCGTCGCTCACTTGGCCCATCTTTTATAAGTGCTAAGTCATCGGGTGAAAAAATGGTTGTGCGTAAAACACCTAGTAAATCGCGGTTGCGCACGAGTCGTTGTTTGTTCACCTGCGCTTTGTTGCGCCCCGTGCGAGACAGTTCTACTTCAATCAATAACTCACGCCCGTCGGGGTGTTTTACTGTTGCGCGTAATACTGCAGTGTCGGCGCCGTTGCGAATGAGTGTTTCCGTGGGAACACCGCGGAAACTGTCGAGCGTTGCTAAATACGTTAAAGCTTCAGCCAGGCTTGTTTTACCTTGGCCATTCGCACCTAATAGCGCAGTGGTTCCGTGCGTAAAGGAAACATCGGCTTCTTCGTAGTTGCGAAAGTTCGTGAGTGTTAAATGTTCAACAAACACACTGGTCTCGCTTTGCGCTGAATAATTTCTAAAGTCTTTGCGGCATTAAGAGATACAAATATTGCTCGGAGTGTTCACCAACACCCGTGACCACTGCAGGTTTTGCGGGGTCGCTGGTTTTAATGATGACGTCTTGCCCAGCAATTGCGTCGATACCCGCAGCAAGATATTCCGAGTTGAAGGCAATGGTCAGTTCGTCGCCTGAGTACACCGCGTCGATGTCTTCTTCGAACTCGTCGTTGTCTTTGGTTCCAGCCATTACTTTCAAACCGTTGTTGCTCATATGCAAACGCACTGGCCCCTGGTCGCGAGCAAGAATGCGTGCACGGCGCAACGCGTCGAGCAACTGCTCGCGGTTGACGGTGATGTTGTTGGGGTACGTGCCCTGAATGAGTGTTTTGTACGTGGGGTACTCGTTGGTTAACAAACGTGTGGTGAGTTGAGTGCCATCAACTTCAAAAGTGACAGAATTTTCATCGAGACGAATGGCTGCTTCTTTTGCGCCGCTCAACAACCGTTGCACTTCACCTAAAGCTTTACTTGGTACCAGTACACGTGTTGCAGAACTCACCACGATGCTTGGTACGTCGCACACGGCGAGTCGATATGAGTCAGTTGCAACCAGGCGGAAACTGCCGTCTTCGCCCGACATCAAGACACCCGTGAGTGCAATACGCATTTGGTCGGTGCTTGCGGCACGCACCACTTTGCGTAACGCTTCACCAAGTTCAGTTGCAGAAACGGAAAGTGCTGGCCCGGTTGATGGTGTGACGTTCGGGAAATCCATTGCGTTGTATGTGGGAACGGTGAACTGCGAACGCCCGCTTTTCACAGTGAGTGATTCCACTTGCGCCTCGACGGTGATTTTTCCTTCAGGTAATGAACGAACAATGTCGTTTAATAATTTTGCGCTGATGAGTGCTACGCCGTCTTTTTCACCGCCAATAGCAAGAGTTGCTTGCAGCGACATGTCGTTGTCGGTGGAAGTGAGATGCAATTGATCACCTTTCACCTGTAAACGCACACCCGACAATGCTGGCAATGCACCAAGACGACCAGAGGCAATGCGTGAAGCTAAACCGAGTGCTTCAGCGAGTTGTTCTCGTTCACAACGAAACTTCATAGCGGCTCCTTTGTTGGCCCAAGACGTCCTGAGTGTGGGCGGTGTTATTGATAGTGAAAGGGAGATATATGTCTAATGCTTGTAATAAGGGCTGTGGATTGTGGATAAAGGTCGTTTGCGCCTGTATGGGAAAAGAAAAGAACCGACGCTGGTTATCCACAGTTTTCCACAGGGGAAGGCGAACATGTGTGCGCTGCGGGGGATAAACCCCACTTTGTGCCCAATACGACGCAGTTTGTCCACGCCGCAAGCCACATGTTGTCCCCAGAGCAAATGACACAACACTCACCCTTTTTTCGCCCGGCGGAACAACTCGGTGACCTGGTCGTATACCTGTTTGCGCTCGGCCATTAATCGTTGCACTTTTTCAACTGCGTGAATGACCGTGGTGTGGTCGCGGCCACCAAAGAGGCGGGCCAACGAGGGGTAACTCAATTCGGTTTGTTCGCGCATCACGTACATCGCAATTTGGCGAGCCATCACCAACGGCCGCTGGCGGCTCTTGCCACGCAATGCTTCGACGCTGTAGCCAAGGTATGCGGCAATGTCGGCCAGGAACTCTTCGTCGCTGCGTACACGTGTGGACGACTGTGACAACAAGTCGCCAAGGAGGTCTTGGGCTGTCGCCACATTCATATTGACGCGGTTCAAGGCAGCAAAGGCGGTGACGCGAATGAGAGCGCCTTCGAGTTCGCGAATGTTTGAGGTGATGTTGGCGGCAATGAACTCGAGCACGTCGTCGGGCACTTTGGTGCCGTTGCGCTCGGCATAGTTGCGCAAAATCGCCAACCGGGTTTCGAGGTCTGGTGGCTGAACATCGGTGATGAGACCCCAACGGAAACGGCCGCGCAAACGGTCTTCCAGTGTGGGAATAGCGTCGGGGACACGGTCGGAGGAAATAACAATTTGCTTATTTGCACCGTGTAACGAGTTAAACGTATGGAAAAACTCTTCTTGGAGGCCTTCTTTGCCTTCCATGAACTGGATGTCGTCAATGAGCAAAACATCCACTTCGCGGTACCTGCGTTTAAAAGCCGCGGTGGTGTTGCTGCGAATGGCATCGACGTACTCATTCATAAAGGTTTCTGTCGACACATAGCGCACTTCGTAATGGGCGTAGTTCTGGTGAACATATTCGCCAATGGCGTGCAAAAGGTGAGTTTTGCCCAACCCAGCTGAGCCATAAATGAAGAGCGGGTTATACGACCGGGCCGGGGTTTCGGCCACACGGTGCGCAGCGGCCAAAGCGAACTGGTTCGATGCGCCCTTCACAAAGGTGTCGAAGGTGTAGCGCGGGTTCAGCCCGGTGGCTTGCCCGCGGGTGGTTGTTGCGGCGTTGCCCGAGAGCGCCGAGTCGTCGTCGAAGGAATCGCGGGAAAAGTCGTCGGCTGCGTCGGCACCGTCTTCACCCTCCACAATGGGGGCTACTTCCACCACCAGTTGGCGGTCGCTTTCATCAATTTCCGCAAGGGCGTCGAGCACCAATTGCAAATAGCGGGTGAGGATGCGTTCTTTGATGTGGCCATTGGGTACCTGCAGGCGCAGGGCGTCGTCGCCGCCCGGAAGAGGAACCACATCTTGAAAAGTGGAGAGCCACACTGCTTCCGACACCTGGGCCCGGAGCAAGGCAGAGACCGCTGTCCACACGGTGTCGTGTTCTGCCATGGCGGTCTCCTTTCGCGTCGGTACGGGTTTGGCGACGAAAAGCACTTCTTATACACATGGTTATCCACAGGCTGTGGACTGTTTTCAGGTGTTTTTCGTGTTTTTCACCGCTTTTTCGGTGGGAAATGTACCATAGCAGATTATCCACAGGGCAAAAAAATGGGGCCGTGGTTGGGAATAGGGGCTGGTCTCGCCTAGCCTTGCCAATGGTCACCCGAATCGACGTGCCGCTTCGCTCTTGTAGCCCCGGCCCTGCCTCTCGCGTTCCCGCTCACCTTACATAATTCGAAAGATCCTGGACCCATGAAGCGTACCTTCCAGCCAAACAATCGTCGTCGCGCCAAAAAGCACGGTTTTCGCCACCGCATGAGCACTCGTGCCGGTCGTGAAATTCTCAAAAACCGCCGCGCCAAGGGCCGCTACCGCCTCTCCGCTTGATCGGACGCATTCACGAACACGCTATTTTTCGCCGTTTAGGGCGCGAAGGTGTTCGTGTACGCGTGGGCTCTGTGTGGTGTTCAGTGCTTGTTGACCCAGCTCTTTCTCAGCCATGTGTGGCGTATGCCTTAGGGCGACACACCGGTTCAGCCGTTGTGCGTAACCGCATTCGGCGCCAAATGAGAGAAATCTTGGCGGCAAACACGAGCCAAATGGTTCCGGGGTATTACCTCATTGGGGCCCACAAAGAAGCCACCGCGTTGTCGTTTCAGGAACTCACCCACACCATGTTGCAACTCATCTCTACCGCCAAACAGAAGGTCTCATGACCCAGCGCACTTTCAATGAGCGCTGCTTGTCGGCAATTGAGTTTTACCAAGGAGCTCGTTCGGGGCGGCCATCACCGTGTCGGTTCACCCCCTCGTGCTCTTCATTTGCTCACGAAGCGTTTGCGCTTCATGGCACCGTCCGCGGGTTTTGGCTTTCTGCCAAGCGGTTACTGCGGTGTCGCCCCTTTGGGCCATCGGGTTTCGACCCAGTGCCCGAAGTACATACGTCTCACACACATGAACTATTAGGAAAGTAGAAAAATGTTTCAAGCAGCAGCCTGGCTCGTCAGCGTTTTTTATGGCTTGGCCCACAACTATGCATTCGCCATTGCATTAGTGGCCGTTTCCATCATGCTTCTCATCACCCCGCTCACCTTGAAGAGCACCAAGGGCATGTTGGAAATGCAGCGTTTGCAGCCAGAAATGCGCAAACTGCAACAGCAGTACAAGAGCGATCGCCAAAAGTTAAACGAAGAAATGATGAAGCTCTACCAAGAGCACAAAGTGAACCCGCTGGCCTCGTGCTTGCCGCTCATTGCCCAGTTGCCGGTCTTCATCATCATGTTCCGCGTGTTGCATGGTTTGTCGAAGTTGGGCACCGACGGCACTTTTAACCCCAGCTACATTTCGAAAAATTCGGAGCTCTACATCGCTCTCGACAAGTCAAAAGAAATGCTCGCTTTTGGTCTCGACCTTGCGAAGTCACCAGCGAAAGTAATGGGTGAAGACTTTGTGAAGGGCATTCCTTACGCCCTCATGATTGTGTTGCTTGCTTTCACATTCTTGGTGCAGCAAAAGATGATTGCCTCGCGCACCACGAGCGCTTCGATGTCGCCCACACAGGCCAAGATCATGCAGTACCTCCCTGTTGGGTTTGCCGTATTTCAAGTGTTTTTGCCCACCGGGCTCGTCATCTACTACTTCACTCAAGCGGTCATTCGCATCTTGCAGCAGTGGTACATCACGAAGCGTTTTTATGGTCACGACGGGTCAATTGGTCGCCAGGCACAAGCGGCAAGCAAAGCAGCAAGCGACATGGCGAAAGAGGCCAAGGGGAATTCGGGCAAAACCCTCAAGCCCGACAAGGTCGATAAGCCAGCGCCCGTGCAGAGCAAACGGGTGACCCCGTCGAAGAACCGGCCTGCACCGAGCGGCCGCCCACAAAGGCCAATACCGCCATCGAAGCGCAAAAAATAAACTAAAAGTCTAATAATTAACGTGAACACAGAACGAAGGATGAAGTCATGGAATGGGTAGAAACAACAGGTCGTAGCATCGACGAAGCAAAAAATGCCGCTCTCGACGCATTGGGAGTAGCCGAAGACGACGCCGAATTCGATATTTTGGAAGAGCCAACGCAGGGCCTCTTTGGGCGCACACGTGGCGAGGCCCGTGTCCGTGCACGCGTTCGCCCCACCCAAGCTCGCCAGAAAACAGAGCGACGCAACCCCCGCCGCAAGCCTGCAGGGGAAAAGACCAACACCA
This sequence comes from Actinomycetota bacterium, assembly GCA_009711295.1. GTDB lineage: Bacteria > Actinomycetota > Acidimicrobiia > Acidimicrobiales > Ilumatobacteraceae > F1-20-MAGs119. Next base: position 7,335 of record WLST01000041.1, on the reverse strand, counting down.
CCGATCAGGCTTCAGGTGAAGCGCGCCCCGAGCGGTCCAATAACCGTGGCCGCAACAACGATCGCCCACGCCAGGCAAAACCTGCTGGTGAAGGCAACCGCCGCCCACCCCGCGAACCGCGTGAACCACGTGATGACGACCGTCCAAAGGGCGACCCGGTTGACCCGGCATTGGTGAGTGCTCAGGCAGTCACCTTCCTCACGGGCGTGGTCAATGCATTTGGCCTCGTGGGCACCGTAGTGGTGGAACGCGAAGGCGAAGAGCTTGAAGCACAAGTGAATGGCGATGACCTCGGCCTTTTGGTGGGCCCACGGGGCAACACGCTCTTGGCACTGCAAGACCTCACCCGCGTGGTAGCACAGCGTCGCTTGGGCGACCACGACACACGCTTGCGCGTTGATGTTGCTGGGTACCGCGAACGCCGCCGCGATGCACTCACCCGTTTTGCCCTGAAAGTAGCGGGCGAAGTAGTGGAGTCGGGCCAACCCCGCGTTCTTGAGCCAATGGCATCTGCTGACCGCAAAGTGGTGCACGATGCCTTGTCTGAGCAAACTGGTGTGGTCACCCGCTCACGCGGCGACGACCCGTATCGCCAAATTGTGGTAGAGCCAGCACCGTCTGGCGAGTAAGACACTTCTCGTGGCGCGCACCGTTCACGAGATCTTGACCGACGCACAACGCATCGGCGCGCTTGGCCTTCGCCCCATCAGCGAAGTCATCGAGCACGCCGGTGCGTTTGCTTTTGCACTCCCCGACTCCTGCCGCCATGTTGTTGACCTGGGCTCGGGTGCGGGAGTTCCGGGTTTGGTGGTCGCCGAGCTGCGGCCCGAGTTACACATCACCCTGGTTGACCGCCGAGCCAAACGCACCGATGCACTTGAACGCGCCGTGGCCTCGCTGGGTTGGGGCAATCGAGTGCGTGTGGTCTGCGCCGACGTAGGTGCGCTCACCCGGCAAGACGAGTGGCGCGAAACTTTTGATGCGGCGATGTCGCGCGGGTTTGGCCCACACGAAACAACCCTGAAGTACTCGGCGGCACTGGTGCGACCTGGGGGAAGCGTGCTCTTGAGTGAACCACCAGCCGGCAGCAAGAACCGCTGGGAGGAAGCAGTAGTTGCTGGCGCCGGGCTCGAGGGGCCCGAGTTGATACTGCACCTGGCACGCTTCACCAAAAAAACGGAGCGTTGAAAAAGATCCCCAATGTTCCACGTGGAACATCCATAAAGGGTCAAAATGGGGGTGAAACGGGACACAACAGGGTGTTTTTGGGCAAAAACAATGTTCCACGTGGAACATTTTATTTCCCCATCCACCCGCCACGATGACGGACGGGAGTAATATAGGGGCATGTCAACCTCTGCAACGGGACCCCGCATCATCGCTGTTTCCAACAATAAAGGTGGCGTAGCGAAGACCACCTCGACGGTGAACCTCGGCGCCTGTTTCGCAGAGATGGGGTTGCGCACGCTCATCATCGACCTCGACCCGCAAGGCAATGCCTCGTCGTCGCTCGGCATTGATACCCGCGATCTGGAGAACACCATCTACGACGTGCTCATTCAAGAGGTGCCGCTGGAAGACGCGGTGGAACCCACCGCAGTGAAGAACCTCTTTATTGTCCCGTCCAACATCAACCTGGCCGGAGCAGAAATTGAGCTTGTGTCGGCCTTCGGTCGCGAAAATCGTCTGCGCAATGCCATTGCCCCTGTTGCCGATCAGTGGGACTACGTGCTCATCGACTGCCCACCGTCGGTTGGGTTGCTCACTGTGAATGCCTTGACTGCAGCAACAGAAATCATCACGCCGGTCCAGACGGAATACATTCCCTTGGAAGGTATTGAGATTTTGTTGAAGAACTTGCATCTCATTCGCAAGAACTTGAACCCCAGCCTCCCCGACCCCACCTTCTTGTGCGTGATGTATATGCGCAACAATTTGGCCGATCAGGTAGTGGCGGAGTTGCGCAATAAATTTGGAGAGCGTGTCTACAAGACCGTGATCCCCCGCAATGTGCGCTTAAGTGAAGCACCATCATTTGGACAGCCCATCACCACCTTCGACACCGGCTCTTCTGGTGCCAAGGCATATCGGGCAGCAGCAAAGGAGATTGTCAGTGGCGCGTAAAAGTGGATTAGGAAAAGGTCTCGGAGCTCTCATTACGGCAGACCTCGTGGAGAAAACCGAAGTGGGCGCAGCAACAGGGGTCGACGGCCCGCTCTTGCGCGATATTCCCGTGCAATCCATTGAAGCGAACCCCCATCAGCCGCGCGTGCATTTCGATGAAAGCGCGTTGTCGGAACTCACCGATTCCATCCGCGCCATTGGCGTATTGCAACCCATCTTGGTGCGCCAGATCGCTGACGGAAAGTATCAGCTCATTGCCGGCGAACGCCGTTGGCGTGCAGCAACGCGCGCTGGCCTCGCCACTGTTCCTGCTGTGGTGCGCCCCACCGACGATATTGCATCAGTCGAGCAAGCCCTGGTCGAGAACCTTCATCGACAAGATCTCACCCCGTTAGAAGAAGCGTCGGCCTATCAGCAGTTGATGGACGACTTTTCCTTTACGCATGAAAAAATTGCTAGTCGGGTAGGCAAAAGCCGTTCGGCCATTACCAACGCTTTACGCTTACTGACTTTGCCACCCAGCATTCAGCACTTGTTGGCCGATGGCCGCTTAGCTGCGGGGCACGCCAAAGCAATTTTGGGAACGCCCGACCGGGCCTTTCAAGAACAGTTGGCGCGACGCGCGGTCGATGAAGGTTGGTCGGTACGTGCAGTAGAAGATGCAGTGCGTGAGCGCCAGGGTGGAAAGCCCATCGTTGAAATTGATGAACCTGTTCCACCCACAGGGAAAAAGCCAGGGTTGCGGCCACCAGGTTTATTAGAACTGGAAAACCTCTTAAGTGAGTTTCTTGCCACCAAAGTAACGGTGGCAATGAACGGCAAGCGCGGCCGTGTAGGAGTTGATTTTGCTGATCTTGAAGACCTGGAACGGATCTATCGCAAGATGACCGAGCAGGCGTAAGCCGCTCAAAAAGTCTTCATGTCAAGATGAGGCTCACGTCAACCTCTTCTTGAGGTTACACACAGGCTGTGGATAAACCTGAGGATAACGCGGGGAAAACCTTGTGTGTATTGCGGGGATAAAGCTGTGGATAACTAATGGCGATTAGTCAAGCGCGAGGGCTGCAGCGATTGCCTCGGCGACTTCGGGCCCGTGCTGGGTGATGACATCGAATGGTCCGAGGCTGCACATCACTGCCGGCATGCGTGTTTCACGCAAAATGGGAAGACGCATGCCAACACAGTTCACGGTGAGTTGGGGCAGGACGGCTCGTAGCGCATCGGCAATGGCGTTGCTTAAGAGCTCTCCGCCGGCTGAACTAAAGCCGGGAACTGCATAAAAAGCAATGGTGCATTCGGATTCGGCATGTGCCTCGAGCCCAATATACGTATCGGCTTGAAAATGATTGGCGGCCAAAACATGTGCGGCCACATCGGGCTCATCAACCAACATCACAATTTCATGTGCGTCGCGTAGTGCGCGAGAGATGAGACGCGCGACGCCACTGAGCCCACCAAATTGACCCACCACAACGCGGCGCAATTTTCTTTCGTCACCTGTTGTGCGAAAGCGTTCGGTATCGCGCAGAGAAGAGATTCCGGGGCCTTCTCCGGTTTGCGAGCTCAAGCGCTCGAGCGCGGCCACTGTGTCGGTACTGCAAATACCGTCAATAGAGACCCCCGCATTTTTTTGAAACTCACTAATGGCGTGCGCGAGAAGCGGGCCGAAGATGCCATCGACACGGCCACAGTCGAACCCTAAACGCGACAGCAATGATTGCAGTTGTGTGACATCGTCTCCACGAAAGTTTGGTGAAGTGAGGTACAGCATGCGATCTCCAAGAGACCAAGATGCTTCAACAAGTGCATTCCACGCGGCTATATCGCATACAGCGTCGGTGCGCAGGCCGCGTGATGCTTGAAATTCGACGAGTGCCTTTTCGGTGGCAGCACAAAAGAACCCCTCTTCATCGAGAGAGTGTTGAATGAAGCCACAACTACGGAGCCGCCGCTGGAGATCGCGGACGGTCTCGTTGCGTTGGCCAGCAGTTAGAGGGAAGGGGTCAGAAATTCTGACAACTCCTGCAAGAGGGCGCCCTTGCCTTTTGCGCCAACAAGACGCTTGACAAGTTCACCATTGTTGAACAACAACAATGTAGGAATACTCATCACGTTGTAACGCTGTGCAATGTCGCCGTGATCATCAACGTTGAGTTTGCTGATGACGAGTGCGTCTTTTTGCTCAACAGCAATTTCCGCAAGAATCGGCGCAATCATTTTGCATGGGCCACACCATTCGGCCCAGAAGTCGACAAGAACTGGTTTGCTTGAACCATTGACTGTTTCGTCGAAAGTAGAACTTGTGAGAGTAACAATGCCGTCTGCCATGGTGGCTCCTTTTTTCTTCTCGATGAGTGAAGTCTAGGCGAGAGAAGTGTGCTCTGACTCGAGCCAGCGCTCACAATCGATAGCTGCCATACAACCCGAGCCCGCAGCAGTAATTGCCTGACGATACGTGTGGTCTTGCACATCGCCACAGGCAAAAACCCCAGGAATATTGGTGTACGACGACCCTGGGCGAGTAGCGAGGTAGCCATTTTCTTCCATGTCGAGAACACCTGTGAAAAGGCCTGTATTTGGCTTATGGCCAATAGCGATGAAGAGCCCAGACACGTTCATCTGTGAACGCTCGCCAGTGACCGTGTCTTCGAGCACGATGCCTTCAAGCATCTCGGTGCCTTGCAATTCAACAACTGCGCTATTCCATTTGAACTCAATGCGTTCGTTGTTTTCTGCACGATCACGCATAATTTTTGACGCACGCAATTCAGAACGACGATGCACGATGGTGACTTTTGAAGCGAACTTAGTAAGGAAGGTTGCTTCCTCTACTGCGCTGTCGCCACCACCCACAACCACAATTTCTTTACCACGGAAAAAGAAACCATCGCATGTTGCACATGTAGAAACACCATGACCAACAAGTGCAGTTTCATTGGGAAGACCCAACATCAACGACTGTGCACCTGTGCTGACAATGACGGAGTCGGCGGTGAACTCTTGATCGCGCGTCCAGGCGCGAAAAGGACGTGCAGAAAAATCGACACCCGTTACTTTGTCGGTGAGAAAAGATGCGCCGAAACGCGCTGCTTGTTCACGAAAACGCCCCATCAGTTCTGGACCCATAATGCCTTCAGGGAAACCAGGGAAGTTTTCTACTTCAGTGGTGAGCATGAGTTGCCCACCGGGCTGATCGGTAGTGGAAGACGGTTCACCTTCAATGATGAACGGGTTGAGGTTGGCTCGAGCGGCGTAAATAGCAGCTGTGAGCCCAGCAGGCCCAGAGCCAATGATGAGAACGTGATGATGTGTTGCCATAAGAATCTCCGAGGAAATAGTGAAAGTTAGGAATTGAGTTCGTCAGATTGACGATGTTGCTTGCGCGCAACGAGTAAACCGATGAGGAAAAAAAGACTGCCCAAGATGAGGTATGAAGACCATACGGCAGTGGTGCGCGAAAAAGCGGTGTCGAGCGCGGCCTGTAATGCCCGTGTTGCGCCAATAGCAAAAAGCACGACCATGATGACAACACCAGTGGCAACTAAAAAGCCATAAACAATGCCACGCACCACAGTGATAACCGGGCGGGTAGTGCGGTCGCGAACAAAGCCCACCCACTTGTCGATACTGGCGACAGTGTTTCGCGCCCAATCGGGGTCGGTGAAGGGGTTGGAGAGCACGTAATCAGCCTAATGGCTAAAGGTGTTTCTCTTCGGGAACAGTTACTTGGCAGGTACTTGCCACAAAATTGCGCAAGTTTCGGCGTTGTACACCGTGAGAGTGGGAACGCCATTGCGCACTTCTTTTGCCACGAGTGCGGGTGGAGTGCCCATGATGAGGAAAGTATCGGTGGTGGAAGAAACTTCTGTACTTACACAAGCGCGGGTATCGATACTTGACTCTGGTGCGGCATTTTTTATTAAGGAAACTTCAGCCGGTTCGTTGTTGCCGCTTTTCCCGATGCCAAGCCCGACGGCGAAAAGACCAACGGCGGCCACGGCACTCAGTGCAATGAAGACGCGATTGGGGCGTCGCGATGCGAGTGAAACAACGTTGCTAGCGATATCGGTGTTCGTGCTAGCAATGTGGCCGAGGGCAGCAGCGATCTGTTCATCACGCAGTTTGGGGTCGGGGGTTGTTCCTAATTGACGCAACGCAGCCTCGAGTGGGCCATTGTCGGTGGGGTCAAGAGAAGGTGTGGTCATGATGATGAACCCGGAGTGGGAGACGACGGGGTACCTAAGTTTGGTTCGTCTGGAGGGGAAAGTGTTGTCGGGTTGGCCAATTTTTCGGCGAGGAGCTTTTTCCCCCTGGCCAAGCGCGACCTGACGGTGCCCACAGGAACCTCAAGTACGGCGGCAATCTCGGCGTAATCGAGGTCAGAGATATAGCGCAACACCACTGCGGCGCGAAATTCCTCAGGCAGACTCCCGAGCGCTTGGGCCACCCGCGATGAATCGACAAGGTGTTCAGCAAGAAGAGCAGTGGGGTCAACAGCATGTTCACTCGCCAATGTGTGCGCGCTAGCTGCGTCGTTTAAAGGAACAGAACCACCATGGCGGCGAACACGGCGAATTTCATCGATGGCAGAATTTGTTGCAATGCGGTAGATCCAGGTCGATAATGCTGCTTTCCCATCGAAACGGGGGAGGCCTTTGACGATGGCGATGAGAGCATTTTGTACCGCATCGTCAGCACTTTCGCGGCTGAGCAGCATGCGGTGACACACCGAGTGGATGGCGCTGTAGTGGACGCGCAATAACTGATCGACTGCCGATACGTCTCCCGACTGGGCGCGTTCAAGAAGGCGCTCAGTTTCCATAGAAGGAGGTTAGCCAATACCCGTTCTTAGGGTGCAGACGCCGAAACAAAGCTGATGTCGTTGATGACACCCTGAAATGGATTTGTGGTGGAACACTGCGGGCTGCGTGCTGCTGAACGTAAGTAAACAAGAACGAACTGCGAAGGTGTTGAAATATTGAAAGTGGCTTCCCCTGGGTTGTCGCTCGCAGAAGAAGCAAGTGCAGGCCCCCAACTGGCAAGTTTGCTCGGCACAGTGTCGGAATAACCATAAACATCGACTTCCCAAGGCGCATAACCGAAATCGACAGAGAGTGTTCCGGTGCTGCGACCTGATAATTCGGCAACGAAACCCACGCCATTTTTACTGCCGAAGTGGTTGTTGCCGTAGCACACGGTGCGCCACTGAGT
>WLST01000040.1 GCA_009711295.1 Actinomycetota bacterium | reverse complement strand
TTGCTCGGTGTGGGCGTCGTTTGCACAGTCCACTTCATCGCTCATTATTGCGCGAGGGGCAATGGGCGTTGGCGCTGCAGCGATCTTCCCCGCAACACTTGCCATCATCATCGACATCTTCCGTGACCCAGTGGAAAGAGCTAAAGCAATTGGCGTGTGGTCGGCGGTATCGGGAATGGCAGTTGCATTCGGACCAATTTCGGGCGGATTGCTCTTGGAACACTTCTACTGGGGTTCCGTATTTCTCATTAACTTGCCCTTTGGAATTCTTGCGCTGGTGTTGGGTGCAATTCTTATTCCTTCGTCGAAAGACCCCAACCCGCGTGGTGTTGATTTCCCCGGATTCATTTTGTCGATCGCCATGGTGGGCTTGCTGGTGTACACCGTTATTGAAGGTCCACATCGTGGCTGGCTCAGCCCAATCACGCTCATTTCTTTTGCGCTGACTGCAGTTTTACTAACAATCTTTGTTCGTTACGAGTTAGCTGCAAAAGAACCATTGCTTGATGTGCGTGTATTTCGTAATGCGCGAGTATCTGCAGCAACAGGGTCTATCGGTATTGCATTTTTCGTACTCTTCGGATTCATCTTTCTTGTCACGCAGTATTTTCAATTCGTACGTGGCTACAGCACATTGTCGTCTGGGGTGCACACCTTGCCGTTCGCATTTGGTGCAGGTATCACCGCGCCGATTGCAGCGCGGTTGGCACTGAAATTTGGGACGAAAAGAGTGGTGTCAATGGGTCTGACCAATATGGGTATAGGGCTGACAATCATGGGATTTTGTGGAGCACAAGCTGCGTACTGGGGTCCAGTGGTCATCGGTATGTTGTTCCTTGCCAGTGGTCTAGGTCTCGTTACCTCGCCATCGACTGATGCAGTGATGGGTGAATTACCTGCGGAACGAGCTGGTGTTGGCTCGGCGATCAACGATGTCAGCAGAGAAGTAGGTGGCACATTAGGAGTTGCCATTAGCGGCTCGGTTTTTGCTTCTCTATACGGGCCAAAACTTGGTGAACTCATCAGCAACTTCAACATGCCAAATGAAGCCGTGGCTATAGCAAAAGAATCAGCAGGAGCTGGTTTTGTTGTTGCATCCAAAGCACCGACGGCTGAAGCCGGCGAGGCAATTCGTGGTGCTGTGAGCGAAGCATTTATGCATGGTTTTCATGCAGCAACTTTCACCGGAGCGGCAGTTGCATTCGTAGGCGCTATGTGCGCTTTGAAGTTCTTGCCTTCACGTCGCCAACACGATTAAGTAGCCATGACTTGCTGCTTAGTTGAAAATCTGTTCAATATGCTGGTCGGGTCGCACAACTAGTGCCTGGTGCGGCAACAGTTGAAGAGTGGAAACCCACCAATTGTCAGGGTCTGTCACTTCGGTTTCCATGCGAACATCACAATGTTCTCCCGAATATTGCGCCCCACCTATCACAACGTGAGAATGAAGCGGAACAAGATCGAGAGACGAAATAGTTTCGCCATTTCGCACGAGCCAGCCATGAGGCAATCGATTGCCGGGTTCAGCGCTTGGGCGATATGAGGTAATGATTTCGTCGGAGAGTACTTCTAGAGGTGTTGTGGAGTATTCGGTGGTGTAGCGGTAACCCACTTGCAAACCAATCATGTTGAAATGTGTCGCTTGGTTGTTAATGGCTGTCTCAATTGAGGCAAGAGACTCATCAGAGATCAATGCGGCATCAAGATTTCTTGCCGAAACCTCTTTGTCGGGGTCGATGCCAAGTGCCATGAATACATCAAACATTTTGAAGGCATTTTCTAGACTTGCTTGAGCATTGCGCTCGGCGATGGTACGCCGTTCTGCTTCGTAAGTGTTGAGCAGTTCTTGGTTAGCCGAACCCTGGTGAACAGCTGCAATTTTCCACAGCAGGTTATGAATGTCGCCAATGCCTGTGTTCAGGCCCATGCCCCCGGTAGGTGGAAAGCGATGCGCTGCATCGCCGGCAAGAAAAACATGACCTTGTTGATATGACTGAGCCAACTGTGAAGTCATTGTCCATGTTGATTGGCGTAGCAGCGTGATGTTGCTATCTGTTGGGGCGATTGCGCGACGGATGTGTGCAATACATTCCTCGTCGGTGAATGTTGCGGGGCTCGTTTCGTCTGATGGCATCATGTACACCCATTCATTGTCTCCACCGTGGGAAACGAGTGCGCCTCCTGAATATGGGTCACAGATCCAATACAAAATTCCGGGGTGCGCACCAACAAGAGCATTGAGGTTGGCTTGGAAATGGAACATGTTGAACTTCTGCAAGTTGTCGGGGCCATCCATGGCAATGCCAATGTTGTGCCGAACAGAGCTCGATGCTCCATCGCAAGCAATGAGCCATGCGCTCTCAATGGTGCTGAGTGCGTCGCCTACTTGAATTGTTGAAGTGAAACCAAAGTCGGTCGCTTCATGAGAAATGTAACTACTGGAGTACTCAACGTTGATGCCGCGTTGTTGAAGCTCTGCGGTGAGTAGTGGCTCAAGGCGATGTTGCGAAAGGTTCCGCAGGGGTGTTGGCGTGACTTCTAAATTGTCGTCACCTTGTTGCTCATAGGGGAGAGTTCCAATAATGGTTTCACCAAGGCGCGTCACCCAATGTACGTGCCCTGCTTTTTCTGGAGTTTGTGCATGTGAGCGAATGCCGTTGACATCAAGCCCTATTTGTCGCCATATTTCAAATGTGCGGGCATTAATAACGTGAGCAGCGGGAGCGCGCTGAGTAGAAGGTCGTCGGTCGATGATGCGCACTGAGAGCCCAAGCTCGTGTGCAAGAAGAGCGCCGGTGAGACCAACAGGGCCAGCGCCAACAATGAGAATGTCGGTTGTCATGAATGGGCCTTTAGAAAACACCTTCGTAGCTACCGCCATCAAGTTGAATATTTTGCCCGCTCAAGTAACCCGCTTGTGCAGAGCATAAGAAGGCAAACGCATCACCCAACTCTTCCGGGCGCCCCAGGCGGCCGGCCTTAATAGATTTCACTTGGTCTGCACGTGCTTCTTCATAGGTGAGACCACGAACTTGCATCATGATCTGGGCCATTTGTTCTTGTCGATAGGTGTCGAAGCGCTCAGGGAGTAATTGATTAACGGTGACATTGAATTGTGCAAGATCTTTGGAAAGACCTTTTAAGACACCGGTAAGACCAAGTCGTGGCCCGTGTGAAAGTGACATTGCCGAGTGCGGAGACTTCACCATTGCAGAGCTAATAGCAACAATGCGTCCGAAACGTCGTTCACACATACCTGGGGTAACGCGCTGAACGAACATCAGCGGCCCGATCAGTGTTTTTTGTAGTGATTCAGAAAAATCTTTCTCTGCAATTTCTTGAAAAAACTTTGGTGATGGCCCTTCGCCATTTAATAAAACGATGTCGGGCTGGGGGCAAGCTTCAAGCAGTAGTACTTGTGTTTTCTCAGTTGATGAATCACCCACAACAGCACTCGCAGAGATGCCATATTTTGCAGCAAGTTCACTAGCCGTGTCGTGAACGTCTTTTTCAGTACGCCCATTAATAACTACGTTGACACCTTCGCGAGCGAGGCTTTCTGCACATGCTTTGCCGAGGCCTCGGCTCGATGCGAGAAGAATGGCGTGGCGACCACGAATTCCTAGGTCCATAACAACTCCTAAATGAGTCCGCGAGCTTCGCGGGCAGCCGCAATTTCAAGCAAGTCGGGTTGGTTAATAAAACTCTCGGGCTCTTTTGGACCCCATACGGAAAATCCTGCAGGGCCATCGGCGCCTTCCCAGTCACGCTTGCAATGGTTGCGCTCCCAGTCTTCGTCGTCGGTAATTTGGTCCATGTCAGAGAAAAACTCAAACATATTTCCGGAAGGGTCGGTGAGATACCAAAACATGTTTGCACCCAAGTTGTGGCGACCAATGCCCACCACATTTGCATCGGGTCTGTCGGCAAGCACTGCCATTCCTGCTTTGCCAATAGCGTCAACATCGTCAACTTCTAATGCGTAGTGATTGATGTGACTAGTGAAACCAGGGTGAATAAAAAGATTGTGATGGTCGGTCTCAACGCGCATAAAAGTCGCGAAGCCATTGAGTACTTGGTCAGACACTTTGAAGCCCAAAACATTGACGTAGAAATCGGTAGCTTTTTCAAAGTGCGGAGTGCCAAGAACCACGTGCCCTAAGCGACGCGGCGGTCGGGGAGAGGTTTCGCCCAATACATCAGCTCGTTCACCGACACGTAGTGGATTGCCTGGCCCATTGAGAGTGCGCACTGGAGGAGCCGTCAACGGGGTGGGTGTGCCTACTTCAATGAGAATCTGATGCCCAAAAATAGGGTCTATGCAGGTGAGTGTTGTTCCCTGAATTACTGACGACACGCCCATGTCGGTGAGGTTGCGAGAAATAAGTGCCAAGTCACTTTCGTTTTCACAACTGAGATGCATTGCAGACAGGTGCCGATATGTGTCTTCAACAATGCTGATTTGTTTTTTTCTGTCGGCAGTACCAAGAGCACCTGAAGCATCGGCAAGAAGACCGTTCTTCAGCCAAAAATCTTTCAGCTCTTGCGGATTCTTGACCGCCAGTTCAATATCAAGCAGACCATTGAGTGCCATAACTAGCTTCCCTTCGTGAAGTTGCTGACGCGGCGACAAACATTACGCATAGTGCCGATTCCGTTAATAGTGGTGGTGATGACGTCGCCATCGCGGAGAAACTTTCCTTGGGCAGCTCCAACACCATCGGGTGTGCCCGTGAAAATAATGTCGCCTGGGGAAAGCGTGGTGATGTGTGAGAGATATTGAATGAGGAATGGCACATTAAAAATGAGATTCTTTGTGGTGTCGCTTTGGCGCACTTCGTCGTTAATGCGAGTTTCTAAAGTGAAATCATTGAGGTTTGAGAAATGATCGGTGGAGTAGACAAAGGGGCCAATAGGGCCAAAGGTATCGAACGATTTGCCTAAATCGAAGTGCGGTGGTTGTGCTGCAAATTGCACCATGCGGTCAGAGATGTCTTGACCAATGGTGACTCCGGCAACGTGGCTCCATGCGTCAGATGCGTCAATATCTTTTCCTGCAGTACCGATGACAACAACGAGTTCTACTTCGTAGTCAACAGCATCGGAACGTAGCTCAACATCTGCCGTAGGGCCAACAAGGCACGATGGGAATTTGGTGAAGACCAAAGGATTCGTTGGCAATTCCATTGCACTTTCTGCAGCGTGGCTCTTGTAGTTGAGACCAACGGCAAAGCAATTTTTGGGTTGCGGTACTGGCGGGCCAAGTGTGACCTCGGCAAGTTTTCCCGTTGGGGTCAATGCGTGAAGTTGTGCAGATAATGCATGCAGCTCGGCGAGTTGTGCAATGGCGTGCATTGGGTTGCTCGAAACAGTTCCCTTGCTCGCGCCTTCGGTGTCGAAGTAGTGATCGCCTTGAATAAGTACTGCCCGGTTATTGATGTTCCCCAAAATGAATGCCATGTCGAATAGTACGACTTCAAATTGTTTGATGTCAAAGTAAATCGGTACAGTGGCGGTGTGGATCACCAGCAACTCATCAGCGAAACCGTAGAAACATGGGCCAAAGAGCGCCCCGACCTGAATTTCGCAGCAATGGGCATTGGTCTGAAATTCGACATCATTGCCACAGCAACTATGGGTTTGGCAGCCGAGGAGATAGCTGACCTTGGCATCAACCTCGGTGAATTTGATGTGCTTGCCACCTTGCGACGCAACGGAAAAAACGGAGTGCTGACGCCCACTGAAATTGCTTCTGCAGCATTGGTGTCGCCGAGTGGCCTTACTCACCGTCTCACCCAACTCGAAAAAATGGGTCACATCATTCGACAAAACGACCCAAATGACCGACGCAGTTCACTCGTGCGACTCACTCCACAGGGGAGAAAAATTGCCGATCAAGCAATTGAACGCATTTCAGAACATGCAACGCAGCAGGTCAGTAGCTTCTCTGCAGATGAAGTTGAAGTACTGAATACTGCGCTCGACAAAGTTTTAGCAGTGATCTCGCAAAGGCTTACTGCACCGTAAAGGATGTGGCAATGCCAGCACTGGCAACTGCCTCAGCAGTGTCGTGCTTCAATAGGTTGGCAGCATCGTCAGATACTCAGGTGTATTGGAGCTTGTAGGCGCCTCTTGCAGAGTTCTGAGGAGCACTCAGGCCTGGCGCTGCCTCCCATGTGGACACGAAGATAGCCCATGTTGAGTACCTCCCTCAGATCTGAGAGACTAGGGAAGGCGCATCGGGGGATTCGCCGTGGCCTATATATAAGGGGGCAGTGATGGCGCAATCAGATGTCGATGTAGTGGTTGTGGGTGCTGGCTTTGCAGGAATGTACTTGCTACATGAACTACGCAAAACAGGCTTTAGCTATCGGGTGCTGGAAGCTGGCGACGATGTGGGTGGCACGTGGTACTGGAATAGGTACCCCGGAGCACGATGCGATGTTTCCACCACCGACTATCAATACACATGGGACCCCGAACTGCACGAGCAATGGCAGTGGTCGGAAAAGCATGCGGCTCAACCAGAAATTTTGCGTTACGCCCAATTTGTTGCAAAAAAGCACGACCTGTATTCAGGCATTGAATTCAACACGCGTGTCAATGGAGCACAGTGGAATGAGAAAACAAAGCGCTGGAGCATTCATACGTCAACTGGCGAAACCATTACGTGCCAGCACTATGTGATGGCAACCGGATGTTTGTCGGTGCCTAAAGAGCCCGATATCGCGGGCACTGAAAAATTCACTGGCAATGTGTACGTCACTGGCCGTTGGCCACATGAAGGGGTCGACTTCACGGGTAAGCGTGTTGCGGTCATTGGTACGGGTTCATCGGGTATTCAATCAATTCCACACATTGCTGATCAAGCAAAAGAGCTTGTGGTCTTTCAGCGCACACCAAACTTTTCAATGCCTGCATTCAATGGGCCCGCTCCGCAGTATCGCGTTGAGCGTTTAAAGGCCGATCGCGCGACATATGAACGTGAGGCTCGCTATTCGGGTACGGGTGTGCCATTGGAAGATTCCACCGTTTCCGCATTGTCGGTCACACAGGAAGAAGCCTTTGCGATGTTGGAAGAAGCATGGCAAAAAGGTGAACTGCTGTCGTTGGGTAACACCTTCATGGACTCCGCAATTAATCGCAAGGCAAATGATGTTGTTGCCGAGTTCATGCGCATGAAGGTGCGTTCGGTTGTCAAAGACCCTGAAGTCGCAGAACTACTCAGCCCATACAAGCATGGCTACGGAACAAAACGTCCGTGCATGGACACGGGCTATTTTGAAACATTTAACAAACCACATGTACGACTTGTTGATTTAAATACTCAGCCCATTCGCAGCATTACGGAAACGGGAATTGATTTTGGCAATGAGTCAAAAGAATTCGATGCCATTGTGTATGCCACTGGTTTTGATGCAATGACTGGTGCAATTGTCAATGTCGATATTGCTGGCAAAGACGGAGTAACTCTGAAGGACAAGTGGGAAAATGGCCCACTCACGTACCTTGGTCTCACCTCCGTCGGTTTCCCTAACCTGTACATGATCACGGGGCCAGGCAGCCCATCGGTGTTGTCGAACATGATGGTGTCCATTGAGCAACACGTCGATTGGATTCGCGACACGTTGGTGCATATGCGTGAAAAAGGTTTCGACACTATTGAACCCACTCCGCTTGCTGAAGAGGGTTGGCGTGTGCATTGCACCGATTGTGCCGATATCACCATTTTCCAAGAAGCCAACTCGTGGTACATGGGTGCAAACGTTCCTGGCAAACCTCGCGTGATGTTCCCCTATATAGGAGGTGTGGGTCGTTATCGCATGGCATGCGAAGAAGTGGTGGCGAAGGGTTATCTGGGCTTTGAGCTTGCAAGTGGAGATAAGAAGCAGTGCAACGATGGATTAGTACGAGAAGTGCAGCCCGACGTTGACATGGTGCTCGACTTTATTTCAACACTCAATTTGCCCGCAATGGAAACAATGAGCCCCGCCGAGGCTCGTGCATTTTCCGAAGCGTCGTCGGCAATGCGCCCAAGTGGCCCTGAAGTTGGCGAAATCACCGACGGAGTTCTGCAAGGTGCCGATGGCAACCTTGAATATCGCCTGTATCGCCCAGCAACCCCTGGCCCGCACCCCATTGCTGTGTATTTCCACGGTGGTGGTTGGGTATTTGGTAGCCATACATCAGACGACCCACTGTGTCGCGACTTGTGTGCGCAGTCGAACACACTCATTGTTTCGGTGAACTACCGCCATGCGCCTGAAGTGCCGTTTCCTGCAGCCGCAGAAGACGGTTTTGCTGCAGTGAAGTGGGTGCACGCCAATGCTGCAGCACTGGGTGGTATTCCAGAAAAAATTGCAGTGGCTGGTTGGAGTGCTGGCGGCAACGTTGCTGCAGTAACTGCACAAATGACGCGCGACAAAGGTGGGCCACAACTCAGCGGGCAACTTTTATTGTGCCCAGTGACCGATGGTTCGCAACAGCACGCTTCGCACCGTGAAAATGGAGAGCGTTTTATTCTCACCAAGTCACTCATGGAATGGTTTTGGAATCACTACGCCACGCCAGAGCAACGCAAGAACCCGCAAGCTTCACCTTTGCTTGCTGCATCGCTCGCAGGGTTGCCGCCAACAATGTTGGTGACATGTCAATTCGACCCTTTGCGTGATGAAGGAAATGCGTATGCCCGTGCCTTGATGCAAGCAGGAGTACAAGTGGAGCACGTGGAAGCGCGCGGTCACATTCACACTTCAATCACTATGGTCGACATGTTGCCTTCCGGTGCCCCGCATCGGCGTGCAATGGCACAGGCTTTACGTGGGTTTTTCCAAAAGTAAGAATTCGCCAAATTTGAAGTTCTGTATACCTATTTATATAGGTGGTCGGATAGCGTCGTCGGATGTCACGTTTTCAAAATCGTCGTAGCGTTGTTCTTGTTGTAGCACTTCTCGCAGGGGGTGCATCTCTTGTTTCTTGTGGAAGCAGCTCACCGAGCAGTGACACGGCGCTCGCAAGTACGGCCGATACCGCATTAGCCGATGCCTCCGACACCACCCTTGCCGGAAAATCTGAAGAGCCAAAAGTGGCTTTGCCAAAAGTTGCTCCTACCAAATTGGTCATTACCGACATCACAGACGGCACTGGCGCCGGAGCCGCTGCAGGCGATCTTCTTGCCGTTCACTATGTCGGTGTATTGAGTTCCGATGGAATGCGCTTCGACGGCAACTTCGGCTCAAGTCCATTCAGCTTCACGCTCGGTAAAAGCCAAGTCATCAAAGGCTGGGACGAAGGTCTCTTAGGCATGAAAACAGGCGGCATGCGCCAACTCGATATTCCTGCCGATCTCGCATATGGCGATTCAGGTTCAGGCGACATCATCAAGCCTGGTGCGGCGCTGTCCTTCGTTGTGGAAATGGTGGGCATCATTCCGGCAACTAACCCAGCCGATGAACCCAAACTCACCATTGCTGGGGCAACTGCATCATCCACCCTGCAAAGTAAAGATCTCGTTGAGGGCAAGGGCAAAGTCATTGCCGCTGGAGACACAGTTGCTCTTCATATTGTGGCGTACCGCGGCGATACGGGCGAGAAAATTACCAGTACTTGGCCAGAAGGTGCTCCGGTCAGCCTCACCTTGGAAGAGGGTGGCTCTTTGCCGGGCATTATTAAAGGTGTTCCAGGAATGAAAGTGGGAGGACGTCGTCAAATGACCATTCCTTTTGCCGATGCCTTTGGGGCAGATGGAAACTCAGAAATGAAATTGCCAGCAAAAACCGACCTCGTGCTCGTGGTCGACCTCATCGCTGCCTTGTAACTCGGGCTTTGGCCCCAGATAGGGCCGACTGGTAACCATGAGATTCAGAAGTAAGATGAATCCATGTTTAATCATGGCAATTCTGTCCATCAGGGCCCCTCTGCATCTCGTGCGGCGCTGACATTTTTACTTTTCATTGCCCTGGGCCTTGGAGTGGTGAGTTGCGGTAGTTCCTCATCTGACTCTCGGCAACGTAATGCCACCCTTGTTGCGGGTACAAAATGCAAAACGGCCGGACAGGTAAAAACCATCTCGAAACAAAAGGTCGTTTGTGCAACTTTGCCCTCTGGAAAATTTTGGTACGCAGTTGCAAAAGAAAAACCTTGGGTCTGCATCAAACTTGGTGGCAATCGCAAGCAAGTCGGCGTGTTTTCCGTTTGCGGGAAAAACAGTAAAGGAAAACGTCGTTGGTTCTTCACCAATATATTGATGCCAACTCCGAAGGGTTTCCAAACAACTGATCCTGGCGCCATTGAATATGTCGACAGGCTTAACCCAACGGGTGACTCCATTCCGTTACCAGATAACCCTGAGGCATTTGGAATAGTTGAAACCACTACAACTGTGTCTGGTGAAACAACAACCACTGCTCTTGGCGCTACAACAGTTCCTGCTGAGGTCACAACAACAACTCAATTTGTTGCTCCCGAAGTGAAGTGCACAGCAAAAGTGGGCGATACCGGGCCCGGCGGGGGACTCGTGTTCATCGATGCGTCAACTGCTGGCAATGCCGCTGGCGTATGTTTTGAAGCCGCACCAGCAACGTGGGCGTTGCCCTGGGGTTGCGGAACCACAATGCTCGTGACCGAAGATCTTGCAATTGGTTCTGGTCAAGAAAATACTGCTGCAATTGTTGAAGGTTGCGCGACAGCGGAAGACCAGAGAGTGATGTATGCCGCGAAATTTGCCGATCAACTTCGTGCTGGCGGGAAAGACGATTGGTTCTTGCCATCGCAAGACGAACTGAAAGAGCTGTATACGCAGCGCAAACTCTTTGCAGATTGTGGAACAGGTAAATGTGCAGCAGACCTTGCCGCAAGCACTTATTGGAGTTCATCGCATGGAGGCGCAAGCGATGCTGTAGCTATCGATTTTGTCGTAGGCAGCGACCCGCTTAATGAACCTCAAAAAACAATCCATTTCGTACGCCCAGTGAGGTCATTCAAGTGAAAATTCTCGACTACACCTCACAGCGTTCATCGTTACGTCAACCCGTAGCACTTGTTGCCTTTGGCATCGTCGCTGCCATGGCAATTGGCCTTGCTGGTTGCGGCTCGTCCTCCGATAGTCGTCAACGCAACAGTGAAATTACCCCTGCCGACATTGCATGTGCCGACGGTGGTGCATGCGTTATTGGCGATACAGGCCCAGGCGGCGGCATCGTGTTTATCACGCCTCAAACAGAGGGAAATCCTGGAACCGATTACTACCTTGAAGCGGCACCACTCAATGGGTTGGCAGCAGAAAACTGTGCGAAGGGTAATAAAGAAACAGAAATTGGTACTGGCAAGAACAATACGACTACTGCATCACAGTCGTGTCAGTCACAAGAAGAACTCAATGCAATCACGATGGCAAACGATTTAGTTTTCAATGGTCTTGACGACTGGTTCCTGCCTTCTCAAGACGAACTTGTGGCTCTATATACAAATAAGAACCTTTTTGTCTGCCCTGCAAATGGATTGTGCTCAAGCAACTTCACAGCAGAGAACTATTGGAGTTCTACATTCGCAGACGGTGGCCAGCCACTTGCACTGAATTTTGCTGCTGCCAATAGCCAGCCGGTGGCCGCAGATCGCGCCAGTAATTTTGGTGTGCGCCCTGTGCGAGCATTCTCTACTTTGCCAGCAGCACCAACCGATGTTGTAGGAACATCGGGAACGAAGTCTGTTGCATTGAACTGGACAGAGCCACTTCCCAACGGAAGTAGCGCAATCACTAGCTACAAGGTTTTGCAGTCGTCAAATGGTGGTTCTACTTGGATTCCGGGTGTTCTTGGTGCAGACAAAGTTGTTACTGGCCTGAAAGACGGAACGTCATATAGTTTCAAAGTTGCTGCAGTAAACAAAATGGGCACAGGTGAATATTCTGAGCCATCAAAACAGGTTCGTACCGAGTTGGCACCGTGTGCGCCTTCATCTGCTGAAGTGGGCACAAATACTGTGCTCACCTTTAGCGCAGAAGAAAGTTGCACCTGGATTGTTCCCGCAGGAGTCACTTCAATTGACACGTTGATTGTTGGTGGCGGAGCTGGCGGTAGCAACCAAGGTGGAACCGCAGGCGGCGGTGCAGGTGGCTCGATGCTCAACGGCATTGCGGTTGAACCAGGTGCAAAAATTGTGACCACAGTTGGCCAAGGTGGCGTTGGCGCCACAAGTGGCCCCGATGTTGCTGCAGCAAATGGCTTTGATTCTTCCTTGCTCATTGGCGAAACAGCAATTGTGGGCAATGGCGGTCAGGCTGCCAAGGGTGGAAGTGCAACTCACGGTTTTGCTGGTGGCGATGCTGGTAAGGCTGGATATAGCAACTACTTCAGCGGTCAAAAAATTGTTTATGGTGCAGGCGGCATTGTTGCCACCGACACCACGGCTGCAACTGCGGCAACATCAACCGGTAATGGTGGTGGCGCAGTAGCCGACAACACTGCAGGCGGAGCTGGCGGTTCAGGTGTTGTTGTTATTCGTTATGCAACAGACCCATTGAATGCATTCCCGGCTTCATTTGGAACACCATTTGCGCGTTATGTTGCGGGTGATTACCAGTCGGAAGATGCAACACGCAGCACGTGGGTCGACTCTTCGGGCAGCGATCGCCATGCGGTAAGAGTTGCTGGTTCCCCAAAGATTGAAGTGGGAACAGGCAATGGAGCAACAGGAAATATTGTTGCGGTTGCAGGTGGCGCAGATGATGCAGTCATTTTCCCAAGCGAAGTGTTGCCACAGAAATACACCTTGTTCCACGTTTCGCGTTATACGGGCAAAAATCAAGGTCGCATCGTCGCAGGGAGAACTGGCGACTGGTACTCAGGCTTCGACAATGGCCAAGTAGGCGTTGCCAAACATAACTCGGTCATGAAAGACAATGGCGGGGAATCACATAGCAACTGGTTGTTGTCTGCCGACCAGAGCGCTGTTTATCGCGCCAATGGTGTACAGGTGTCAACCAAAACTAATGGCATGTCATTTAGTGGTCCACTCACTGTGAACGGCAGTAATGGCGGGCCACAACGTGCATCAGACTGGCAAGTAGCAGAAGTACTGGTGTATGAGGGTGAACTCACCTTGGCTCAAATTCAGCAGATGGAAAACTATTTTGCACGTACTTACGGCTTGCAAGGGAAAAATGCCGCAGGTGTCAATGTTGGTATTTTGAGTACGAAGGCTATTCAGGCAAGGCAAAAAGACGAAAAGTCAATTGACCTCACTTGGAAAGCACCTACCGACACAACAAACCTCGATGACTATGTAG
>WLST01000004.1 GCA_009711295.1 Actinomycetota bacterium | reverse complement strand
GCTGGTTCTGCGCTCATCATCGTGCGTAAAACCCTCGCCAAGAAATAAACCTCACCCGGTATATGGGAGAGGCCTCACGCGGGGGGCGTGAGGCCTCTCAACCAAGGAACCCGATGGTGGGGGACCATCGATGGGTTCTTCACGAATCGGTCTTGGGGGAAGTCCGATTCGCTTGTTGGATATATCTTGCCTCATTTCTGGGTATTACTCAAGGCGAACGGCAAGATACTTGGTATCTTTTTTTGTGATGGAACTTCGTCAGCTCACCAGCCTCCTCGCGATTGCCGACCATGGCTCGTTTTCCGCCGCAGCGAAGTCACTTGGCACCGTGCAGTCCAACGTTTCTGCCCATATTTCGCGGCTAGAAAAGGACTTAGGTACCACCCTCATTGACCGTCATAGTGGCCAACTCACCGATGAGGGTCTCGCTGTTGCCGAGCGGGCTCGGCGCATCGTGCATGAAATGGACGACATCGCCTCCGACATCAAGGCCCGTGACGAAGAAATTGTGGGCGAAACCCGCCTCGGAGTGCTCGGCACCACCGCCCGGTGGTTCATGCCCCGGCTCCTCACCTCGCTCTCGCACTCGCAGCCTGGCATTCGCACCATTGTTCACGAGGGCAGCACATCGTCGCTCTTACCGCGTCTTGCCAATGGCACCATCGACGCAGCCATTGTTCACTTGCCTGTTGATGACCCTGAACTCATGACGCAACCACTCTTTGCCGAAGACATGTTGCTTCTCGCCCACTCCAAGCATGCACTTGCCTCATACGACACCATCTCGCTCACAGAACTCGCTACCTATCCGCTGCTATTGCCACCGCGCAGTACAGCATTTCGCCGCATTGTCGACCGCGCAGCCGCGAATAAAGGAGTGGCATTACAAGCTCAGGCAGAAATCGATGGCGTACGACTACTCGCTTCACTCGCCTTTGAAGGATTCGGTGCGGCCATTGTGCCCGCAAGCGCAATTCCCGGTTGGCTGAAAGGCGACTTCGTGCGCATCGCGGTTCCCGAACTTCCACGTCGCGTGGTGGGCTGGGCCCAACGTCGACGCCCGCAACCCAACCGCGCCACGCGTGCCACGCTTTTAGAAGCACAATTGGTCATTGAGAAATACGGCACACGCCAACCTGGTGTTTATGTCGGCAAGGGCGCATTCCCGCTTGCAAGAAACACCGAGCCGCGCGCCTAGTGTTGACCATGTCATGACACTTGCGAACGAATTTGCACCTTCCATCGACCTCGTGAAGTCGGTGCGTGGAGCTGCACAAGCAGATATTCGCGTGCTCAATACTTTCGACCCCAACTCCCCTCGTCGCGTGGTGTGGATCAACATTGAAGAAGAAGTGCGCCGTGGTGCATTGTCTGCCGATGCGTGTTTAGTTATTGAAACTGCAGCAACCATTGCATGCGACAAGCGCTACCCACTCGTCATGAGCCTTGGTTCATCTGGTGCCGACATTGTTGAAGGCATTGCAGCACTGCATGGTTGGGGATCTGCAGCACGCGCACTTGCTCGTTGCTCTGGCATTGTTCCCACCATTCATGTTGTTACCGGGCCAGCAGTATCGGGGCCTGCACTGCTCATTGGGCTCGCCGACTTTGTGGTGATGACCGAAGATGCATACGCATTTGTTTCTGGGCCCACCATGGTTGCGGAATTCACTGGCGAAACCGTGAGCAATGAAGAACTTGGCGGAGCAACAATTCATGCGCGTGCAAGCGGTGTTGCATCGCTCGTTGTTCCCAATGTTGAAGCAGCACATTTGGCAGTGGAACAAATATTGAGTTACTTGCCAAACAGCGTTGACGAACTTCCTGAAATGCTGGAAACCGACGACCCCTTCGACAGGTCCACCCCCGAAGCTGGCGACTTCATTCCTGCGTCATCTACTGGTTCATATGACGTACGTAAGGTCATTTCATCGCTCGTTGACGATGGCGAATTCTTTGAACTCCGCGCCCGCTGGGCTGCCAACGTCGTCACAACTTTTGCTCGTATCGATGGTCGCGTTATTGGCATTGTTGCCAACCAGCCCATCGTGCTTGCCGGCACGCTCGACATTCCTGCATCGCAAAAGGCTGCTCGGTTTGTTGCATTTTGCGATGCCTTCAACATTCCCCTCATTACCTTGGTCGACACGCCTGGCTTCTACCCCGGTAAAGACCTGGAGTGGCGCGGCATGATTCGTCATGGTGCACAACTGGTGTTTGCCTACGCTCGCGCCTCGGTGCCACGCATCTGCATCATTTTGCGCAAGTCATATGGTGGCGCCTACATCGTGATGGACTCGAAGAACATGGGCAACGACGTGTGCCTGGCCTGGCCATGGGCCGAATTAGCCGTGATGGGCGCGGGTCAAGCCGCTGCCATCTTGCAACGTCGTGCGACCCCAGAAGAACGCGCTGCATTTGAAGCCGACTATTCAGAACGTCTCCTCAACCCCTACATCGCAGCCGAGCGCGGACTTGTTGACGGGGTCATTGAGCCTGCCGACACACGCCGCGAAATTGCATCGGCTCTCCGTGCCCTCGAGCACAAGCGCGAGCGCCTCCAGGCCCGCAAACACGACAACACGCCCTTGTAATTTTCTACAGAAGGCTTCTCCCATTGTGAGACAAGGGGTCTTGTGTTCTATTCTTTCCCACGGGGAGGAAGCCCCCAATACCTAACTGAAGGAGTTCACAGATGGCCGACACCATAACGCTCATCGATGATCGCACTGGAAAAAAAGTCACAGTTGCAATCAATGACGGAGTTTTCTCATCTGCAGCATTGCGTGAGCTCGACCCCGACCTACGCATGTACGACCCTGCATTTCTCAGCACTGCTGCGTGCTCGTCGTCCATCACGTACCTCGACGGAGATGCGGGCATTTTGCGTTACCGCGGATACCCCATCGAGCAACTTGCTGAAAAGAGCAACTTCCTTGAAGTCGCTTACCTCTTGTTGAATGGCGAACTCCCCACGTCAGAAGAGCTCAGCAAGTGGACCTACGACGTCACACACCACACCATGATCCACGAGAACATGCGTAAGCGTTTTGTTGACGGTTTCCATTACGACGCACACCCCATGGGCATGTTCGTTTCATCTCTCGCTGCTCTTGGCACGTTCTACGACGACGCCAAAGACATTTTCAATAAACAAGCTCTCGACCGCCAAACGCTGCGCCTCATTGCCAAAGTGCCCACCTTGGCTGCCATGGCATACCGCTTCAGCATGGGTCTCCCCTTTGTTTACCCCGATAACTCACTCAGCTACGGCGCCAACTTCTTGAACATGATGTTCAAGGTGGGTGACGACTACAAGGTCAACCCAGTACTTGCACGCGCTATGGATCTTCTCTTCATTTTGCACGCCGACCACGAGCAGAACTGTGGCACCACTGCAATGCGCGTGGTTGCATCTTCCAATGCCGACCCATACTCAGCTGCTGCAGGAGCCGCATCGGCGCTCTATGGCCCACTTCACGGTGGAGCCAACGAGGCTGTGTTGCACATGCTCCAAGAAATTGGTTCAGTCGACAATGTTCCTGCCTTCGTACAGTCGGTCAAAGACGGCAAAGGCAAGCTCATGGGCTTCGGACACCGCGTGTACAAGAACTACGACCCACGCGCCACCATCATCAAAAAAGCCGCATACGACGTTTTTGAAGTCACTGGCAAGAACCCATTGCTCGACATTGCATTGAAGCTTGAAGAAACGGCACTTGCCGATGAGTACTTCATCTCACGCAAGTTGTACCCCAACGTCGACTTCTACTCTGGTCTCATCTACGAAGCACTCGGCTTCCCTGCCGACATGTTCACCGTATTGTTCGCTATTCCACGCACCGCTGGCTGGCTTGCTCACTACGCTGAATTGTTGTCAGACAAAGAGCAAAAGATCAGCCGTCCGCGCCAGCGCTACACCGGTGCAGCAGAACGTCAATTCGTTCAAATCGCTGCTCGCTAACGCGAGATATCAATCACAATTTTTCCGGCATTGGCATTTTTTGCCATGTGCTCATGCGCAATTGCGATGTCGGAGAACTCATAACGTGAGTCGATGACTGGCTTCAGTGCGCCTGTTGCAAACAGCGGCAGCATTTCAGCTGCAAAGCGCTGGCTAATAGCGATTTTTTCATCGAGTGGTCGCGCCCGCAGCACTGTTCCTACAAGCCGCGCCCGCTTAAACATGAGCCCGCCTAAGTTCATCGCTGGTGGTGGGCCGGCCATGGTTCCTACTTGAACAATGCAACCCTTTAACGCAAGCGATGCAATATTGCGGTCAACATAGTCGCCGCCAATAACGTCGAGAATAGTGTCGACACCTTTGCCACCAGTGAACTTCTTTACTTCTTCCACGAAATCTTGTGTGGAGTAATCGATAACAAGATCGGCGCCAAGGTTTTTGCAGGCTTGCACTTTTCCGGTGGAACAGGTCACCACCACACGCGCACCTATTGCTTTACAAATTTGAATTCCGGCTGTGCCAACGCCCGATGCACCTGCGTGCACCAATGCAATACGGCCGCTGGTGAGACCACCTTGAACCACAAGTGCATCCCAAGCAGTAATAAAGACTTCGGGTATTGCCGCAGCATCGTTCACCGAAATGTTCGACGGCACACGCATTGCCTGGCGTTCATGCACTACTAAATACTCGGCGTATCCACCACCGCTCACAATGCCCATGACGGCATCGCCAACGGCGTGTTCACGAACGCGACTTCCAATAGCAGTAACTACACCAGCAAATTCGAGGCCAGGAACATCGTGTTCTACTGGGCTCGGGTTCGGGTAAAGCCCCATGCGCTGCATGAGGTCGGCCCTGTTTAATGCCGTTGCCCGTACCGCAACCAACACTTCTTCAGCATCGGGTTGCGGTACGGGAATATCGGCAAAGCGCAGTACTTCTGGCCCGCCAAACTCGGTGAGCACAACTGCGCGCATAACGATTAGGCCATCTTCTTTTGCAAACGTGTATCGAGTGCTTCCAAGAAACCTTCAGTGGTGAGCCATGGAGCATCTTTCGAGATGAGAATCGACAAGTCTTTTGTCATCTCGCCAGCTTCAATTGCTTCCACACACACTTCTTCGAGCTTCGTTGCGAAGTCGATGAGTTTCGGGTTGTTGTCGAGCTTGCCACGATGCACCAAACCACGTGTCCAGGCAAAAATTGATGCAACTGGGTTAGTTGATGTCTTGTTGCCCTTCTGGTGTTCGCGGTAGTGACGAGTGACGGTGCCGTGAGCAGCTTCTGCTTCCACAGTGCGGCCATCTGGCGTGTAGAGAACCGAGGTCATGAGGCCAAGTGAGCCAAAGCCCTGTGCAACGGTGTCGCTTTGTACGTCGCCGTCGTAGTTCTTACATGCCCATACGTAGCCACCTTCCCACTTCATGACGCATGCAACCATGTCGTCGATGAGGCGATGCTCGTAGGTAATGCCAGCCTTGTCGAAGTCGGCCTTGAACTCGTTCACGAACACTTCTTCGAAGAGGTCTTTGAACTGGCCGTCGTATGCCTTCAAGATGGTGTTCTTGGTGCTCATGTACACGGGGTACTTACGGTCGAGACCATAACGCAACGACGCACGAGCAAAGTCGCGAATGCTGTCGTTGAAGTTATACATGCCCATTGCAACGCCACCGTCTTTGCCAAACTTGGCAACTTCAAGTTCCATTGGCGCACTGCCATCTTCTGGCGTGTAGGTCATGGTGACTGTTCCTGCACCAGGCACTTTGAAGTCGGATGCTTTGTACTGGTCGCCATGTGCGTGACGGCCAATAACGATGGGCTTGGTCCAACCAGGAACCAAGCGAGGGATGTTGCTGCAAATAATTGGCTCGCGGAAAACAACGCCGCCAAGAATGTTGCGGATGGTGCCGTTTGGCGACTTCCACATTTTCTTCAATTTGAATTCTTCAACGCGTGCTTCGTCTGGCGTAATAGTTGCGCACTTCACACCCACGCCGTGCTTCAAGATGGCACGTGCAGAATCGATGGTGACCTGGTCGTCAGTTTGGTCGCGGTATTCCATACCGAGGTCGTAGTACTCAAGTTCAATGTCGAGGTACGGCAAGATGAGGCGATCTTTGATGAACTGCCAAATAATGCGTGTCATTTCGTCGCCATCGAGTTCGACGACGGGGTTGTCCACCTTGATCTTTGCCATTGGGGGCCTTTCTCTTCCCGCTACCCACCAGACGGGTAACGGTCACTTGTACGGTACTTGTACACATTAGCCGCTCGAGGCCCCCGGGCGTCCTCTGAGCCCCACTATGGCTGGGCTCGTCTCGTCGCTTACCATTCATCCATGGAATTCGCCTGGACCCCCGAACAAGATGCTCTGCGCGCCCATGCCCGCGCCATTGCCGTCGACGCCGTTGCCCGTTATGGCCGCTTCAACGACTCATGGATGAATGGGTATTCCAAAGAATTCTCGAAGGAACTTGGCGAGCTCGGCTTCATTGGCATGACATGGCCCAAAGAGTTCGGTGGCGGCGGACGACCACCCATTGATCGTCTCATTGTTGGCGAAGAACTCATTTCTGCAGGTGCCCCTATTGCCGCTTCATGGTTCGGCGACCGTCAAATGGGTCCAGCGTTCATGGCGTACGGAACACCCGAACAACAAAAAGCATTTCTTCCTGGCATCTTGTCGGGCGAAGACACCTGGTGCATTGGCATGAGCGAGCCCGATGCAGGTAGCGACCTTGCATCGTTGAAAACCAGTGCAGTTCTCGATGGCGATGAATGGGTCATTAACGGACAAAAAATCTGGACCTCATTCGGAGCCGTTGCGCAGTACTGCTATCTCATTTGTCGCACCAGCAACGACGGCCCACCACATGCAGGCATTAGCGAAATTGTTGTGCCCATGAATACGCCCGGCATTGAAGCACGCGAAATTCAAGACATGACCACCAACCGCCACTTTTGCGAAGTGTTCTACACCAATGTGCGCGTACCCAAAGCAAACTTGGTGGGCGAACAAGGTGGCGCATTCAAACAAACAATGCGTCAGCTTGAACACGAGCGCGGCGGCATTGACCGTTTGGTATCGAACCATGCGCTGTATCTCAAGGCCCGTGAACGTGCCGACACTTCCGACCCACGTGTACGCCAAACCATCGCGCAACTCGAGATGTATTACCGCATTGGCCGCATCTTGGTAGTACGTGAAGTATTGAAGCAAGCGCCTGCCGGTTTTTCTGCAGCCACAAAATGCTTCTGTACCGAACACGAATGGCGTGTTGGCCAATTTGTAGCAGAAACATTTGGCGCCGACGCCATGTTGTGGGACGACGTCACTTCGGGGCTGATGTACGGCCCTGGCTACACCATCATGGGTGGCACCTCAAACGTGATGCGTAACATTTTGGGTGAACGCGTGCTCGGCCTTCCTAAAGAACCATCAGCACTCAAGAAATAGGAAATACATATGGCCGACCTTCTCGCACTCTCACGCCACATCATCGACACAGGTGTTGTTGACTCAGGAACAGGCCCCACTAATCGCCTCAGCAATGAACTGTCGGAAATTGCCGACGACCTTGCCATTGTCGAAAGTTTCAGCCACTGCGTGGCGTGGAAAACCTCTGAAGGGCTTGCTTGTTTCGACGCCTCAGGTGTTGTTACCGGCCCGCTCGTTGTTGAGGCGTTGAACAAGTGGACCTCAACACCAGTGAGTCATCTCATTTACACACACGGCCATGCCGACCACATAGGTGGCAGCCCTGCTTTTGCCGCTGCCGCTGCAGCAAAAGGCGTACCCAACCCCCGTGTGATTGGTCATGAAAACATTGCGCCACGCGTACAGCGCTACCGCGACACCGATGGTTGGAACAGGTTCATTAACGCCAAACAATTTGGCGGCATTCGCGTTGAGCATCAATACAGCTTGGGCGGCAACAAGAACCACTTCATTCCGCCCGATGTTTTAGAAGTACAAGAATCGTTCCGCGAGCAATACGTCCTTAACATTGGCGACCATTCAGTAGAGCTCAACCACGCCATTGGTGAAACCGACGACCACTTGTGGGCATGGGTTCCCGACAAGAAATGGATCATGGCGGGCGACTTCCTCATTTGGAACTTCCCCAATGCGGGCAACCCACAAAAAGTTCAGCGATACCCACTCGAATGGGCCAAAGCACTGCGCGACATGGCCGCAAAGAAACCAGAGCTTCTTCTCCCCGCACACGGCTTACCCATTGACGGCAAAGAGCGCATTGAAATAGTGCTCACCGACATTGCAGGCGCACTCGAAACATTGGTGTCGGAAGTTCTGGTGATGATGAACGACGGCGCCACACTCGACAGCATCATTCACAGCGTGTCGGTGCCACAAGATGTTCTCAACAAACCCTATTTGCGCCCCATGTACGACGAACCCGAGTTTGTGGTGCACAACATTTGGCGCCTCTATGGCGGCTGGTGGGACGGAGCACCCTCACGACTCAAGCCATCACCCGATGCACAACTCGGCGCAGTGATAGCTGAACTATCTGGTGGAGTCAACACACTTGTTGCACGCGCTCAACACGAACTTGCCCAAGGCGATTTCCGCATGGCTTGCCATCTCATCGACTTTGCCGCATGGGCCGAACCAGAAAACGGCCATGTGCACGAAGCACGTTCAGACATTTACGAACAGCGTCGCTCCAAAGAACTCAGCCTCATGAGTAAAGGAATTTTTAAAGCAGCTGCTCGCGAATCGCGTGCTGTTATCCAGCGCTCACAAGAACCAAAGCCATAAGCGCACATCCCACACCCACCCACTGAGCTTTATGTAAATGCTCTTTGTCGACTTTTGTGGCAAGAAGCAATGTGCTCACTGGGTACAACGATGAGATAACAGCAACAACCGATAACAGTCCTTCACGTGCAGCAAACAGGTACGAACCATTTGCCAGCGAATCGAGCAAACCACTCAACAACGCAAATTTCAATGCAGGACCGCGCAACACCATCGGCTTTTTCGTACTGAGCACCACTACCAAAATGAGCGGCACACTCACCGAACGCAAAGCAAGCAGCGGCCACAACCCAGCATCGGGCGATGTGTGGTCGAGTGCAATAAAAATAACGGCGAAACACAAACCACCCGTGACCGCCATGGCCACAATTGAGAGCGGTGTTTTCACATTGTGAATACCAAATGCGTCGGTTACTAACGCCACCGCAAGCACTGCAACTGCCATTCCGAAATATGCAACAACTCCGGGGCGTTCGCCACTTGCCAAACCCCAAGCAACAGGAACAACTGTGCCCACCAGCGCAGTGATAGGCGCAACCACGGTCATTGAACCCGACGACATTGCCTTATAGAACGCGAGCAACCCCAGCGAACCTGCAATGCCGCCCACTGCACTCAGCAATAAATCGTGCGTGCTTGCAATGGGGTCACCCAAAATGGCAACAAGGCAAATGATGACGGCAAAGCTCAAACTCTGCCCCACCAAGGTCACACTGGCCGACGAAGCAGTACGTGAAGCGCGCCCTCCCGAATAGTCGGCAATGCCATAAACCACAGCAGTGAAGAGCGCGAGGATGACAGCCACAGTCAACGAGGCTACGGTACATAGCCATGGAACATGTGAGATTTGGCAAAACAGGAATGCAAGTGTCGAAATTATGCCTCGGCACAATGACATTCGGATATCAGTGCAATGAGGAACAATCAGTTTCCATCTTGAATGCAGCCAAAGATCACGGCTTCACCTTCATCGACACCGCCGACGTCTACCCCATTGGCGATATGACAAGCGGTTACGGCGCCACTGAAGAAATTCTCGGTCGCTGGCTCACCGGTCAACGCGACAATTTCATTGTGGCCACCAAGTGCTACGCCCCTACTGGCCCCAACAAGTGGGACCAAGGCAACTCGCGTAAGAACATCATTCGCGCCGCAGAAGAGTCGCTACGTCGCTTAAAGACCGACTACATCGACGTTTACCAATTGCACTTCTACGACGACCGCGTGAGCCACGACGAGTCGCTCAGCGCGTTAGATGACCTTGTACGTTCTGGCAAAGTGCGTTACATCGGTTGCTCGAACTATTTGGCATACCAACTTGCCACCGCCCTTGGCCGCAGCGATGTGAACAAGTGGGAACGCTTTGTCAGCGTGCAGCCGCGCTACAACATGTTGTTCCGCGAGAATGAGCGTGAGCTTCTTCCACTCTGCGCCGAACAAGGTCTCGCAGTTATTCCGTACAACCCACTTGCTGGCGGCTTTCTCACTGGCAAACACCAAAAGGGTGCCCCCACAGCCGACACTCGCTTCACCATTGGCGGCGGCACTGCTGAGCGTTACCAAGAGCGCTACTGGCAAGATCAGATGTTTGCCACCCTCGATGCCCTACGTGGCATTGCGGCCGAAGCGGACATGACAGTGGCACAACTTGCCATTGCCTGGCAGTTCACCCGCCCCACCATTACTTCACCAATTATTGGAGCTAGTAAGCCAGAGCAGCTTGTTGATGCAGTCAATGCAGTTCGCACACCACTGAGTGCCGAACTCACACAGCGTCTCGATGTCTTGACTCACGAATATCGCTTCGGCGACAGCGCACGCTGATACACACAACTAGTGGGCACGACGGGACTCGAACCCGGGACCTCTACCATGTCAAGGTAGCGCTCTAACCAACTGAGCTTGCTTCGAATTTGATTAGCAGCACGCATATATGCAGAAATTCGCCCTTATAAATCTGAGCTAATGTAGTGGAAAACCAACAGATTGAGTGGGGTTTCAACATGGAAGCAATGGGCGCAACAGGAAAAGTCACAGTCGATGATGTCTTCGTGACAATTTCCCATGAAGGTTCAACTGGACTAAACAAACTCCAAAATCGTATACAGCAAGGTTACAAAGGTGAAAAGAAAATTGCCATATCTCAAATAAGTGCAGTCCAATTTAAAAGTGTTGGAGGCATGGGCAAGAAGCTTTCCAGTGTGTATAACAAAACTCCTGGTCTAGGCGCGATCAATAAGCTCGCTGGCAACACTGCTGGCGCAACTGGATATATCGAATTTGTGGTTATTGGTTCCTCGGAAAACAAAGGTCGTGCTTTATTTGGCGGACTCAATGCGATGGCCTCCAACGAGAACGCTGTCATGTTTAGTCCCGACCAAGAAGAAGCTTTCAACGAAATCCGTGAGTTTATTGAGAACAAAATTCGCGAAAGGTACACCACTCAGCCAGCACAGCAAGCGGCATCCGTGGCAGCACCTGATGTCGCGGCACAGATTAATTCCCTAAAACAACTTCTTGATAGTGGGGCTCTCACAGAAGACGAGTTCCAAAAGGCAAAATCCAAAGTTTTGGGAATTTAACAAGGCAGCCACTTAGTCACAGCCTTGTTGACGTCACTATACGTAAGCGGTACATCAAAACTTGACTGACCTGTTTTGGATGAGCGCATTTGAAAATCCGAACACCAGCATTTACAACTCGGCAAGAGGAAACACACACCGTTAAATGTCGCAGAAACGTGCGGTGCGAGAGCAAACTAGTGGGCACGACGGGACTCGAACCCGGGACCTCTACCATGTCAAGGTAGCGCTCTAACCAACTGAGCTACGCGCCCTAAGGCATTGAAATTGTATCGTGTTTTTGAAAAATAATCCGTGCTGAAATTCAATCTCTATAAGGGTTCTGAGCATTGTTTTGCCGGCGACCTCTTCTGTTGATGTATGTCACCTAATGACCTATGCAGGTACCAGAATTGGAGTCGTCGGTACGACCACCATTCCGCTCATCTCATATGTCGGAGTAACCAAGTTTCTGTCACCAACTGTTACCCGTTCAAGGCGGTTTGGGTAGGGAGATTGAACCATTGTCAGTGTGTAGACACCGGGAGGCACACCCCAAAAAAAATAGGTCGTTGAGCTGCCAGAACCAGTAGCTTCACCGGCCAAATCATCAGAGAGAAAACCTCCAGAAAGAGTCATTGATGTAATTGCAGATTGTGTACCCCTGATGGATGCGGACGCAGTCACACTTCGAGTTGTTTTGGACAGCCTAATTGGCGTCGTCAATTGAGAAGGCAGAGAAGCATCAATAAGAACTCGGTAAGTCGTGATGTTCCTACGATCAAAGTCACCAACAGTTCCAGTATCGCAGCCGCCAATGCCGACGTAGTACGTGCCACTCGGGATATCGGTGAAGGTTGCAATTTCTTGTGAACCAATGCGCGCCGAAGTTGCTGAAGTTACGAGTGTGTAGGGGACGGTTGAGCAATCGGTTCCTACACCCAATTTGTAGAGAGACACTGAAACTCTTTCGGGATACGGCGTAGCAGGGCCGAAATCAATTGCTGGCACAACTTCAATAGGAACCCTCACAATATTGGGTCCTGTTGCACCTGTTGTCGACGTAGGTGCGGTTGTTGTCGATCTAGGTGCGGTTGTTGTCGATGTGGATACTGTTGTTGTCGACACGGTATTCGATGCGCGGGTAGTCTCGGTTGCTGGTATCAGAGTTGTTTCGGTTGAAGCTGCCAGAGCAATCGGTGTTGTTGGGGAAGTCTCAACAATCAATTCAGGATTTGTTGTCAACTTGATGAAAGCATCTTGGTCGGTTGTTGGAAGCCCAGCGTTACTTTTTGACGTCAGTGGCATTGTCAAAAACCAACGCTTCTTTGATGATTTATTTTTACCGCAAACAGAATAGATACCACCTTGTTTCCGTGATCCTCCTAATTTTGCACAGATCCATTTCTTTTCCTGAAATACCGGATACCAAATGTTTTTTGGTGACAGAGCAGCACAGACAACTGATTGTTTAGACACCTTGGTGACTTGACCAGGCTTCTTGCAAGGTGTTCCTGCAACAAGAGCTGCATTGCGTGTTGTTGACGACGTGTCTCTGGAAGCGATGAGCACTCCAACTCCCAGCAGCAGAGTAAGTGCGACGATGCTGGAGATCATTTTCTTCGTTAGGAACCGGTTCATGAGAAATTCCTTAATCTGAAAGTCAATTCATACTAGATCCTGCAGGACAGAGATACTGGTCGGCGTTGTGGGGTATGGGGTACGGGCATATTTCTGTTTTAAAAACCGGCCTACATAGTCATGCAGTCACAGACTCATCTAGCGTTCCACTCATTAATCGCCCCAAAATGAGAAGGTACCATGAAGAATTACGACGCCATTTATGTTGACGGCCAGTGGATCCCATCTGATGGAAAAAAGACTTTGTCAGTCTTCGACTCCACAAATGAAGAAGTCATGGCAACAATTCCAGAGGGAACCGCAAGCGACGTCGCTAAAGCCGCAAAAGCCGCCAAGGCTGCCTTCATCTCATGGAGCACCACCCCACCTGCCACGCGTGCAAAATACCTGACTGCAATCAGCGATGCACTCGCCGCACGCATGGACGAAATCTCTTCAGCTATCTCCCGCGAAACCGGAATGTCAAAGATGTTGTCGAACATGATTCAAGTGGGTCTCCCCATTGGATCATTCAAACAAGCAGCCGCTCTTGCGGAGTCATTTGAATTTGAAAAACAAGTTGGCACCTCTCTCATCGTGCGCGAGCCCATTGGTGTTGTTGGATGCATCACTCCATGGAACTACCCGCTTCACCAAATTGCAGCCAAAGTTGCTTTTGCCTTGGCATCAGGGTGCACAGTTGTGTTGAAACCAAGCGAAGTAGCGCCAATAGATGCATTCATGCTCGCTGAAATTATTCATGAAGCAAAACTTCCTGCAGGTGTATTCAACCTCGTCACCGGAACGGGTCCTGTTGTTGGCGAAGCAATCTCGGCGAGCCCCGACATTGACATGATTTCATTTACTGGCTCTACTCGCGCTGGAAAACTTGTCATGCAGACCGGTTCAGAAACAGTCAAAAAAGTTGCACTTGAACTTGGTGGCAAGAGCGCAAACATCATTTGCGAAGATCTTGATACAGAGACATTTGCAAAAGCAGTGATGGGCGGAACTGGTCAGGCATTTTTGAACAGCGGCCAGACATGTTCATTGCTCAGCCGCATGCTGGTGCCACGTGCGCGTCTTGCAGAAGCTGAAGGCCTTGCTGCAGCAGTTGCAGGTGGAATGAAGGTGGGCGACCCATTTGCAGAAGGAACCAACCTTGGGCCACTTGCATCTGCAGCACAGCGCGATCGCGTGGTTTCCTACATCAATAAGGGAATAGAAGAGGGAGCAAAACTTATAGCAGGCGGCCCTGAGGCACCTGAAGGGCTTGAGAAGGGCTACTACGTTAAGGCGACAGTTTTCTCTGAAGTCAATAACAAAATGACTATTGCACAAGAAGAAATTTTTGGCCCCGTATTAGTTCTCATTCCTTACGACGGCATCGACGAAGCAGTCGACATTGCTAACGACTCCCCTTACGGTCTTGCCGGCGCGGTGTATGCCGCCAATCAGGAAACTGGAATCGCAATCGCGCGACGCATTCGTACGGGCCAAGTGACTGTCAACAACGGACGGTTTAATCCGAATGCACCTTTTGGTGGTTACAAGCAGTCGGGCATTGGACGCGAGCTTGGTGAATACGGCTTTGAGGAATTCCTAGAAGTAAAAAGCCTGCAGCTATAGCGAGGGCGGTACGGGTTCTCCAATGGCCCGAAGAGCAACTAGGACTACTTTGCAATCTTCAAAGTGACAGTTTTCGAAGTTGGCCTACCCTTTTTGGGCGTCACTGTGACCGTCACCTTGCACGATCCAGCTTTAAGACCTTTGAGCGAGCTACCAGAGACTTTGCAGAACTTCGCCGAAATAGGTAGAACTCTCAGAGAGACTTTCGATGTTGAAGCCACCTTCAATTTTGCGTAAGTAGCAATTGATTTTGCAGTCAAAGATTTAGAAATCAACACAACTCGAACTGTTGAGGGAACCGAAAGCGCAGGAGCAACTGATACCGATGTTGTGGGAGGACTCACCAAACCCACCCCTGTTGGCGGACTAATTGAACTACCAGCTCGTCCTAATTTAAGTTTGATTGAAGGTGATGAAAAGTGAAATCCCTTGACTGAGAAATTCAACCAACCTTTTGTTTCAGCCAAAGCGAGGGTCGAATTAAAATCAGTTCCACCCTCTTCAGGGTTAACGCTGACGTCCACAGTTGTCGGAAGTGTTGCAGAGCCGTAAAGACATTTAGCCGCAGATGCAGGCATAGAGACTGAATATGTTCCCGAAGAAACCTGTCCAGTTTCATCAAAATGCGGCGATGCAACTTTGTATTCGAGCTCGCCACTCTCGGAATTCCATGTAGGGGGAAGCCCCAAATACGCTGCCGCATTTGTGGCCAATAGCCCTGTCACCCCTGTTAGAGAACTGAAACAACTGTTATTAACTGGCCAATCCGTTGAACGAATATTCCACTGGTAACTCGTCATCAATGCCTTGTCGTCAAAGTAGGGAGACCACGCTTTGTATTCCTGCATGGAGCGTGTGCCTTGACCGGGAAGTATCGGGCCAATGACACCTCCAGGCAAATAACTTATTCCTGGATACAACTTCTGAAAGAAATCACTTGGCAAAACAGCAGGATCAACAACACCTCCAGCGATATAGATCGGAGCAACTGAGCCTGCGATGTCATACAAAGTATTGTTATTTCCCAAGGCTTGGCTACCTATTTCGCCTTCCTTAAAACGTGCTTGAAACCAGCCTTTCACCACATTTGGCAAACGTACTTTCACGGCGAAGGTGGTACTAGGCAAAAACATCAATGGTCTAAAACTGACGCCGCCACCACAAATAGAATTTTTGTCAGGCCGCGAAACGCCAGGACACACATAAGGAATGTCTGCGACAAGTGTTGCTGAGCTCGATACCCGTTCAATTTGCAACTGGAAGTCAGTGCCAACACTTTTCCAAATGTTATTTCCAGACATAAAAGTGCGGGTAACAGAAGACGTAACGACATATTGAGAGCCATCTGAAGCCTGCCACTTGGTTGGAGAAGAGGCTCTTGGGATTCCCAGGTCTGCATTTCCCGAGAAAACCGTAACGTCGCCAATGGTTTCCACCTTCGCCAGATTTTGCAAATCTAAACCTTCGGCGGAAATCTTCACCTCTTCAATGCATCCCCAGTCTTCTTCTGATCTACAAGTCCCAAGAATTGACCATGCAGTGAGCCACTTCCCATCGCTTGGCGAACAATCTGCTGCGCCGATCTCCGAGCACAAACCAAAATCCCACAACGAAGAGTCGACTCCGCCATATGGACTCACTCCTAGGGCAGAAAAAATACGTTGACTAGAAGCACTGAAATAGGCCCCATGTCCAGTGAAAGGCGCAGCACGCATTTTCTCTTGGAGAATATTCAGAGGTGTATCTTGCTCTACTTCCCCACTAACACTGTACGAGTGCACTTCAGGATCCGAAATAGGTGGCAATGCGACAACATTCTGCTCCGAAACAACAAGACCGACCAAAGAAAAAAACAAGATGCTTAGCACTACTGTTTTTTTGGCATGCCTATTCCCCATACAGCAACTATAGAGCCTAAACACATCTGCTTTTTTAGTAAATAGCTAAATGAATTTCAGTCGAATAGAAGTATTACTTAAACAGAAGGCGGAGCCCAGAAATCCACTGTTGCAAAGACCCCATCGGCTTTTTCTAACCGTGCCGTTGCCCCTTTACGCGTATCGCACCATGAGAGCAGCGTCATACCGTGGCGTTCAAAGAGGCCCAATACGTCGGGAATCACATCGCCATGACTGCACAGCACTGTTCCTTTTACTTTGCAACCTTCAGCATCACAGTTTTAAAAGAGGCTCTACCCTTTTTCGGTGTCACCGTGACCGTCACCTTGCATGATCCAGTTTTAAGACCTTTGAGAGTGCTGCCAGAGACTCTGCAGAACTTTGCCGAACTAGGTGCAACTTTCAGAGTGACCTTCGATGTCGAAGCAACCTTCAATTTTGCGTAGCTGGCTATGGATTTAGCAGTAGTTGTTTTCAAGCTTGGCAAAGTCGAGCCTGTCGTAATTGCCGCCAACGTAAGTGTTTTGAATTCACTCCAGTTTCCTGCCATATCGCTAACACGAACTTCGATGGAAGACGTACCGAATTTCCAGAGACCAGCGGATGAAACCGAAACTCCAATTTCTTTCTTCGCTACAGAAATTTTGTTCGAATAGTCCTTTGTAACTGTTATGGAGCCATTCTTGATCTGGACCTTGTCAACGCCGGTGATGTCATCGGTTGCTTTCAGAGTCACATCAATAGACTCCGATACCGCCGCTGCAGAGGAAGACTCCACAACAGGGGCATTAGTATCAAGAATAATGTCATCCGAATAAGTCTTTGTTGTGTCAATTCCAGAACCGTTAAACCGTACATATACGACTTTTGTATAAACACCTTTCACCGAATCATCTAATTCCCAGTCCACCGAATTCGATAACGCAACTGTTTTAATTTTTGAAGCAGAAAATCCACCATCGTTTGAGATACGGGCCTCAGTTGCATATTCAGGCCAAACAAGATTTAGTTTGACTGTTTTGCTGTTCACATAGGAGGCACCTTCAAGAATCGACATTCCCGGCTCACCTTTAGGTGGGGCGAGCCTCACTTCAATAGGCATCGATGCTGTAGCGGTTGAACCTCCACGGCTCGTCACTCGGACGCGAACTGTTTTGGTTCCGACCGAAGCAAACGTCGTTGTGTACCAGTCGGATACTCCACTATCTATCTCGTATTCGTTATCACCGTCTAAATCCCATTCATATTTTGAAATGATGCCACCGACAGATGTAGACCTAGAAGCACTCAATTTTTGGCTTGTTCCCGTCAGGACGGGCGCCGCATCATTGGGAATACCTGTTGGGATATCGATGCGATTGATAACCGCAGTTGGAGTGTCCGAGACAACCTTAACTATTCCAGTTGCCACGTCAGTCGATGAATCATCGTAGGTGGCTGTCACCTTCACCGTATACGACCCTGTCGAGTCAAATGAATGAGAACTTGAAAAATACGTTCCTCGAGCATATGGATGCCCTCGATCGAGGTACCAGGAATTCCAGGGGCCTGAATCTAAAAGATCAATGGTCCCATCGTTGTCATAATCCCACGAGATAGAGACAAGGTCTTTGCTATATCCACCTCCACCAAATCGGGGCGTCTGAAGATCAAGTTTTTCCATAAGCAAGGGTTGTTTCACTGCAACCACGCTTTCGCCGTTGATGGCTGCACCACCTGCGGAACAGCGCCAGTTCGTACTAGTCAAAGTGATCCCACTTAGATTGCGGTCTGGACCATAACTTGTTACCGAATCTCCCTGATTTGGATGGTTGCAGACGCTGTAATTGCCATTACTGAAGCCCGGATTGTCTGTTATCCCTGCTAACGCTTCCGAAGGTTGCAGAAGGTTGACAATCAACCCTGTTGCCAAAAGTAGTAAAACCGAAAAATACTGAAGAGACCTGACAGCTTTCATTTGCATAGCTCCTAGTAGTTGCACTCGTCTCGACGGTTTTCACCAATTTATTTAGTGCGATCTTCTATCAATGTACCTCTAAATTCATCAGCAATTTTATGGAGAATCTTTCACTGCTTATTTCACCTAGATCTCAGGCAACAAATGACCCGACAATGCCAATTGATGCAGAATGTAAATGGGCGGAGCCCAGAAATCCACTGTGGAAAAGACCCCATCGGCCTACTGCGATCGGACTTGCGCTCGTACCCGAACCATTCCTTTCAATCAGGACAATATTTGCCCAATTCCAGCACAGTCATTTGGAGGGCTTGCGCCACTTACATAAGTTTGGTCAACAAGGATCTAAATTTTGCTAGGTCGACTCCTAATGCAACGGAAATAAGTGGTCCTGACGTATCTCCCTCTTGCTTGAAATCACAAAGAGTTCTCGCATAGTTCTCGTCGCTATCAGTGCACACATTTATGTGTGCACTTTCAAAGCGAAGAATAGATTCATCAATCAAAATTGAAACGGCAAGAGCATCGTGCATTGGCCAACCATTGGAATTGATATCTAAGTAGCCACGAACCATCTGTGCAATGGCTGATCCCCACTCTGAATTTCTTGACCAGCGATCGAGTTCTTCTTCGTTGACGGTTGCTAATCGGGTCACATCTAAGCCCACCATACTTGTGGGGCATGACACGTTATCAAAAACAAATTTTGCAGAAAGTGGGTCGGCCCAAATGTTGAACTCGCTGACTGGCGTAATATTTCCGTTGGAAGTGGTTCCACCCATCACGATGAGTCGGTCTATCTTGTCAACTAAAGCAGGATAGGTTTTCATAAACATTGCGAAATTCGTCAAAGGGCCTACAACAGCAATGGAGATACTCTTTGCTGGTTCCTCTTCCAACAATTCAGCGAAGACTTCAATGGCATGTCGATGATCTACAAACTGCTCAGATGCGGGAAGTTCAACTTCACCTATGCCATTTAGGCCATGTATTTTCGAATAATTCTCTAGCAATATGGTGAACGCGGGTCGAGCGACACCTTTTGCAACTGGAATACTCTGAGCATTGAGCAAACTCAATACATCTAAAGCATTCCGAGTCGTCTTTTCTATAGAGACATTTCCAGTATTCGTTGTAACTGCTAAAAGTTGAATCTTTTCGGATTGGACCAATAAAGCTAATGCGACTGCATCATCGATTCCGACGTCGCAATCAAGTATCACCTTTCGCCGTGTCAACGATCTGGCCGAAGGAGACATTAACGGTTTTGCAAAGTTTCGAGAATTAGTTTTCGCGACGGCATACCATCACGGGCCCCAACACGGGTAACCGATAGTGATGCTGCTACCACTGCAACTTTTACGGCTTCACTGAGCATCGCTCCTTGAGCCAGCCACGTAGCTAGTACACCATTAAAAGTGTCGCCGGCACCAGTTGTATCGCGTGCAATAACTTTTTGCGATGGCACCACTTCATAATTTTCTGCATCTTGCAAAATCAAGGCACCTTCGGCACCCAACGTCGTGACAACGGAGTTACCGCTCACTGCGTTGATGATCTGCGCACCCTCAATTGCACTGTTGCCAGCGGAATGACCAAGCCGCGAAACCAATTCAGTCAGCTCACCACCATTTGGAGTCAAAATTGGACCAGTAGAAAGCACGTCTAAGACGACAGGAAGCACAGGGGCAGGGTTCAAAATGCACCGAACTCCCCTACTAGCAGCAGCTCTTACCGCGTAAGCAATGACATCTTCAGGAATCTCGGTGCTTACAAGGACACAGCCAGCATTTTCGAGCAGTGCATTGAAAGATCGCTCTACGTGTTCAATGGTCAGAGCTGCATTCGCTCCGAGACCTACCGCTATTTGATTCTCACCCGCATCGTCAACAACAATGAGCGCAACGCCAGTTGCTTCATCTTCCAAAACCAAAATGTAGGAAGTATCTATTCCTTCGCTTTTCAAATTTTCAATGCTGGAAACACCATGAGCATCTTTTCCCACAGCACCCACGAGCGCGACCTCAGCACCAGCTCTAGCAGCCGCAACTGCTGCATTGGCTCCTTTTCCACCGCCAAAGGTTTTCAATCCACTACCGGTAACTGTCTCTCCCGGTCCCGGAAGTGTTGCAGCAGCTACAACTAAATCAACATTTATTGCACCAAGTACAACTACACGTGAACCATTCGCTGATTGGTTCATTCGAAACTATTTCGCCTTCGAAGGAGGGCAAACAGAATCTCTAATGACCACTTCAACTGGCACCAGCGTTTGGCTTGGAAGTTTTTCGACACCTTCTTCCCCACGAGCAACTTTGATCATATTGATGAGCAACGTTGCGGCTTGAAAGCCCATCTCTTCTGCCGGCTGCCGAACTGTACTTAAACGTGGGGTGAGCAGACCCGCGATCGGAATATCGTCGAAACCGACAATGCTGACGTCTTCAGGCACACTCAATCCAGCGGATTTGCAATACTCCATTGCACCAATGGCCATGAGGTCATTTGCGCAGAGCAAAGCGGTTGGCCTTTTTGCCTTACTTACACTCAGAAGTTTTTCCGCGAGAATTGCCCCAGAGTGCATTCGATAATCTCCCGCTACAACCTTCAGTTTGTCTGGGTCTAGACCTGCTCCTGCACAGGCCTCCCGGTAGCCAGCAAGGCGTTGTTCAGAGGTCCATAAAGCGGTGGGGCCACTGATGACAGCAACATTTTTGTGTCCGTGATCGAAAACGTGACTTGCTATTTCTCGTGCTCCCCGCCGTGCTTCCGACAGAACGCTAGGAAGATTTAGACCAGGAACTCTTTCGTCAACCAAAACTACAGGTCCGATCTTGGTCAACTCAATAAGCGAAGCAGGTGATTCGTCAAAACCCGTGAGATAAACCACGCCGTCGACACGTTGGCTTCGCAGGAGTCTCGCATTGCTCAACTCAGCTTCTTCGCTTGTCTCCGGGTTGCACAAGACGACCAGCACGTCTTGTTGCGATGCAGCGCGTTCGACGCCTTTTGCCAGCAATGCAAAAAATTGGTTTCCCAGGTCGGGGACAACAAGCCCAATTGCCGAGGCTGATCGTCGCTTCAAATTACGAGCAGACTCATTTGGCTCGTAATGAAGAACTCTCATAGATTCTAGAATTCGTGCTCGACGATCGTCGGCCACAGGCCCATTGTTGTTGAGAACGTAGCTCACTGTACTTACTGAGACTTTGGCGTGTTTCGCTACATCTTTCATTGTGGGGCGACGATTTGAACTCATGATGCTTTAAAACTATAGCGATTCGGCAGAACCTGCCCAATTGACAATGGACGACCACAGCGACGGGTAAAAGCTCCATTCCAGGAACTCTCTTGGTGCCCAGTGCGGAGCAAGATCGGATGCAAATGCGACGGTCCGCCCGCGACCGAACTGACCAACAACGAGGATGGGGTCTTCTCCATGCTCCACAAGCGTTGTGCTACCAGCCTTAGCCCTAAAACGGTTATACCCCAGAAGAATCGGCCAATCTGATGTCGCTTGACCTAGCGCCGGATGATCACCATCTACAACGGTTGCATTCAGACCCTCAGGAACTTCAATGCGGTCATCGTGATCAAGAAGGCTGACTGGCAATACCTCTGCGAGAGGAGACATTCCATATCGTGCGCGACCGTCAATTCCGGTGAATGATAAATACCCTCCGACCATAACGAGACCGCCTCCACCTTGAACAAATTCAGAAACTAAGCGCAAGAGGTTGGGAACTCGTTTTGACTTCAAGAAGGTTGCATCTGTGAGCAAAAATGAATTTGATCCGATATCGCTTATCACAATGACATCAAATTTTTTTAATTCTTCTATCGAAGAAGGAAAATGGGAAGACACTTCATGGGCGCGAACATAGGTTACATCAAGACCAGTTTCTTTAAGAATGTTCAAGAAACGCGTCGCGCCTTCTTCAAATTCCGTTGAGTGAAATTGATCGAATCCTTTCAGGTGAACAGTATGTTTCACCCATGACTCACCCACGACCATGACCCGAATTGATTTACTTTTAGCATTCATTATTTTCCCTTAATAAGCACTATTGATCCAAGCAGCTTTACTTCAAAATGAACTGATCTCTACGGAAGTAGGCGATCCTTGATATGTGCTGGGAAGTTCCGTTTTTCTGGAATGGTCGGCAGTGATGTCTCGCGCATGTCCCAGCCGATCATCTTCTCCGGGATCAGTTCGTATACCTGACGTCCTACAAATTCACCGAATTCGAAATACTTTTCGGCGTAAGGGTGATCAATATAGAAATACTTGTCAAACATCAATTCATTAACAAGTGTGATGATTTT
Organism: Actinomycetota bacterium; assembly: GCA_009711295.1. Taxonomy (GTDB): domain Bacteria; phylum Actinomycetota; class Acidimicrobiia; order Acidimicrobiales; family Ilumatobacteraceae; genus F1-20-MAGs119. The sequence continues at coordinate 30,929 of WLST01000004.1, read as the reverse complement.
TGAGTCGCTCACCAGTTTCAAGTTCCCGTGGATACGCACTCCGTGCACCGTTGCATACTCATCACCACTATCAACTAGTGCCGAAAGAGGTCTTCCCGAGGTGCCGTTACCGCCGTGGCGACCACCTGCATCAAGTGGAACGAAAATTCGCTTCTCATTCACCACGTACCAAAGTGGCGAGAGATATATAGAACCATCCTCATTTGTCGAGGCAATGCGAATGGTTTTTTCTCGGGTCAAATATGCCCAACGCTTTTCGCCTTTTAAAGGCATAAAGGAACTTGCTGTTAACTCTGCCATTTTTCTAACTCACTTTCTCATCGCGCGTAATGCCGCGCTGTACTCTGGAATTTCAATCAAGCCGTAACTTGGAGAAGGACTACTCGTCCAGAAAAATTCTGTATAAATACCTGATGTCTCTAACGTATATTTGAATCCGGCTGGGCAAAATATGTGTTCGCCAGCAGCAGCTTCTAAGTACACGATGCGCCCACTTCCGTCTTCGCATCGAAGACGAATCTTCCCGACTATCACGTAATGAGTCTCATCGAAGTTTGTTTGATCCCAATGGTAAGGAAGGTGGTCGGGCTCTTGGTAGCAAATGCCTTGCCGAAAATGCCGTGCATCATCCTTCTCTGTAGAGAGAAAAATAGCGGTTCCGATTCCGGTGTTGAAGGGAAGTCTTGGCATGGTGTCCATTTCTTCCCGGCTCGTCACCCTCGGATAACGCTGCGCATTGCGTGCCTGCGGATCATAGGTGGGCATACTCTGTTCCTTTCTTCCTTTTTATTGGTTTTTACGTTATATATACGTTTCCATATTAGAACCTGTATGGGATAAAAGTCAATTCTGGACTCTATTGTCACCTGAAGGATTCGATGCCTGTGATGGCCGCGCCCACAACGAGGGCATGTATATCTGCAGTTCCCTCGTAAGTCACAACCGACTCAAGGTTATTCATATGTCTAATAACTGGGTACTCAAGAGTAATTCCATTTGCACCCAATATCTGACGCGCGGTACGAGCCACATCTAGAGCTGCATTTACATTTCCCAGTTTTCCCATAGACACCTGTTCAGGGAGCAACAAATTTGCATCTTTAAGACGCCCTAATTGCAGAGCCAACAGTGTCGCTCTGTTCACCTCAAGAGCCATATTTGCAAGTTTGTTTTGCTGTATTTGGAATGACGAAATTGGACGGCCGAATTGAATTCGAGATGAGCTGTAATCCAAAGCAGATTCATAACAAGCACGTGCCGCTCCTACTGATCCCCACACAATTCCATAGCGGGCTTCGTTCAGACACGAGAGCGGACCACGTAATGAACGAGCAAGAGGGAGTTGTGCAGATGCTGGAAGTCGCACATCATTGAAAACTAGTTCGGACGTTATTGATGCTCGTAATGACATCTTTTTGTGGATGTTTTGTGTTGTAAAACCCTTGGTTCCCTTGGGAATCAGGAAGCCACGAACGCCTTCGTCTGTTGCACACCAGACTATTGCCACCCCTGCAACTGACCCATTTGTGATCCACATCTTTTGACCGTTTATGATCCAGTCGCTGCCATCTCTCCGTGCTCGCGTCCGCATCGAACCTGGGTCGCTCCCTGAGTCTGATTCAGTGAGACCAAAACAACCTATAACTTCTCCAAGGGCCATCCGTGGTAACCATTCATTTTTTTGTTCTTCCGAACCCCACTTATGAATGGCATACATAGCTAACGAACCCTGGACAGATACCAAGCTTCGAATTCCACTGTCACCGGCTTCAAGTTCCATACATGCAAGTCCATACGCCGTGGCTGATGTGCCGGCACAGCCGTACCCTTCAAGGTGCATTCCTAGAACACCGAGTTTCCCTAACTCCAATGCAAGGTTTGTTGGAATCGTTCCCTCATCAAACCAGTCCCCGATATAGGGCAAAATTTTTGTCTGAACAAATGACCGAACAGTGTCTCGAATAGATATTTCCTCGTCAGAGAGCAGCGAGTCAATATTAAGAAAATCGAGAGCCAGGCTAGTTTTGACGTTACTTTCAACCATAAATATCCCTTTGTTGCGATGAACTTTAATTAGTTGTATGTTAGTAGAAACGATTACATAAGTCAAGGAGAGCATTTATGAGCGCATTGGAAGGACTTCGCATCCTTGACTTCTCGCGTGTCCTTGCCGGCCCGTTTGCAACAATGATGCTCGGTGATCTTGGAGCAACGGTGATAAAAGTTGAACGACCCGGTCAAGGTGATGACACACGTGCCTGGGGTCCACCATTTGACGAAGCAGGAATTCCTACTTACTTTCTTTCAGTCAATCGCAATAAAGAGAGCGTCACACTTGACCTCTCAAACGCCGACGACCTTGCAAAAGCCCGCGCTATGGCCCAACAATCAGATGTAGTAATTGAAAATTTCAGACCTGGTGTCATGGAAAAACTTGGGCTCGATTACAACTCTCTTTCGCGCGATCACAGCGAATTGGTTTACTGCTCTATTTCAGGTTTCGGAAACGGTGCAGGATCAGATCTCCCTGGATACGACCTACTCGTACAAGCAATGGGTGGCCTGATGAGCATTACAGGGTCTGCGCAAGGTGAACCCCAAAAGGTTGGGGTGGCGCTAGTAGATGTCCTTGCTGGCTTATTTGCAACTGTTGGCATACTGACCGCGGTCATGCACTCTAGAGAGACCCGCCAAGGCCAGCGTGTCGAGATTGATCTTCTTTCCTCATTGCTTGCAGCTTTAGTGAATCAATCTGCAAGTTTCACATCTGCGGGAGTAGTTCCGACGAGGATGGGAAACCAACATCCGAGTATCGCACCATACGAGCTGTTTAAGACTGCAAGCGAGGATCTCGTTCTTGCAGTAGGAACAGACAAGCAATTTGCCTCAACATGTGATGTCCTCGGATTATCCATGCTTGCTTTGGATGCAGAATTCGCAACAAATACTTCACGCGTAGCCAATCGAGTCGAGTTAAGGAAGCATTTGGAAGTTGCACTTTCAACTAAACCTGCCGCATATTGGGTTGACCGTCTTTCCTCCGTAGGTGTGCCTGCTGGTGTGGTTAACGACATTGCCGCCGCTTTTAAGTTTGCAGAGGGGTTAGGCCTTAATCCCATTATAAAAGTTGTGCGAGACGACGGAACTGAAGTACACCTTCCGAAAAATCCAATCGGGCTTTCGTTGACTCCTGCCTCGTACCGCTTAGCGCCCCCAGACCTAAAGAACCGTGAGAGCAGCCAATCATGACAACTCATCTTCGGACAAGCCAACGACTGCTTGATGGATGCACACTTTTCATCGGCGGAGAATGGAAAAATGGAATGGAAACATTTCAGCGATTTGACCCTTCGAGTCTTTCGCAATGCACAGGTGTTTACGCAATGAGCACCGAAGAAATGGTCGCTGACGCATATAAATACGCTAAAACTGCTCAAGAAAATTGGGCTGCGTTTACAGCTCAGCAGAGGTCTGAAGTTCTCAGAAAGGCTTCCGACATCCTCGAAGAGCACCTTGAAACTGCCACTAGACAACTGACTGCCGACATGGGGAAAGCAATACGAGATGCGCGCGGCGAGGTGTTGCGCAGCATCGCGATACTTCGCTACTACAGCGGTGATGCGCTACAGCCATCTGGTGACGTATACCCAAGCGCTGACAACTCCACTTTCCTCCTCACTGTAGAAGAACCGCTTGGGGTGATATGCGCCATTACGCCTTGGAACTTTCCCTTCGCAATACCAACATGGAAAATTGCTCCTGCTCTTGTCTATGGGAACTCCGTTGTCTGGAAACCCGCAGAGGCCGCCTCAGGAAGCGCTGTACTTCTCGCGGAAGTGTTTGAAGCAGCTGGACTCCCTTCTGGGGTATTAAATCTCATTACCGGTTCAGGTTCTCGCTTATCCAAAGCACTAACGGGAAACGAAGCTCTAGCTGCAATTACTTTTACTGGATCAGGCGGAGTGGGAAACCGCATTCGTCAATCCGTAGCCGATAGAAATATCAAAATCCAACTTGAGCTGGGTGGCAAAAATCCGGCAATTGTATTAGCCGACGCTGATCTTGAAGATGCCTCACTGCAAGTTCTGCGTGGAGCTATGTACTCAACTGGTCAACGGTGCACGGCTACGAGTCGCGTGTACGTAGAACGTGCAGTGTCCGAAGATTTCACGCAAAAAATTATCGACAAGGTCAATGCACTCATTGTTGGCGATCCATACATTGAAACCACCGAGGTTGGGCCCCTTGGCTCTCCGGAACAACTCAAATCTGTAAATCAATTTCTTGCTCTCGCTAAATCTGAGGGAGTAACAATTCTCGCAAATGCTTCAGCACCCGATTCCGATTGCTTCTTTCCGCCCATGGTCATCACTGATGTCAGCGCAAAAAGTCGTCTAGTCACTGACGAGATCTTTGGCCCAATTCTCGTCTTGCAAGTTGTCGAAAATTTTCAAGAAGCGGTTAGCCACGCAAACAATACTGAATTCGGTCTTTCTTCATCTCTCTTCACTCGTGATTTAACAACCGCAATGAAATTCATCAAGTTAACTCAATCAGGTGTGGTCCATGTCAACCGAGAAACCGCAGGAGTTGAGCCGCATGTCCCATTTGGAGGGCTGAAAGGCTCATCAAGTTTGAACCGAGAGCAAGGGACTGCAGCTCGTGAATTCTTCACAACAACTAAGACCGTTTATATCCGATCAACCTAAACAAAAAGGAAAGAAAAATGGAAACTAAGAAATTTTACATTGGTGGAAAATGGGTCAATCCAACCGTTAAAACCACCGTCGAAGTAGTGAATCCCTCAACTGAAGAAACCATTACTTCAATTGCCTTGGGAGGCGTGGAAGACGTTAACGCTGCTGTAGCTGCAGCTAAGAAAGCCTTTGAGACGTTCTCCCAGACAAGCAAAGAAGACCGCATCGCATTGTTGGAGAGAATTATCCAGGTGTACCAAAACCGAAGCTCAGATCTTGCAAAAACAATTAGCGAAGAGATGGGCTCTCCAATGTGGCTGGCAAACGTCGCACATGCTCCACTTGGTATAGGGCATTTCTCATCTGCCCTCACAGCATTGAAAAACTTTTCCAACGAAGAGCACAACGGCACTACATCTGTGGTGTACGAGCCGGTGGGCGTCTGCGCAATGATCACACCATGGAACTGGCCACTCAACCAAATTGCCGCAAAAGTGGCTCCAGCACTTGCCGCAGGCTGCACTATGGTTTTGAAGCCATCCGAAGTAGCACCGCTTAATGCAATTATTTTTGCAGAAATCCTTCACGAGGCTGGCGTACCTGCGGGAGTCTTCAATCTTGTCCATGGCGATGGCCTGACAGTTGGGGCCGCTCTCTCGTCGCACAGAGATGTAGATATGGTCTCTTTTACGGGCTCAACTCGTGCTGGTATCGATGTTGCTCGCAACGCAGCTCCTACTGTTAAGCGTGTCACTCAAGAGCTTGGCGGAAAGTCTGCGAATATCATCCTCGACGACGCAAATTTCGAGGAAGCAGTCACTCGCGACGTCACCGGGCTATTTGTTAACTCAGGTCAATCGTGCAATGCGGTATCCCGGTTACTCGTACCCGAGCACCGCGTTGATGAAGTCATTGCTCTGGCAAAAGCAGCTGCAGAAAAAGTAGTCGTCGGGAATCCAGCCGACGAAGGAACATTCGTCGGCCCAGTAGCGTCTTTAGCCCAGTTTGAAAAGATTCAACGTTTAATCCAAATCGGCATCGACGAAGGCGGAATGCTTGTAACTGGCGGAACTGGACGACCTGAAGCCTTTAAAAAGGGCTTCTTCGTAAAGCCAACCGTATTTGCCAACATCACAAATGAAATGACAATTGCACGAGAAGAAATTTTCGGTCCAGTACTGACGATCATTGGCTATAAAGATGAAGAGGACGCAATTCGAATTGCTAATGATACGGACTATGGCCTAGCAGGGGCAGTGAGCTCAGAGAATCTTGATCATGCACGGAAGGTCGCACGTCGCATCCGCACAGGAATGGTACACCTCAACGGGGCAGGTTTAGAGACCGACTCCCCCTTTGGCGGTTACAAGCAATCAGGAAATGGACGCGAATTCGGATCTCACGGGTTTAAAGAGTTCCTGGAATCAAAATCGATCTACGGCGATAGGGCCTAACTAGATCAACTTGTGGGCTTGTTACGCCACGAAACCCGTGTCTAGCAAGTCCACAAGTTTTTAAACGACTATCGATCATCGCTCTTAACAGGCTTCTTGGTGGCTATCAGTTTCCACGATTGAAGACTCTCCAAAAGATCCTTGGGATGGTCTCGCACAACAACGAATCCAAGGTGATCCGCATTGACAAATGCATCGGCAACCATTGAATTCATAAACGAGATCAGCTGATCGTAAAAACCTTCCACATTGAGTATTCCGCAAGGTTTTGAGTGGATACCTAGTTGGTTCCATGTGATTACTTCAAATAGTTCATCTAGCGTTCCGAATCCTCCAGGCAATGCAATGAATGCATCGGCGAGATCACTCATTTGAAATTTTCTTTCATGCATATTCGGAACGATTCTTAGTGAAGTTAGATGTTGATGAGCCGCTTCACGTTCCCATAAGGCTTCAGTAATCACACCTGTAACTCTCCCCCCCGCTTCCAAGACAGCATCGGCAACTGCCCCCATGAGACCTGCACCACCCCCGCCATAAACGAGTTCAATACTTTCTTGAGCAAAGAGAGCGCCCAGTTCTTGAGCTGCATTCATAAATCTTGATTTATTTCCAGTACTTGATCCACAGTAAACAGCAATCGAATTTATTTTTAAGTTGCTTCGGATTTCACTCACGGCGTCAGTACTTTCTCTGGAAATGAGAAATGGGCCCTGCTATTTCTAGCAGGACCCATTCCCGGGTAGACAACAAGATCAATCTTGTGGGATATTCCAATACGCCACGTCTAGACCATTTATTTCATCTTCTTCGCTCACGCGAATGCCGATGGTTTTTTCACATCCGATGATGACGATTAGGCCAGTGACCAGTGCAATTGCAATAGTTACCCCAAGTCCCGCAGCCTGCCAACCGAGATTGACTTCGGCATGTTGAAAAGCATATTTGCCTTCAGTAAATCCGAAATAGCCACCGGTGGGTGTTCCCCACTCGACAATTCCTGCGATGAGTGCCGCATAGATTCCAGGTCCAAGGACAAGCGGCGCAACCTTTGGTTCGTCAATCTTGAACTTCAGCAACAAGTTATATGTGAAGTACGCAACTATTGGTCCACCAAGTGCAACGAGGAACATAATCCAAGGCTTCGTAATATCAAAGAGTGCAGTACCAGAGATGTAACCCGAGAGAGGTCCAAGAATTGCCCAAAAGACATTCTTCTTTCGGTACGCCAAGATTCCGCCCATGATTGCACCACCAGCATAAGAAGCGAACACGTTAATTAACGCGAGCCCGAAGCTGCTGCTTGTTACCGATATACCAAAGTATCCGAAGTCAGGGATGATGAATCCGCAACCTAATGCAATAAACGGAATCGCAGACATCAAGATAACTGCTCCCATAGCTGCCTTTGAGAGATCCGTCGGAGCCGGACCCGAAGTGCGAGGATGAGCTTCAAATGTTCCCAAACGTGGTCCAAGACGCCATGCAAGTATGACCGCCCACACACCTACTGTGATGTACAGAGCGAACAAACCAACATAGTCATGCGTTCCATTGTTCGTGAGCGGACTTACAGAACCCCAGGTGAGGTAAAGAACCACTGGCATAACAATTCCGCCCAAAAAGAACGACATCACATAGAAGGCTCGAGCTTTAATACGCTCTAGGCCTGCACTATGAAGCAGCGCTGCGCCAAATGCTACAAATGTTGCAAAGAAAACTAAGAACACCTGGAATACATCTACTTCAAAGTTGGATCCGGCTATCGATGGATTTGCATCTTTTGGATTGAAGAAGGTCGAAGCGTTGGTTAATTTACTACCCGCGAACCACCAGTCTTTGATTGCTTCCTTTAATGGACTAGCAAATCCAAATATTTCATAGTATTGCCACATCCAAATTCCGAAGCCAATGATGAAAAAAGCCGCAACAGCAATCATCATTCCAACGATTTTTTGAATCCATGTATCAACTTGGTTCTTCTTTCGAACAATTGCAGCGTCCACCAAAGTGGTACCGACAATTCCGACGACGATCGCGGCAGCACAAATCATGTAAAAGATGTCATTGAGAAATATATTCGTTGACACCTGTTCAAAATATGGTGGCCCTTCGGCCATCAGTGTAGAAAGCATTCTATCTCCTTTTGTTTTTAAATCCTTTTAGGATAACCCCAGTGGATATGGCTATTGTAATGTGTCTTCAGTCATAGGTCAAGGTATATATACGATTATAAGTTATACGTTTCTATTCTGGCTTTGGGGTCTGCATACCCAAAGAACAATTAGACCCAGGCTTTCCTAAACGCATCCTTCCGGGCGATGCGGAAGTCCCTGTCAAAGGTGAAGACATCTAGACCATCTACCAGTGTCATTTCGCCACTTGGAGAGGGAAACGCAATTTTCCAAAACACAACTGATCGATAGCCGCCCTCGATGAACTCAGCAATATCCTGCGTGATAGGTCCCACGGTATTCGTATTCTGTGTCATGCGTTCGACTGCTGAGCGCACCTCGTCTCGCCCAGTAAATGTCGTACCCGTTCCACCTCCAGTAGATGTCCGATACACGGGGTCATCATTGAAGAGAGCCATCACACCGTCTACGTCACCTGCTGCCCATGCTTTACTGAACGCAGCGATGATTTTTTGGGTGTCAAACATAAGTCACCAATTTGCTCCACCGAAGACTTCACTGACTGAATCATTTGTGAATATGCGTAATATGGAAGAGGCTATAAGCTTTGCGCAAGAAAGAACCTCTACGTTTCCGGGTGCACCGGGCCGTAGAGGAATAGTGTCTGTCACTATAATTTTCTCAAAAGCAGATGAACTGAGGTTCTCATATGCAGGCCCGCTGAATACGCCGTGCGTAGCGGCAGCAAAGACACGACTTGTACCAGCAGCTACCAGAGCTGCACCTGCTGCCTTCAACGTGCCAGCAGTATCGATCATATCGTCAATGATGAGAGCTGTTTTCCCTTCCACATCTCCAATAACGTGGCTTATTTCTGCCACCTGCTGACGCGGGCGCTCCTTATTGAGAATTGCAAGATCAGCACCGAGCATGCTGGCAAATTTTTTATTGAGTTTCACGCTTCCTGCATCAGGAGCAACAACAATCAGATTACCCCCTAAGTTTTGATCAATGAAGTACTCAGAAAGAAGCATCAGTGCAGTGAGGTGGTCCATGGGAATTTGAAACATCCCTTGCAATTGACCGGCATGCAGATCCATGGCCAAAACTCGATTTGCGCCAGCCGATTCAAGTAGACGGGCGAATAGCCGCGCACTGATCGGCTCACGCGGTAGTGATTTTTTATCCTGGCGCGCATAACCGAACCACGGAGTTACTGCAATTACTCGTCGAGCGCTCGCCCCAACAGCGGCATCAATCATTATCAACAATTCCGATAAAGCATCATTTATCGTCAGACCAAGTTCCTCATTGCCACAAGTCGGCTGAATGATGAAGACATCTGCACCTCGAATTGACTCTTCGTAGCGGCAATACACTTCACCATTTGAAAAAGTCTTTGTTATTACCGGGCTTAGCTCAACACCAATTTCCGCTGCGATTTTTTGAGCTAACTTCGGATTTGATCTTCCTGAGAAGACCATTAATCGGTTCCTACAATTGAGATGCGAGGTAGATATCTCATCTGCGTAAAGAGCTGTGGACATTACTTAGATTCTCCTGATTTCTATTTTTGATCAAGCAATTGGCGACTCAATTCATACGCTTCGCGTAGGTCCCAACCGTCATATTGCTTGCGTGAAATTGTTCGCAATGACTCTGATGCATTCATCGCGACCGAGTGGTTCAAAAGTTCGAAGAGTGGCTCATCAGAAGAAGAATCTCCATAGGCAACACAATCATCGAGTGAAATACCCATTTCCATTACCAGCTTTTTAATGATTTCGGGCTTTGATTCTGGAGTAAGCACTAATTCGGGTCTGGGAGGAACTCCCGGTTCCACAATTGCCCCAAATGTGTGATGAGCACCCCAACGTTTTATTTTTTCAGCGAAAAAATTTGGAGAGAGGGTGATCACAACTATGGTCTCTCCTCTTTTACAAATATCATCAAAAACTTCTGTGACACCATTGATCCACACAGACGACTGAAAGCATTTCTCAAGTACTTCTTCGCTCAGCCCTTTCCAGAGTGGCAAGCAAAGCTCGTAGTACTCCACATGGCCGATTTCACATTTAGCCCAACGCTCCTCGAGTAACAGAACTGTCTCTAGTTCCCCAACGTGGTCAGAAATTGCCAAACACGCAGACCCCCTAATGAGAGTTCCATCCATATCGAACACGTGCAATTTAGACATCTTTAATTTTCACCTTTTAAAAGCACGAGGAACATCAAACGAGCTGGCGCCAAGCTACTGCTCTGCACCAGCTCGTTTTAGTTATTTACTTTCGCGGAATGCCTTGACATAGTCGTAGTAGTAAGACTCTGGATACGGCTGTTCGCTGTTAGCAATCACTTCCGTAAAATCCCACTTCTTCAGTAATTTTCCATTGCGGAAAACTGGTTGCAAAAGATTGTCTTCTGGCCGGACTGATTCTCGGAGAACTGTCTTCACAGTGTCTCCATCACGGATCACTGCTTGCCGGCCAGCCTTAGAAACTTTGAAGTCAGCTCCGGTTGGCGATTTCGAAATATCGCGCCATTGACCGTTGACACAGACCGCATTAGCTTTCTGTCCGAAGTTGAGCGTGTCTCGGTTGAAGTGCTGCAAGAGTCCTCCACCCATGCCAAAGACGGCATTTTCTGCTGACATGCCACGCCGCTCGAGTTCCAAGAACACCTTTGGAAGACTTTCGAAATTGACACCGTCTCCTTGAACTGTTCGTATGAATGGCGGCAGAACCTTAAATCCCTTGCTGTTTACTTCATAGCCAAATGCATCCATCAGCCATTCAGTGGTATCTGCAGTTACCTCTACGACATCTCCAGAGTCGGGGCGAATACCCACTAATCCAGGGAAGTTTTGAATCATCTCCTTGAGCTCTTTACCGATGATGTTTTTGACACAGTTTTCATGGTCATAGGTATCAGTGAGTAAAAGTGCGCATCCTTCGGGAGCAAATGTCTCGAGCATATTACGCAGAGCCGCTGACTCATTTTCACGTCCCCACGCGGTGAACCCAGCGTGCTCAGAGTTAGGACCCGAGTTCGATACTTTTCCAGCGTTGTAATATCGCTTGGCATAAAGAATGCCAGGAACTGTGTCGCTTTGGGAGAAGTTCACTAAGTGGGCTAACCCACCTAAACCAGCTGACTGTTGCGAACTAACTCCTCGAGCTCCGTAGTCGTGCAGCATGTGACGCAAAATACCTGGATTGTCCGAGGTGCGATTCAGAGACTCCCGAATCATTTGCTTGCACAGCCAACTCACCGTGCCAATAGTTGTTGGGTACCATACCGCCCTCAATAACGCAGTCTCGAAGAAGCTCGTTGCCCAAAAGTACTTCGGGTCGGTGTTAATGAGTTGTACTAACGGTGTGCGTGTTGGAACAACCATTCCCTCTGGCAAAGCTTCAATCTCCACTGGCAAAAAGCCACCATGGTCATTGAGAATCCCAAGCCAGTTTTCGCGGTTGAAATGCATACCTTGCTCACGCTCTATGAATTCCGCCTCATCAATGTCTTCAAGAGTGATTGGGTGCATCAGGAACTCTCGAAGAAAGGCTTGCAAGCCGACAAACATCGTGACTGGCATCGAACCCCCGCGAGATTCGACATAACTAGACACGTACTCCGTGCCAGGTGGATACAACGGATAATGACAATGTTTGTAATTGTCCGTATTGATGATGATGTTGTTCATTCCGGTCATAATTCCCCCTATTTAATGCTTTCTACTCTAAATTTCTCAGGATATTCCGTTTATTTTGATCTATTTTTGCTTATTTATTGACTTTTTCGGAAAAATGCTCCTCCGAATTCAAAAGTTAATATAAACGATTCTGTGACGACTGTCAAGTTGTTTGGTAAAAAATAGTTACGTAAGTAACCGTCAGAGTCGCACAGTTAGGCCTGAGCGGCGCAGGCAGACGAAAAGGAAGGAGAGTATTGGCTTTTGAGCTATGACGGCGGAGCCCAGAAATCCACAGTAGTGAAGACCCCATCGGCTTTTTCTAGCCGTGCCGTTGCCCCTTTGCGCGTATCGCACCAGGAAAGCAGCGTCATGCCGTGGCGTTCAAAGAGGCCCAATACGTCGGGAATCACATCGCCATGGCTGCACAGCACTGTTCCTTCGTCAACGGTGTTGAGAAGTTCCGCAACAATGTCTCTGCTCGTGTTTTCAGCAAGACGAGGGTCAATTTCAACAACAAGACCACGAGCTTCAGCAAGTGGCTGCAAAGTTTGTTGGCATCGCATGTACGGACTCGAGATGAGTCGAGTGACTTCTACATTTTCAAATTTCTGCACGAGCAACCGTGCTTGTTCCCAGCCCGACTCAACGAGTGGGCGCTGCGTGTCGTCGTCATCCCAGTTTTTTCTACTGCCTGCTTTTGTGTGGCGTACTAAATAAATGGTCACGACACTATTCCACTACAAAAGTCGAATAGTTACTTCATTTGCGAGCAAGCGTCCTTCTTTGGTGAGCACGAGGTTTTCACCCACAACATTTACTAAACCCGTTAATTCATCGGGGATTTCGTGCGGTAGATCGGATAAAGCGACTCCTTCGCGGCGGCGAATGGCAAGTTGCACACGTTCTTCTTTCATTTGCACTTCAGAAAGCGTTTCACTGGCATTTTCTACCGATTTACCTTCACGTACCAGTTCGATATAGCGCTCTGGCGTGCGCACGTTCCACCAACGGCGACCATTTTCATGTGAATGCGCAGCGCAACCAAAGCCGCGGTAATTACTTTGTGCCCAATACAAACGGTTGTGTGCGCTTTCATGGCCGGTCATTGCCCAGTTAGAAATTTCGTAGTTGTGTAAACCAGCACGTTCCAACATCTCATCAACAATGGGGTACTTATCGGCCTGGTCGTCATCGTCTGGGTATCTCGAGGCATCGTCGGCAAGTGGAGTACCTGGCTCGACGGTGAGGCCATATGCAGAGATATGTGGCGGCTTGAGTGCAAGTGCAGTTTCCACTGTGTGCACCCAGTCGTCTACCGATTCACCATGTGCTCCATAAATGAGGTCCATGTTGAAAGAGGTAAAGCCCACCGCACGAATTGCTTCAACTGCTCGCACCACGTTTTCTGGTTGGTGCTCACGGCCGAGTGACTGCAGCACATGTGGCACCATCGATTGCACACCCAGGCTGATGCGGTTGACACCCGCTTCTTTGTACACAGTGAGCAATTCCTCGGTCACGTTGTCGGGGTTGCACTCCACGGTGACTTCGGCGTTGTTGTTAATGCGAAGAGTTTGGATGACTTTTGCCAATAGTTCTGGTGGCACGAGTGACGGCGTGCCTCCCCCAACGAAAATGGTGTCGAGAAGTGGAAGCCCTTCGGCGTTTGCCACTTCTACTTCCCGTAGCAAAGCTTCCATATAGGCATCGCGCAAGTCGCCTTTGTTGTCCCATGTGGCAAAGGCGCAGTAGTCACATCGTTTCGAGCAAAACGGAATGTGAATATACGCGCCAAACATCAGAGCAGAAGTCAACTATTGATTCGGCGGTACGAAGATGAGGCCAAGTTCGGCTAAGTGGTCGCCCACTTCTTCAACGCTCACGTCGAGGATGACCGAAATTGCTCGTGTGTCGTGGGCGCGCACGGTAATGACTTTGCCGTTGAAGTCTTGGCGCTGAACTTGGATCATGCGCAAGAGGCGTTCGAGCATTTGAAACTTGGGCTCGGGGAAAGTCGACAACTTGGCCACGTCGATACGGATTTTTGTTGGCCCAGAAGCTTCGGGTTGTTGACCTTCTACGCGCATTGCATCGCGTGGTAGCAACTGATCGATTGACACCCCGTAGAAACGTGCCAGGCGCTCCATGCGCGGCACCGACAAAGCACGCTCGCCGCGCTCGTATGCACCAAGCACCGACGCTTTGAACTCATTGTTCGAGGTTGCTTCTACTTCTTGCAACGACATCTTTTTTTGTTTACGGATATTGCGCAAACGTTCGCCGACGAGGGTGTTGTACGGGCTCTCGTCGGTGTTGAATTCTTCGTCGTCTGACTTTGTCACGTCTCTATTGTCGTTCGTGCAGAGCTACTAAACGTGCACCTGCCACCAAGGCGGCAGTTTCTGCCCGCATCACCACAGGGCCAATGGAGACTTTTGCAATGGTTTCTGGCACTTCTAACGGGTCGAACCCACCTTCGGGGCCAACAACGATGTATTGGTGTTCTGTGCTCAATGGGCCACCCTCAGGGTCGGCTACGGATACTCCTGCTCGGCCCAGTACTTCAGCGAGGTCGACACCCACATGTACTTGGGGCACGAAAACACGGCGGCTTTGCATGCACGCTTCATGCACGATGGTGTGAATGCGGTCGTGCAAGCGGTCGCGGGTAGCGGCAACGGCACGCTTGGTAGGAAGAAGCACGTCGATTGTGTCGATACCTACTTCAACAAGTTGGCGCACTGTGGCTTCGGGCTTCTCTGCCTTCACGGGCACAAATGCAATGCCAATAGAAGAACTCTTAGGGTTCTCCACCACAACCGCGCCCGAAATCTCAATTCCATCTCGACCCACCACACGACATTCTCTCCAACGCCCCGCGCCATCGGTTGCGGTCACACTTTGCCCGTCGCGCAAGCGCAGCACCCGAAAGAGATGGTGTGCGTCGGTATCGGAGAGAGAAATAGTGGTGATGTTGTCGAGCACAAGGTGCGCAGCAGAATTGCGCAGCAGTGGGTTCACGAAAATGCCGATTTCAACTTCGACTTCAGACCCTTTTCGTGGTCTTTCACTGTTTCTCCACGGAGCTCTGCAAACTTGCGCAACAACGCGTCTTCTTCATCGGTCAACTTGGTGGGAACTTCAATTTGCACAATGATGCGCAGGTCGCCACGACGCTTGCCACCTGAGTTGAGATGCGTTACTCCGCGCCCACGCAACACAAACTCTTGACCATGTTGTGTGCCGTGAGGGATGGTGACTTCTTCGGTGCCATCGAGTGTTTCAATGTTGACTGTTGTGCCCAAAGTTGCTGTAGCAATACCTAAATTTTGCACCGCAATGAGGTCGTACTCGTCGCGTTGCAAGGTTGCGTGTGCAGCAACACGAATATGCACGTAAAGATCGCCAGCAGCGCCACCACGTGGGCCAACTGCACCGCGGCCATTGAGGCGCAGTGTTGCACCAGTGTCGACACCACCCGGAACATCAATTTGATACGTAGCGTTTTCTACGATGCGTCCTTCACCCTTGCAAGAGGTGCAAGGCGTCGACACCACTTGGCCAATGCCGCTGCAACGTTGGCAAGGAGATGCCGACACCATTTGACCCAACAAGCTCTGACGTACGCGACGCACTTGGCCAGCACCATCGCAATCGGAGCAAGTAACAGGCTTTGTGCCCGACCCCGCACCTGAACCCGAGCAATCGTCACAGCGCAAAGCAGTGCGCAAAGTAACGGGCACGGTTCCGCCGAACACTGCTTGTTCAAAGGTGAGATCGGCAATGACTTCAAGGTCTTGGCCTCGTGGTGGGCCGGCATTTTGACCGCGTCCACCAAAGCCATTTCCGCCGCCACCAAAGGGTGAATTGCCACCGAAGAATGCTTCGAAAATGTCGCCGAGGCCGCCACCACTAAACGGGTCGCCACCGCCACCTGCACCGCCGAGGCCAGCTTCACCAAAGCGGTCGTACTGCGCACGTTGTTGTGGGTCAGACAGCACTTCATAAGCGCGACTGAGCTCTTTGAACTTGTTTTCTGCAGTTGCATCGCCAGGGTTAGCATCGGGATGCAATTCACGAGCACGCTTGCGATACGCCTTTTTCAGTTCCTCGACCGATGCGCCACGGCCTACTTCGAGGATGTCGTAAAAATCACTAGCCATTGCTTACTGCTCCATAATTTCCATCTGCAAGTCGACGACCCAATTGTGTACTTACTGCCTCAACTGTTGCCAATGCTTGCGGGTAATTCATTCGTGTGGGGCCAAGCACCCCAACGGTTCCTAGTTTTTCACCATCGGCCATAACTGGTGCAACAACAACCGAGCATGCTGCCAATGGCTCTACGCCGTGTTCGCTGCCAATAGCCACCGACAAACCTCGGTCGAGCACATCGCGCACAAGAGACACCACAACGTATTGCTGTTCCAGTGTTTGTAACACAGAGCGCACTACGTCGACGGCGTCGAAGGCTTGAGCCATTGTCGCAGCACCACCAACGATGACGTTGGCATCGCTTTGGTGAGGAACGAGAAGTGAAAGAGCCGAAGAGCACAAGGCATCAACTTTGGCATCGCCACTTGGCGCAAGATGCACCTGGTTGAACACGTGACCGTACGTTGCTGCATTTAAGTGCGCACTCGCTGCTGCAACTTGGGCGTCGGAAATCTGATCGTCAAGGTCAATGGCTTCGCTTTGCACTACACCGCTCGACAGCACCACAACAACTGTTCCCATGTGCAACGAGAGTCGCACTATTTGCACACTGCGCACTGTGGCAACGTCGGCAGCGGGGCCAACCACTAGTGCTGCATAGTTGGTCATGTTGGTGAGTAAGCCTGAAGTTTTTTGCAAGAGTTCTTCCACGCGGCCGGTGGAATGATGGAAGAAGCTTCCTACCTGCTCAGAAGTAACACGCTCTGCTTGAGCAGTAGTAACCAGGGTGTCGACAAAAAACCGGTAACCCTTATCGGTTGGTATACGCCCAGCAGAGGTGTGTGGCTGCACCAGGTAGCCCTCTTGTTCAAGCATCGACATGTCGTTACGCACGGTTGCCGACGACACCGATACACCTGCAGTGTGTGCAATATGCGCTGAACCCACCGGCTGACCGGTAGCGATGTATTCCTGCACTACGGCGCGGAGAATGGCGGTTTTTCTCTCGTCAAGCATGTGGCTTCTAGGTTACTTGCCCGATACGGCCTTGTAGCGAGAAAGGCTTTCTTCACGTTCTGCTGAGTGGTTCACCATTGGCGCGGCATATGTGGCTCGCCCATCGGCCCCAGGCACATGAATGGTTTTGCCCTCAAGGTCGCCAAGTTCTTCAACATATTTTCTGATGTATGCACCAGTGGGGTCGAACTTTTCCGACTGACTTTGTGGGTTGAAAATACGGAAATACGGTGCGGCGTCGGTGCCACTTCCTGCACTCCACTGCCAACCATGATTATTTGAAGCAATGTCACCGTCGACAAGATGCTTCATGAAATGTTGTGCGCCCCACTGCCATGGCAAGTGGAGATCTTTCACAAGGAAGCTCGCCACAATCATGCGCACGCGGTTGTGCATCCAACCTGTTGCAAGCAACTGACGCATACCGGCGTCGACAATGGGGTACCCCGTTTGGCCAGCGCACCACGCAGCAAAGCGCTCTTTGGCGCGAGCATCGGTATCTACTGAAATTTTGTTCATTTTTGGCTGCAAGTTATTCCATGCGGTGTGCGGTTGGTGGAAAAGCACATCGGCATAAAACTCACGCCATGCCAACTCGCTGCGATACACCAGATGGCTTGGCGAGTCGCCAAGATCGGCAATGAGTTGTTGTGGGTGTACAAGACCAAAGCGCAAGTAGGCAGACAACTGCGATGAACCATCGACCGCTGGCAAGTTGCGTTGCTCGCTATACGAGCCAGCCGCTTCAGCCAGAAACCATGCCCAGCGATCGTGAGCGGCTTTTTCGCTAGCAACAGGCAATACGGCAGTGCACTCGGGCAATGCTGGCAAGTCAGATGTCGCTACGACACCGGCGGGAACAACAGAAGAGAAAACAGCATCGCTTTCTTCGTGTGGTCGCAAGTGCCCTGCCCACCTCTTGGAAAAAGGAGTGAACACTGCATACGGGTTGCCATCGTCTTTGCGCACGGTTCCGGGCTCAACGCAATAGGGGCTTCCAATACCGCGCAATGACATTCCGCCGCTACGCAAAGCCGTAGCAACATCAATGTCGCGTTTGCGCCCGTAAGGCGCAAAATCTTTAGAAACAAATACTGTTTGCGCCTTCACTTCGGCAGCAAAGGCTGGCACCACTTCAACGGGGTTGCCAATGCGAATAACGAGGGAGCCACCCAACGACTCATTGAGTGCCTTGAGCGCTTCGAAAAGAAACGTTAAACGCGGTAGCCCTGAACGCTCGAGAAAAAGAGGGTCGAGCACGAACAGCGGAACACATTCCTTTTCACTGCATGCAGCACTGAGGGCTTCGTTGTCGTGTACGCGCAGGTCGCGCCGAAACCACATCACCGAACGCATTACACCGCTGCTTTCGGTTGAGGTGCTTCCTTTTTTGCAGGAAGCATCACGTAGAGCAGAAATACACTGATCAATGAAATGACGCCGCCGTAACCCAAGGCCCATTCAATGCTCACGTGGTCGGCTACCCAACCCGTAATAGGCCCACCAATGGGAGTGGAACCCAAAAATGCAACTGCGGTGAGCGACAAAATACGCCCGCGCATATCGGCAGGTGCTTGCACCTGACTAATTGAATTGGCTCCCGAAATAAACATTGCGCCACCTGCACCAAGAGGAACAGCAGCAATAAATGCACACCATAAGTTTGGCGACCAGGCCACAGCAAGGTTTCCTACTGCAAGCACAACACAGCCCACTGCGAAATAACGCACGGTCACCACTGCGCGGCCGGCAGTAAAGAGACTGCCTAACAAACTGCCTACGCTCACCATGGCGAGTAACCAACCGAAGCCGGAGTCGCTCCCCCAACGTTGGTCGGCCAGTTTTGGCAACACCACGCTGTAGTTGAAAGCAAACGTACTCACAATGGTGAGAACAATGAACACAGCGAACAACGACTGATCTTTGCGAATGTACGACAGCGCTTCACGCACTGGCTTTCCACCTCGTGCCGAACGCGGAGCCGGATACAACTGTGTTTTATCCATGGCCAAAATGCTGAACAAAATAGCTGCAAAGGAAAATCCGTTAAAGATAAACAACCAGCCTGTGCCACATGGGCGCACAAGAAGAGTTGCTAAAGCTGGGCCAAAAATACGCGAGCCAGTCATCGCTGCGGTATTGAGCGACACTGCATTGCTGATGTTTTTTGGTTCTACTAATTCAGTGACCAAACCCCGCCGTGCAGGGTTATCGAATGCGTTCACCACGCCCAAGGTGAGCGATAAGACATACACCGCTGGCAACGAAATATTGTTAGTGAGGTCGAGGATGCCAAGAGCAAATGCCTGTAGCGCTAGCCCACTTTGCGTAAACAGCGTGAACCGCAACCTGTTGTGACGGTCGGCAAGCGCACCAGCCCACGCGCCTAACAGCAGCATCGGCAAGAACTGAAACATCACGTTCAACCCGAGGTCGGTTGCTTTTCCCGTGAGGCGATAAATGAGTAGCGACGATGCAGTGAACTGCATCCACGTGCCGATATTGCTCACCAGCAAGCCGCTGAAAAAGAGTTTCGCATTACGCGTCTCGAGTGAACGGAAGGTATCGGCCATGCGGGTACTCAATCGTCGAGCTTCAATGCGGCAATGAAAACGTCGCCGGGCACTTCTACACGACCAATGGACTTCATTTTCTTCTTGCCTTCTTTTTGCTTCTCCAGCAACTTGCGCTTACGCGTAATGTCGCCTCCGTAGCACTTCGCCAACACGTCTTTACGCTTTGCCTTGACGGTTTCACGAGAAATGACCTTGCCGCCAATGGCCGCCTGAATAGGCACATCGAACATTTGGCGGGGAATCAGTTCTTTCAGCTTCTCGCACATGCGTCGCCCATAGTCGAAGGCGCGGTCGCGGTGCACAATGGTGCTGAAAGCATCGGCAGCGATGCCGTTGAGCAAAAGGTCTACTTTCACTAAGTGCGATTCGCGATATCCGTCGAGTTCATAGTCGAGGCTGGCGTAACCCTGCGAGCGGCTCTTCATTTGGTCGAAGAAGTCAACCACCACTTCGGCAAGCGGAATGGCATAGCTGAGTTCCACGCGGTCGGGTGACAGGTATTCAATTTTGAGCATTTCTCCGCGACGCGCCTGGCACAACTCCATCAGTGTTCCGGTGTAGTCCTTTGGCGTAATAATGCCCACTTTGAAATAGGGCTCTTCAATGCGCGCAATATTTTGCGTTGGCGGAAGCGAGGCAGGGTTGTCGACTAATTCAATTTCACCGTTGGTTTTATGCACCCGGTATTCCACCGACGGAGCAGTTGCAATGAGAGCCAAGTTGAACTCGCGCTCTAAACGCTCTTTCACAATTTCCATGTGCAAAAGACCAAGGAAGCCACAACGGAAACCAAACCCGAGTGCTCCCGAACTTTCTGGTTCATAGGTAATAGACGCATCGTTGAGCTTGAGTTTTTCCAAACTGTCGCGCAGGTTTTCGAAATCGTCACCGTCGATGGGATACAAACCGCAAAACACCATTGGCTTTGGATTGTTGTAACCAGGCAATGGTTCGCCGGCTGGTTCGCCAGAACGCGTGACCGTTTCACCGCTTCGTGCTTCGCCGACGTCTTTAATGCCGGCAATGAGATAGCCCACTTCACCGGGGCCAAGCTCTGCAACAGGTGTAGGCACGGGGCGGCGCACACCAATTTCAATTGCTTCGTGTATTGCGCCAGCGTGCATGAAGAGCAACTTGCCTTTGGCATCGAGAGTGCCTTGCATCACGCGCACGCTGCTCACGACGCCGCGGTACTGGTCGTACTGACTGTCGAAAATAAGTGCTTGGAGTGGCAACGTTGGGTCGCCAGTTGGCGGCGGAATGCGCTCAACAATGGCATCGAGAAGTTCGGGAACACCTTCACCGGTTTTTGCTGAGATGCGCAAAATATCTTCAGCGGGAATGCCAAGAACACGTTCAATTTCGTCGGCGTAGTACTCGGGGTTGGCTGCAGGCAAGTCGATCTTGTTTAACACCGCAACAATTTCCAGATCATTTTCCAAGGCGAGATAGCAGTTGGCCAGGGTTTGTGCCTCAATGCCTTGAGCCGCATCGACCACGAGCACCACGCCTTCACAGGCGGCCAAAGAGCGGCTGACCTCGTAGCCAAAGTCGACGTGCCCAGGGGTGTCGATGAGGTGCAAAACCGAGCCCTTCCAGTCGACCCGCACGTTTTGGGCCTTAATGGTGATGCCCCGCTCACGCTCGAGGTCCATGGTGTCGAGGTATTGGGCGCGCATATCTCGCACCTCAACGGCATTGGTGAGCTCCAAAATACGGTCGGAAAGGGTGGACTTTCCGTGGTCGATGTGGGCAATGATTGAAAAGTTGCGTATGCGAGAGAGATCCATGAGTTCATAGAATTCTACTGTCGTGGTTGGGTACTGGGCATCACGCTGTTAGTCTTTGCGACCATGGCAAACATCAAGAGCCAAAAAAAGCGCATCCTTACCAACGCCAAGAGTCAAGAGCGTAATAAGGCAGTTAAGAGCGAACTTCGCACCCGTGTGAAGACGGCTACCTCCAGTGCAGGTACAGCAGAAAGTGCTGAAGACGTGCGTATGGCAATGAAGCGTCTCGACAAGGCCGCCACCAAGGGAATCATCCACCCCAACCAGGCTGCTCGTCGTAAGAGCCGCCTCATGAAAAAAATTAACGCTGCCGGCTAATAGCCCTATTGCGTCTTGCGCCACCAGCCAGCCGGCTGAGTCGCGCCACCAGTACTTCCATCACCAGTTCTTCTGGCCAGTCTCGTTGACCCCGTAATTGCACATCTGCATCGGCGAGCAACACAATGCCTTGAGCAATGGCATCGCTCCCCAACTTCTCGGCTTGCTGCATTGCTTTGCGCGCCGGGAACTCACTGCGAATGCTGAGCAGCGCCATTGCATCGGCTGGCGACGACACGTTTTCCCCATCCAAACGCGCAAAGCGTTCGAAGTGCCTGTGCAACAACACCATCACCTGGAGCGGATGCATTTCGCCAGCGTGCATGAGACGATGCAACACCTTGAGTGCTTCGCCAGTATTACCCGAGTCGATTGCATCGGTGAGATGCCATGGCGCAGTGGAACCCGACTCGCCGAGAAAAATAACAACATCGTCGTAGGAAAGCTTTTTACCTGTTCCGTAAGTACTGAGCAAAGTGTCGACGATGCCCGGGAAGCGACCCGTGTCGTTACCCAAGGTGTCGTTGATTGCCGAAATGGCGTGCGGGTCGAGGCGCAAACCCGCAAGTTCTAATTGTTCACGAAACCACAACTCGCGCTCTTTGGGCTTTTGCGAAACCGCGGTTGCAACAGTAGAACCACCTGCCTTCTTGATGGCATCGAGAACAGACTTTGCCACTGCACCAGTTGCAGTGAAAATGAAATCGGTTGCAGCAACTGGGCTTGCTAAGTAGCCAACGAGTGGTTGCAGGGCATCGACTTTTGGCACATTGACGTGACGCAACACCACAACACGACGTTCGGTGAAGAGTGCCAATGTGTTTGCGGCATCGACTGCTGCTCGCACCGCTATTTCAATTTCTTCCACCGTGGATTTTTCGGCGTCGTAGTCGTCGAGCATGAGCGACCTGTCGCCATCGCCAATGAGCTCGTGTACGCGTGTGCCAAGTTCTTCCAACACAAGCGATTCATCGTCGCCAGTAATGAGATAAATCGTCACGCCATTAGTTTCGCACAGCGCTGTCCGATGACTGCCACCCACCACACCCAGCGCACCCCAAAACGCATCGGGAGCATCACCATGTCGCCTAGCCCCGCGCTCATCATCCCTGCGACGAGACACACCGGAAGCCCCACCAACATCACGACCCCTGCAATGGGAACTGCAAAGAGGTTGGTAATGAGACCAATGGGGCTCACACGCCCGAAAGCCATATACATCGGCAACGCGGTTCCTATTTGAGCAGCTGTTGTTGTGGCGAGTGGTTGTGCAATGAGGCCAGGCACATGACAACTCTGGAAAAAACGTTGAAGAGGCTTCATCAACACAATGAGCCCCGCTGTAGCACCTGACGACATCCAAAAGCCCACTTGCCACATCAACATGGGGTCAATCACAACTAGCCCCGCAACACACAAGGCGAGCACCGCTAAAGATTTCACCTGCCAGCCCGCGGTGAAACACAACACCGATATTGCTGCCATTGCCGCAGCACGCAACACCGACGGCTCGGCGCGTGTGAGTACGGTGAACCACGCCAACACAAAAAGTGTGGCAACGAGTCGCGCACGAGGCCGCATACGCGTCAGCAGTGGCGCAGCTGCGGCTAAAACAAATGCAATGTTTTGTCCCGATACCGCAGTGAGATGCGATAACCCAGAATCGCGAAAGGCATTGATCATTTCGCGTGGCTGATTGCGATCATCACCAATCACCAACCCTAAAAAAAGTGCAGCTTCGTTGGCCGGCAATCGCGATGCTCCAGTTGCCAGCAAACGACGAATGCGATTGGTGGCGCGCGTAAATGCCGAACCATCGCTCCACGTTGATGCCACTTGCACATTTGTGAGCTGACCAACGATGTGTTGGGTTGCACGCCTATGTTTTTGAGTTGCCGACACTTCGCCACGCTCACCAGTGAGATACACCGACTCCCCTGCCAAATGCTGTGCCACTCGCCGTGCGCTACCGCCATACAGAGTTGCCTGAAAACGCCAGCCCTCAAGCTGAAATACTGCTCGCACTGCAGAGCTGCGACTCGCAGCATTCACCAACACAGGGTCTGCCACCAAAGTGGCTACTCCTGAGAAACTTCCCATCGGGGCATACTCTGCTTTCTTCCATTCCGCCTGACACCGCAGAACGAGAAACACCATAAATACGCTGCAGACCAGCACAGCAAGCAAAACGCGATGAAACCACCACTGAGCACTGCGGGTCTCGTACGATTGACCCATGAGCACGCCAGGAGAGCTACGCACGAAGCGCCCGCGTATTGTGCCCGACGGCATTGTTGCTCATAAACGCGACCTCGCTCAACGCGGTGGGTTCACAGCAGTAGGCATTGCCGCTGCGCTCTCGCTTTTTGGTGCCATTGTTCTTGCTCTCACGAGCAGTGCATTTTTTGGCGCCATCGGTTTTATTGCCATTACCTGTGGCATCCCTCTTCTTCCCATGGTGGGCCTACCCGCGCGCACAGGTGCTGCACGTTGGCTCATTGCCATTGTGGGAAGTGCTGCCATTTGGTGGTGGGTAGGGCAACTCTCTGCTGCGCGTGTACGCAAACTTGCTATTGCTAGTTGGGCCGATTGGTCGAAAGAGTTTGGACTATACGCAGCAGCACTTGTGCTCGGAGTTATTTTCGCATTACTCATTGCTGCAAAATCTTTAGGCGCCTTGTAATTTCTACAGCGCAACAAAAGGTTTCATTGCTGCAAGTTTTCCGTCGCCAATTCCGGGTACTTTCAACAAGTCTTCCGCTTTACCAAATGGCCCGTTCTTTGTACGAAACGCCACAATTGCTTTTGCGGTAGATGGCCCCACGCTGGGCAACGCTTCTAATTCGAGCGCAGTTGCCGTATTGATGTTGATGAGTGCACTTTTCACCGATGACTCGGTTGTGCCAATAGGCGCCACAGCAGTTGTGGAAGATGGCGAACTTGGTGTTGCCAGTATTTTTCTTTGCACCGCAACTGTGGTGTGAGGCCTCTGGCTTGAACGAATAGGTATGTACACCTGCTCTGCATCGAGCAAAGGCAGTGCCAAGTTCACCGCAGCGGTATCGGCGCTTGCCGTGACCCCTCCTGCGGCATTCACTGCATCGATAACTCGTGCAGTGGGTTTCAGTCGATACACCCCCGGTGTGTTGACCGCACCTGCAACATGAACAACTACTTCACGCACACCAACAAGCGTCGTACTTGGTATTGCGCCAGCAACGGACGATGAAGAAGAGTCACTTGCACTTGCGATACTCACCAGAGGTAATGAGTTTTCTAATGGCGGCGCAGGGGCTCGCAACAGCCACCATGCGCCCACGCACACCACAGCCACTGAACCTGCTGTGGCAAAAGCACGAGCAGGGCCATACCACCTAATGAATTGGAAACACTTGTCTTCGAGACGTTTGAGGTATTTCATACCTCCGTGTGTGCATTACCCACCCGAAAGTGGCAACCGCTTAGAAAAGTGCTGCAGTGAGCTGCTTGCGGTATTTCGCAGTGCGTGGGTCGTCTGGGCCCATTGTTTCCAAAATGTCAACATATTTCTGGCGGGCTACTTCGTCGAACTTCACCGTTGCCAGTAGTTCAACAAGTTGCGTATCGAAATCGTCAACGGGGTCGAGCGCCAAGCGCGCCGACGCGGCCACTTTGCGCACATCTTCGTTTTCAGGAACTCGTGCCAACAACTGCAAGGCCTCGGTGGCACGTTCGGTGCGCACCATGATGCGCGCCATTGCAACAACTGCTTCGCTGTTTCCTGGCTCAATTGATAACGCAACACGCAGGCTTTCTTCATCGCCTGCATCGAGAAGACCACGCATCATTTGGCTCTCGGGTGAGGGCAAGAGCACCTCAATGAACTTTTGCACTACTTCTTCTGGCTGTGCACCCATGAAACCGTCGAAAACTTTGCCGTCTTTGAGGGCATATAAAGCAGGGACCGACTGCAATTGAAAAGCTTGGGCAATTTGTGGGCTTTCGTCAACATTGACCCGCACCAAATACACCTGGCCTTGTGTGGCAGCAACCACTTTTTCCACCATGGCACTAAAGGGTGGGCACGCGGGCGACCGTGGCGACCAGAGGTCGACCACAACAGGAATGGTGGCCGAGCGCTCGAGCACTTCGGCTTGAAATGTGGCCTCAGTGACGTCAATTGCCATATATATGACGCTATCGGCATCCGCATACGTCGCATCACGCCCCGAGTGACTAGTTTTCATATCGCATGACTACTGAATTGCCCACTGGGCTTACCCCTGAAATTGTCGCTTGGTTTGCCGCAAATATCGACGGCGCAACCGCTCCTTTCCGCTTCGAGATGATTGCTGGCGGACACTCGAACCTCACCTTCGGCGTCACCGATGCAAACGGCAAGCGTTATGTATTGCGCCGCCCTCCGCTTGGCCACATGCTCGCGAGCGCCCACGACATGGGTCGTGAATACAAAATCATTGCCGCGCTCAGCAAGAGCAATGTTCCTGTTGCTCCAGCACTTGGCTTTTGCACCGACACAGCTGTGGCCGAAGCACCGTTTTACGTGATGGAATTTGTTGAAGGCCACATTGTGCGTGACCCGGAAACTGCGGCTCAAGTCTTCACCGTTGAAGCGCGGCGCCATGCGAGTGAATCACTTGTCGACACCATGGCCGCCATTCACGCCGCCAATCTTGTTGACGTTGGTCTCGACACCCTCGGCAAGCACGAGGGTTACATTGAACGCCAACTGAAGCGTTGGTATGGGCAATGGAATGCACAAAAGACTCGCGATCTTCCCGCGGTCGACCGCGTACACGATGAATTACTGAAACGCATTCCTCCCCAAGGTCCTGCCACTTTGGTGCATGGCGACTATCGCCTCGACAACTGCATGATGAGCGGCGACGGCGACGTTGTTGCCGTCCTCGACTGGGAAATTTGCACACTCGGCGACCCACTCGCCGACCTCGGACTTCTCATGGTCTATTGGACCGGCCCTGGCGATGAGCCAAGTGCATGGGCGGGGCAGTCGACCACCATTGAAGGTTTCTACAACCGTGCCGACCTTGCCACCCGTTACGCACAAGTTTCTGGCCGGGATGTTTCGCATATTGATTTCTATGTTGCCTTCGCATTCTGGAAACTTGCCTGCATCTTGGAAGGCGTTTACGCCCGCTACCTAGGTGGCGCATTAGGTGAGCGCAGCGCAGAGGAACTCGAGCCGTTCAACCAGCAAGTGCTTGCAGCTGCTGCAAATGCAGAAATGATTTTGGACTCCCTGAAGTGAGACCTCCACTTCGTATTGACGGCGAACTGCCAACGCTTCACGAGCCCGTTCTCATTGTGATGCTCACCGGCTGGATTGATGCTTCTGCCGCAGCATTTGGCGCAATGGAAGCCATTAAAAAAGGTACCCATGCACAACGCATTGTTACTTTTGACCCCGACAGTTTCATCGACTACCGCGTGCGACGCCCCATGATGGAATTGCGTGATGGCAAGAACAACAAACTTGTGTGGTCGGCTCCCGAAATGTATGCGGGCAAAGACGATAATGACCGAGATGTACTTATTTTGTGTGGTCCTGAGCCCGATTCCGCATGGCTCTATTTCGCCGATGTGGTGGGCGACCTCTGCCTCAAACTCGGCGTGGTAAAAATGTTTGGCATTGGCGCATACCCATTTGCCGCGCCACATACACGGCCTCCACAACTGTCGTGCACTTCGCCATCGGAAGTTGCCCTTGCCGAGGTTCCTTTCATTAAAAGTTCTGCCGATGTTCCTGCTGGTATGGAGTCGGTATTGGAGCACGCCATGCAAGAACGCGGCATCCAAGCACTTGGCTTATGGGGCCAAGTGCCGCATTATGTTTCGGCCATGCCCTACCCCGCTGCATCGGCAGCATTAGTAGGCGCAGTACAAATGGTTGCCGGGCTTTCTATTGACGTAGCCGACCTGCGTGCTGAGGCAGTGCTGCAGCGTGAACGCATCGACAAATTGGTGTCGGGCAATGCCGAACATTTACAAATGGTGCAACAGCTAGAAACCGCTTTTGACGAAGCAGTATCGGCAGGAAACATCATTGCCGATACTCAGTCTTCTGGCTCTGGCGATGCCATTGCCGACGAAATTGAATCTTTCCTACGGGAACAAAACGATTTAGGTAATTAAACATCAATCATTGGGGGAACAATGACCACACGCAACGACATTTCACAACTGCTTTCACTTGAAGGAAAACATGCAGTAGTCACCGGTTCCGCTACGGGCATTGGTGAAGGAATTGCAGAAATCTTTGCTGCTGCTGGCGCACAGGTCACCGTTGCTGATCGCGATGGAGTGGGCGCGCAGCGTGTTGCCTCGGCAATTGGTGGACGCGCCGTGCAAGTTGACCTCACGAACGAGAAAGAAGTTCTTGATCTCATCAACGGCATGGAACAAGTCGACATTGTGGTCAATAACGCAGGCAGCTACTTCGATGTGGGCCCCATTCTCGACCAGAGCATCGACAGTTGGCGCCGTGCGATGGACAACAACCTCACCACGTGCTATCTCGTGAGCCGCGCTGCGGCACGTCGCATGATTGACGCTGGCAACGGTGGCTCCATTGTCAATATTTCCTCAGTAGATGGCCTCCTCCCCTGCATGGGAACTGGCTACGACACCGCCAAAGCTGCCGTTATTCAATTCTCGCGTTCGCTGGCAGTCGATCTTGCGCCACATAACATTCGCGTGAACAACATCGCCCCTGGCCACATCATGGTGGAAACATTGCGGAAAATGAAAGACGGCGAGATTCCTGCTTTGTGGCCACAAAAGCATGAAAAGACTGGTCTCATGAATGACCTCACCAAGGCTCGCTCGGCCAATATTCCACTTGGCCACTCGGGCGTACCAAGCGATATTGGCAATGCTTCTCTCTTTTTGGCAAGCGATGCCGCTGCCTACATCACTGGCGTCACCTTGCCTGTCGATGGTGGTTGGTTACTCATCTAATTCCACGGTCATCTATAGTTTTCTCATTCACGAAACGAATGGGGAATCATGAAAGTAGATGGCGGAATAGCACTCGACCTCCACCAATCGGTGCAGTCGGCAAAAGATGCAGAAGCAGCTGGGTACTCAGGTGCCTGGACAGCCGAAACAAATCACGACCCATTCTTTCCTCTACTTCTTGCTGCCGAACACACCACGCAAATTGAGCTTGGTACTTCCATTGCTGTTGCCTTTGCGCGCAACCCGATGACTCTTGCCAACATTGGTTGGGATCTCCAGTCGTATTCGCGTGGTCGATTCGTTCTGGGTTTGGGCAGCCAAATCAAACCGCACATCACCAAGCGCTTCAGCATGGAGTGGAGCCACCCCGCAGCACGCATGCGCGAAATGGTGTTGGCTATTCGAGCCATTTGGGACACCTGGCAAAACGGAACCAAGTTGGAGTTTCGTGGCGACTATTACACCCACACACTCATGACCCCCTTCTTCACACCGAACCCCGACGACATCGCTGCGTTTGGAGTGCCCAAAATTTTCCTCGCAGGTGTGGGTGAGCTCATGACCGAAGTTGCTGGCGAAGTGTGTGACGGTTTTATTTGTCACGGCTTCACCACAGAAAAGTATTTGCGTGAAGTCACTCTTCCTGCACTCGCTCGCGGCCGTGCGAAAGCCGGCAAAACAATGGAGGGCTTCGAAGTAGTTGGCCCATCATTTGTTGTCACTGGAAACAACGACGAAGAGCTTGAAGCAGCGGCGGCCGGAACGCGTCAGCAAATTGCTTTCTACGGCTCAACTCCCGCCTACCGCGGCGTGCTCGACATTCACGGATGGGGCGGCCTCCAAGACGAGCTCAACACACTCTCCAAGGCTGGCAAATGGGTCGAGATGGGCAATGTCATCAACGACGAGATTCTCAACACCTTTGCAGTTGTGGGCAAACCAGAAACCATTGCCAGCGAACTTGGACGCCGCTATAGCGACGTCATTCAACGCATTAGTTTTTACGCACCATACAAGAGCGACCCAGAACGTTGGAGCCAGGTCATTGCCGACTTGAAGTCGGCATAACCCTTATGTGAAATTCGGCGCTGAGCGAATGGAGCGCTTGAGTTCTGCCATACCGGTGGAGGTGGCAATGAGCTCAATGGCGTCCCACAGTTTCAATGCTGCATCGCCACGAGGAATCTCGGAGATGACGGGCCCAAAGAAGCTGCCTTCATTGGCCTGACCTGGCTTGAAGGTAAGGATGGGGGTTCCCACACCTGTACCTGCGCGCGAGAAAGCTAGGTCGGTTTCTTCGCGAATAACGGCATCGAACTCTTCGTTGTCGGCGCCTTTGGCCCAGTCGACATTCAAGTTGTTGCGGCTCAACACATCGACGAGGAAGAACGTGGGGTTGTTCAGCATTTCTTCACGCTGCTGGTTGTTGTGCAGTGCGGTTCCTACTGCGGTGTACAACTTGCCCACTGCTTCGTTGCCTTCTTCGGCACGAGCTAATGCTGCTGAACGCAAAATTTGCGTACCAATGACATGAGACTGGCGATGAACTTCGCTTCCCTCGTTATAACCAATTTCTTCATTGATCATGCGCAACGAGATAAAGCGCCAGGTGACATCGTAAGAACGCTGCTTTTGTACTTCATCGACCCATCTCGACGTGATCCACGCCCACGGACAAATGGGGTCGAAGAAAAATTCGAGATCGGCCATGAGTTACACCCTTTCGATGAGGCGCTCTTCAAAGGTTTCGATGAGGTCGCCTGGTTTCAAGTCTTGGAAGTCAGACAAACCTATACCACATTCAAAGCCCTCTCGAACTTCGCGTGCATCTTCTTTGAACCTGCGCAAGGAAGTAATAGAGCCCTTCCAAATGATGACGCCGTCGCGCAAGAAGCGCACTTTGGTGCCACGGGTAATGACGCCTGTACGAACAAGGCAACCAGCAATTCCGCCAAGTTTTGGCACGCGGAATACTTCGCGCACCTCGGCTTCGCCGGTTACTACTTCTTCATACTCAGGGGCGAGCATGCCCACAAGTGCGCGCTCGATGTCTTCCAGCAACTTGTAGATGATTTCGTAGGTACGAATTTCTACTTTTTCCGCTTCTGCAAGGTC
>WLST01000039.1 GCA_009711295.1 Actinomycetota bacterium | reverse complement strand
CAGCAGAAGAGAAGAAGGCTCGCGAAAGAATTCTTGCGCAGCAGAAAAAAGAACAAGAGATAGCGAAGAAAAAAGCTGATGCCGAAAAGGCACTCATTGCCAAACAAAAAGCTGCAGAAAAAGAAGCAGAGCGTCTGGCTAAAGAGGCCGAGAAGCAGGCTGAAGCCGACCGTAAAGCTGCTGAAAAAGAAGCTGCTCGCTTAGCTAAAGAGGCCGAAAAGCAGGCAGAACTCGCACGTAAAATTGCAGAGAAAAAAGCGAAGGCTTTGGAAAAACCAGTCATTGTGAAGTTGCCTCCACAAGATGGCATTACGCCAACTAAAGATTTCGATCTCAAGTTTCTCCAAGCGCAGCGCGAAATACTTCATTCAGAGCGCATCAGCCTTGTCGGTCAAGCATCACGTCTTGAAGATGAGGCAAACGCACTCATTGCCGATGCCGAAATGGGAGACGTCCAATTTGATGATGAAGGCGGCGAAGGCGACACCATGGTTGTTGAACGCGAGCGCGATCTCACCTTGTCTGCATCGGCGCGTCATATTGTGGAACAAATCGACCTGTCATTAGAGAGTATTAAGGTGGGCGAATACGGCTATTCAGAACATTCTGGTAAGCCCATTCCTCGGGAACGCTTGAAGGCAATTCCCTGGACCACAGAACTCGTTGAAGAGCGAGTCGGCACATTCGGTCGCAGGTGACCTCGCTGCGCCGGTCTTCGCTTGCTGTTGCAAGCGGGGTGGTGGCTCTCGATCAAATCACTAAACATTGGGCAGTGAGTCAGTTAAATGACGGTCATGTTGTCAATGTTCTCGGAAGTTTGCGGTTGAATTTGTCGTTCAACAATGGGATGGCATTTTCTCAAGGAACGGGAATTGGCCCCATTATTGGTGTGCTTGGCATGATTGTTGTGGTTTTTTTACTCGCAGGTATGCGTCGGTCGTCAGTCAGTGGAGCGGTTTTCGTCGGTTTAGTAGCCGGTGGCGCTGCTGGAAACATTGTTGATCGTCTTTTTCGTGGAGATGCGTGGTTACATGGAGCTGTCGTTGATTTCATCGACTTGCAGTGGTGGCCAGTTTTTAACATTGCCGATGCGGCAATTTGTATTGGTGGAGCACTTCTCGTTTTCACCTCATTTCGAACGGAGAAGTCATGATTGAAGAAGTCCTCCCCCCAGCGTTAGAAGGAGACCGCCTCGACCGTGTTGTTGCATTGCTTGCCGACATCAGTCGAGCGCAATCATCATCGCTCATTAGCGTTGGCGGCGTTTCAATTGATGATGTGGTGTCTGTGAGTGGCAAAGTCAAAGTAGTTGCTGGTCAGAAAATTTCTATCGATCCAGCACGCGTGCCTGAAAAAGAACTTCCGCAAGGCGACCCATCGGTTGTGCTCGACATTGTCTACGCAGACGATTCAGTAGTCGTCATCAATAAAGCCAATGGCCTCGTAGTGCATCCAGGGGCGGGCAATATGACCGGAACATTGGTGAATGGCATATTGGCTCTGTACCCAGAAGTGGCCGGTGTAGGAGAACCGATGCGTCCAGGCATTGTGCATCGCCTCGATATTGGTACTACTGGCTTGATGGTGGTGGCACGTACGCAAAAGGCTTACGAATCTCTGGTTGACGCACTCAGCGATCGCACGGTCAAGCGTGAATATTTTGCTTTGACGGTGGGTCACTTCGATGCACCTTCTGGCGTTGTCGATGCAGCTATTGGCAGAGACCCTCGCGACGTGATGCGCATGACCATTGTTGTTGATGGCAAATTTGCCCGTACCCATTATGAAGTGATCGAAGAATTCGATACACCCATTCCCGTCAGCACGGTGCGTTGTCGTTTAGAAACAGGTCGCACACATCAGATCCGAGTGCATCTCGCTGCAGTGGGTCACCCTGTCGTTGGTGACGGTACATACGGTGGGGCACGAGCAGGGCTTCCTTTTACGCGGCCTGCTTTGCATGCAGTGAAATTAGGTTTCGATCATCCAGTCACTGGTGAAGCAATGTCATTTGATGCACCGATGCCAAGTGACATTTCAACCTTGTTGGAAGGTTTAGGAGTAGCTGACGCTTAGTGGGTGTGTTCAATAGCAGGCCACGGTGCAACGCCGCGTGCTGCATTGGCAATGCCTGCAAGTGTGTACTGCTCAAGATGTTGTTTCATGTGGTCGCCTGCGGCACCCCAAATAGCAAGCAAAACGCATTGGCCCTCGTGGTTGCATGCTTCGTCTTCATGAGGTTGCCCAAAGTCTCCAATAGTGATGGGTCCATCAACGGCAGAAATGACTTCAGACAATTTGATGTCGGCAGGGTCGCGCGCCAAAACGTAACCGCCACCCACGCCACGCTTCGACTTCACTAGCCCAGCACCTTTTAAGGCAAGAAGTATTTGTTCAAGGTATGGCTGGGGGAGCGCAGTGCGCTCGGCGATATCGCGCACAGAGGTGGGGCCAGATGTGTCTGCGTGCAGGGCAAGAGAGAGGAGTGCTCGGCAGGCGTAGTCGCCACGGGTAGAAACTCTCACGTCTCTATCGTACGGGGTGATGGCGTTGTGTTCAGCCATCGGGAGGTGGTTCACTGCAGTAGTGCCTATTGAAGTTGCCATCGAACCTGTTTTGCCAGATTTCTCTGGTGGGGCAATTTGCAACATCATTCCCTATTTGCTGTCACCTCAAGCAACTCAGCACGGGAAGGCTCCCGATTGGCTCCCAGGTGCTGCTGTCGGGGCAAAACGAGCCGTCGTGCTCATTGTTGACGGGTTGGGTTGGAATCAGTTCCAGGAGCGCACAGCGCTTGCGCCAACGATGGCCAATATGTCGGCGTCGCGTATTACGAGCGTCGCACCCACCACAACAGCTACCGCTTTAACTTCTATTGCGACGGGTTTGGCGCCAGGCGAACACGGCATCGTCGGTTATCGGATGCAAATTGATTCCTATGTCATGAACTCATTGCGTTGGGCCGATGAAAAGGGCGACCTGCGTCGTCAGTTTCCGCCACACGATGTGCAGCCATTTCCTCCTTTTTTAGGTTCATCGGTTCCTGTTATTTCGAAAGCAGAACTAGAAGGAAGTGGTTTCACCGAAGCGCATCTGCAAGGAGTTCGTCATCACGGATGGAGAGTGTCTTCAAGCATTCCCGTCATCATTGAAGAACTCCTCAACGCTGGTGAAAACTTTGTATATGCGTATTACGACGGCATCGACAAAATTGCACATGAAAGAGGCTTTGGCGCATTTTACGATGCCGAACTGCGTGTTGTTGATGCACTCATTTCAGACATCATCTCGCGTTTGCCCAGCGACACGGCGCTGTATGTGACTGCCGATCATGGGCAAGTACATGTCAATGACAATGTGGTGCGCCTCGACAACGATGTTATGAACCTTGTGCGTACGCAAAGTGGGGAAGGGCGGTTCCGTTGGCTGCATGCACGACGAGGGATGGAAGCCCAATTGCTCGAAGTGTGTGCCGAGAAGTTTTCTCATTGCGCATGGGTGCGTTCGCAGGAACAAATACTCGATGAACAGTGGTTTGGGCCCGTCATGCGCCCAGTAGTGCAAAGGCGCCTGGGTGAAGTGGCTCTCGTGCCATTTGAGCCTGTGACATTCTTCGACCCAGCCGATTCCGGGCCTTTCCAACTGGTATGTCGGCATGGTTCGCTCACTGCCGATGAGATGTATGTGCCTTTGCTTGTTCATCGCTCATAAATCTTGCTTCAGGGTCACACCCCTCTAGAGTGTGGCTATA
Source organism: Actinomycetota bacterium (assembly GCA_009711295.1). Lineage (GTDB taxonomy): Bacteria > Actinomycetota > Acidimicrobiia > Acidimicrobiales > Ilumatobacteraceae > F1-20-MAGs119. The sequence goes on along the minus strand of WLST01000039.1, from coordinate 9,744 downwards.
TGAGCACTTCAGATGAACCGTTCGTTTCAGAAGTCGTGACACCAGCACATTCCTCTGCTGCCAGTGAGACTTCTGCACAAGAAGAACAAGTGGAAACCATTACGGCTCCCGCCAAGGTCATGCGCATTGGCTCAATGGTGAAGCAGTTGCTTGAAGAGGCTCATGGCACTCGACTCGATGAAGCAAGTCGGGAACGAATGGCAGAAATTTATGAACGCTCTATTGTGGAACTCGGTGAAGCACTGTCTCCCGATCTACAAGAGGAATTAAAAATGCTGGCTCTCCCGTTCACCGATGGGGAAATTCCGAGCGAAGCAGAAATTCGGGTGGCCAAAGCGCAACTTGTTGGATGGCTCGAAGGGTTGTTCCACGGTATTCAAGCCACGCTTTTCGCTCAACAAATGGCAGCGCGTCAACAATTCGAAGAAATTCGCCAACTGCCAAACGGCCAAGGCCCCGAGGCGGGGGCTGGTCACAATGGGCAGTATCTCTAAGCAATGGGTCTTTTTCATCCCGCGTCACACGGGTTTGGTAGTTTCGTCGTTCTGACGCCACTATGACCGACTCCTTCACTCACCTCCATGTTCACACCGAGTTCTCTATGCTCGACGGCGCGTCGCGCCTCGACGAACTCGTTGCTGCAGCAGTTGCCGATGGTCAGCCAGCGCTGGGCATCACCGATCACGGCAATATGTATGGAGTGCTCGACTTTTATCGTGAATGTAAAAGCCAAGGAATCAAGCCCATCATTGGCACCGAGGCGTATATGGCTCACGAGTCGCGCCACGAGCGCCCTGCTCGGCGCGGCCGCATCGACGACACTGGCGGCGATACCGAGTCGGGGAGCAAGCTCTACTATCACCTCACTTTGCTTGCAGAAAATACCACTGGCTATCGCAACCTCATTCAGTTATCGAGCCTCGCATTCCTCGAGGGGTACTACTACAAGCCCCGGCTCGACTGGGAACTGCTCGAGAAGTACAGCGAAGGTCTCATTGCTTCAACCGGATGCTTGGGCGGGCATGTATTGCAGTCGCTCCTGCACGGAGACGACAAGGGTGCATTAGAAAAAGCATCTCGTTTACAAGACATTTTTGGACGCGACAATTTGTTTGTGGAATTGCAAGATCACGGCATTCCTGCTCAGTTAGAAACAAACCCCAAGCTCATCGAAATTGCAAAGAAAATTAACGCTCCACTCATTGCAACCAACGATTCGCACTACACGCAGCGTCACGACCACACTGCGCACGATGCATTGCTGTGTGTGCAAACTGGGGCGTTACTCTCCGACCCCAACCGGTTCAAGTTTGAAGGCGAAGAGCACTACCTCAAATCTGCAGCAGAAATGCGTTGGCTCTTTCGCGACTTCCCCGAAGCGTGCAACAGCACCTTGTGGATCGCAGAGCGCGCCAATGTCAACATCGATTTCGAACAAGTTCACCTTCCCGACTTTCCGGTGCCAGAAGGTTTTGCCAACGATGAAGAGTACTTAAAGCACCTCACTAACGAAGGCGCAAAGTTCCGCTGGGGCGAAAAGGTGCCAAAGGAAGTCGTCGAGCGGCTTGCCTTTGAAATCAAAGTCATCATCGACATGGGTTTCGCCTCGTACTTCCTCATCGTGTGGGACCTCATCAAGCATGCCCGCGACAACAACATTCGTGTTGGGCCTGGTCGCGGTTCGGCTGCTGGTTGTGCTGTTGCCTATGCGTTGCGCATTACCGATCTTGACCCCATCAAATACGACCTTCTGTTTGAACGCTTCTTAAACCCCAGTCGTGTATCTATGCCCGATATCGACATGGACTTCGACTCTCGATACCGCGAAGAAATGATCCGTTATGCAACGGAAAAATACGGCCGCGACCACGTCGCACAAATCATTACCTTTGGCACCATCAAGGCACGTAATGCCGTGCGCGACGCCGCGCGTGTTCTTGGGTATCCATACGGGTTAGGCGACAAAATTGCAAAGTCCCTTCCACCGTTGGTGATGGGTCGCGACACGCCATTGAAATATTGTTTCGAAGATGTGCCAAAGCATCACGATGGTTTTCGTGCGGCTTCTGAACTACGCGAGCTGGTGAACTCCGACCCCGACGTGAAGCGTGTCGTTGAAGTGGCAATGGGCTTAGAAGGCCTCAAGCGTTCCGATGGCATTCACGCAGCTGCTGTAGTAATCACTCGCGAAGCACTCACCGAGTATTTACCCATTCAACGCAAACCCGACCCTGGTCAGAGCGCAGAATTATCTCCTGTTGTTACACAGTACGAAATGCACGGAGTAGAAGCGCTTGGTCTACTCAAAATGGACTTCCTCGGTTTGCGCAACCTCGATGTCATCACCGACACCATGGCCATGGTGCGTGTTAACTACGACCCCAACTTCGATATCGACACAGTGTCGCTCACCGACCCTCAAACTTTCGATCTCTTGGCTCGCGGCGACACCATTGGGGTGTTCCAGTTAGAGAGCCCGCCCATGCGTGCGTTGCTCAAGTCGCTTGCGCCGAACGCATTTGAAGATGTAGCTGCAGTTGTTGCGCTGTATCGCCCAGGCCCCATGGGCGTCAACATGCATTACGACTACGCCGACTACAAGAACGAGCGCAAAGTGCCGGTGTATTTCCACCCCGATGCGCAAGAGTTGCTCAGCGACACATACGGCCTCATGGTGTATCAAGAAAGCATGATGCGCGTGGCGCAAAAATTTGCTGGTTACTCACTTGCTGAAGCCGACAACTTGCGCAAAGCCTGCGGCAAGAAATTGCCAGAGCTCATGGCAAAAGAACGTGACGGATTCGAACTCGGTTGTGAAAAGAGCGGGTACGGAAAAGTTCTTGGCAAACAACTCTTTGACGTCATCGAAAAATTTGCCGACTACGCATTCAATAAGAGCCATGCATACGGCTATGCACTCGTTGCCTATCAAACCGCGTATCTCAAAGCGCATTATCCAGTGGAATATGCAGCGTGCTTATTAAGCAGCGTGAAGGGCAACTTCGATAAGGGCGCTATTTATTTGTCCGATGCTCGAGCAAGTGGCATCGCAGTGCGCACTCCCGACATCAACTTGTCGCGTTCCGATTTTATTTCTCTCATGCCGCAGGGCGAAAAAGCAGTGAGTTTTGGTTTGTCGGCCATTCGCAATGTGGGTGAAGGCCTTGTAGAACAAATGCTGGTGGAACGCGACGCCAATGGTCCTTATGCAACATTCCACGACTTTGCCGACCGTGCTCCTGAAGCAGTGTTGAATAAGCGCACTGTGGAGTCGCTCATCAAAGCCGGAGCATTCGACACCCTTGGCCACCCGCGTCGGGGTCTCCTGATGTCATTCGAACGCATTCTCGATAGCAGCATCACGCGGCGTCGTGAACGCGATCGTGGCATCATGAGCCTGTTCGGCGATGAAATGGCAAGCGACAATGGCTTCACCGATCGCATAGAAATACCTGCTTTGGAGTTCGACAAAACCGATCAGCTACGCAATGAAAAAGACATGCTGGGTCTCTACGTCTCAGACCACCCACTGATGGGCATTGAACATGCGCTGCGCCGCAGAATCGACTGTGGAATCGGCGAGGCACGCGAACGTGAAGATGGTGCTTTTGTTATTACCGGTGGCGTAATCACTGGCTTGGCCAAGAAGTACACCAAAAAAGGTGACCAAATGGCAGTCTTCGTTTTGGAAGATCTCGACTCAAGCATTGAAGCCACCGTGTTTCCCAAAACCCTCACCGATTTTTCGCATCTGCTCACCGACGATGCCATCGTGGCCATTCGTGGGCGTATCGACCGCCGCGACGATGCCCGTGTAGGAATCATGGTGACCAAGGTGGAAGTTCTCGAACATTTGGGTCAAGCCGCGCGGGCCGTCACTTTAAAATTGCCTGCGGCAGCCATCAACGAAGCTGCCATCGCAAAATTGAAGGGGATCCTGGTGGAATTCCCTGGTGAGGTTCCTGTCTTTGTCGATATGGGCAGCGATGTCACTGTGCAACTCGGCGAGGGCTTCAACGTCAATATCGACAAGGCGATGGGCGACCTGGTTGTCGCCTTTGGCGACGGTGTGGTGGTCGCCTAGGCCAAATACGTTCTCTTTTTGGCTATTTGGGGGAAGTTTCTCAACTGATTTGCCCATTGCGTAGGCGCACGGCAATTCCGCTGGCAGAATAGAGGGCGAATGTGCAGGTTCATTAAGGAGCATCTGGCGCTATGGCACTAGAGGTCGACACTAGAGACTCATCGGCAATGACCGAAGCTGATCTCGAGGAAATGGCCTCCATGGGGGGCGCTTTTGACATGGAATTATTGTCGAAAGCTCAAACAGACTGGGTACTCAATACCACAGCACGTCTCGATGGCAAATTGCACGGCTACAGCTTTTCTACCCTTGAGCGTATTGGAGGCACCCCTTGCGTGCTCCTCGGGCTCATGAGCGTTAAACGCACTCCGAAGCGTGATTCAGTATTGAAAGGTCTCATGACTGAGGCCTATCACAGGGCGCTCATGGCTTTCCCCGATGAAGATGTTGTCGTGGGGTCGCGCTTCACGAGCGCACACGGACTCGAAGCGTTCAAGGCTCTCACCGAGATGATCCCTCGTCCAGGGCACCGTGCGGTGGGCGAAGAGCGAGCATGGGGTCGGCGCTTGTCGAAGCGTTTTGGTGTCGAGCGTGCGTATGACGAGCAGTCATTTATCGTGAAAACCGCCGGCCAATCTGGCTTTCTCGATCATGAATCAACGAAGCCAGAAAAAATCAATGCCGACATTGCGGCAATGTTTGACAAAGTGGCCGCCAACAAAGGTGGAGCACTCATCGTTCATGGTTGGACCATGACCGAGAGCCTTGTCAAACTCGGCAAATTGCAGTAACTCTCGTGGAGTTTGTGCGCGTTGTCCGTACGCGACACATGACGCGTTCTTTCTCACGTACCGCCGTTCCTCGCAGCACAATCAGCGAATTGCTCGATCTTGCGGTGCGTGCGCCGAGCGCAGGAAAAACACAAGGTTGGTCGGTACTTGTTTTAGAGAACGAAGACGTGAAGACGTTTTGGGATTTGTCGTTGCCGCAAGAAAAGCGGAAAAATTTTTCGTGGCCGCATTTACTCGATGCGCCGGTCATCATGTTGCCCTTTGCCGATGCTCAAGCATATGCAGATCGCTACGCAGAGCCAGATAAATCGCACACAGGTCTTGGCGCTTCTGTTGAGGCATGGCCAACTCCGTATTGGACCATTGACGCTTCATTCGCGGTGATGACGCTGTTGTTGGGCGCGCACGATTTGGGTCTTGGTTCGTTATTTTTTGCCGTATTCAACGGCGAAGAAAAAGTGCGCTCTCACTTCGGAGTTCCCGATACCCAGCAACTCATCGGGGCCATTGCACTGGGCTGGCCTCGAGATGAACAAGAACGTGAAGGGCGTAGCGCATCTCGCAAACGACGCAGTGCAGATGAAGTTGCCCACTATGGGCGATGGCATTAAGCCAGTTGGGCGCGCAGTATTTCAGCAGTCTGTGCCGGGGTCATGCACACATTGCGCTCGCATACGTAGGCCACACCTTCGTTTCGCCCTTGCCATAATGGCGAGACTCCGGGGTTGCCCCACAGCACAACAGCATTAGGTCGCCATGACTCACGAACGACGTTGAGGAATTCTGGGCGATTGCCTGGGATCACAATTTCAGTGATGCCACTGTTCATGATGTGCAATGCACTCAGTGCATTTCCTGCAGCGCTGGGGGCTTTATGCATGATTTGATCGAGCAATTGCATAATGCGATGTGCGTGTTGTTCATAACGACCTTCGCCGGTCATTGCAGACAAGCGATAGAGCGCAACGGCAGCTGTTGAGTTTGCCGATGGGGTGGCGTTATCGAGCAGATCTTTTTGACGGGCAATGAGTTGTTCTCCATTGTTGCCTGTGGTGAAAAGGCCGCCACGCTGCGGGTCCCAAAACTCGTCGAGCAGCTGGTCGGCTGCTTCACATGCATGGCGTGTCCATTTTTCATCGCCTGTTGCTTCAGCGAGGCGAGTAAAGGCATCAATGAGTGCTGCAAGATCTGCTGCTAGTGAATGATGTCGCGCGCGAGGCACACCTGTTTCGTGCCAACTGCGTTTCCATGTTCCGTCTTGGCTGCGTAGCTCGCGAATGAGAAACTCAGCATTGGTAACAGCTGCGGCGAGCCACGTGTGGTTGTTGAAGGCAGCTGCTGCTTCTGCGAGTGAAGAAAGCATGTAGCCGTTCCACTCGGTAAGTACTTTGTCGTCAAGGAGTGGGCGTGCTCGTTGGAGGCGCTTATTGAACATCGCTTGTCGCGCTTCTTCAATGCGGTCATTACGCAGAAGAGATCCACGCTCGAAGTGTCGCGTGAGAATATTGCGGCCTTCGAAATTGCCCACCTCAGACATGCCGAACCAGTCGATGACTTCTGCAGATAGGTCAGCATCAAAGAGTTCGCGCACTTCTGCAGTGGTCCACACGTAGAACCAGCCTTCGTGATGGTGACCCGTATCGTCGGCGGAATCGGCATCTTCTGCGGAGAAGAAACCGCCATCTTGGTGAGTGAGGTCGCGCAACACGTAGTTGATGGTCTCTTCAACAACTTGTTTGTACCTAGGAAATTGTGTGACTTGATAGGCGTGAAGATAAACGCGCACAAGGAGAGCCTGGTCGTACAACATCTTTTCAAAGTGCGGTACGAGCCACTCGCGATCAACGGAGTAGCGAGCAAAGCCGCCGCCCAGGTGATCGTAAATTCCGCCCGATGCCATGGCGTCGAGCGATGTTGTCGAAACGTGCAGTGCCGCAGCATTGGGGTGTGTGGCATTGCTCCGTAGTAACAGGTCGATATTCATGGTGGAAGGGAATTTGGGTGCTGCACCAAACCCACCCCATTCGCTGTCGAACCCACCAACAAGATGAGTGACTGCACTGGTGACCGTGTTCAAGCTCGCAACTGCATTCGAGGGTTCGGCGAACTCGCTGCGTTGAAGCGCCTGCATCAACGCGTCAACGTTGCTTTCGATATCTTCTCGTCTGTTGTCCCATACGTCGGTGATGGCCGTCATCAATTGCAGAAATGATGGCTTCGGAAAATATGTGCCGCCAAAAAATGGCTTCGCATCTGGTGTCATGAACACAGTCATGGGCCAGCCACCGCGTCCGGTCATGGCCTGTACTGCTTCCATGTAGACCGCATCAACATCGGGGCGCTCTTCCCGGTCTACTTTGATGTTGACGAACTGAGAGTTCATCTGTGTTGCAACGTCGAGATCTTCAAAACACTCATGAGCCATCACATGGCACCAGTGACACGCTGAATAGCCAACCGATAGCAAGATCGGAACATTGCGCCGGCGAGCTTCGGCAAAGGCGTCTTCTCCCCAGGCGAACCAATGGACGGGATTATTCTCGTGCTGTCGAAGGTAGGGCGAAACTTCGTTCGCAAGTCTGTTCGTCATCGTTATGCGCCGGTGGCGTGATAGCCGCCGTCAACATGAATAATTTCGCCTGTTGTTGCAGGGAAGTAGTCAGACAAGAGCGCAACACACGATTTAGCAACGGGCAGGCTGTCGGTGACGTCCCATCCGAGTGGTGAGCGGTCATCCCAAACATCTTCAAACTTTTTAAAGCCGGGAATGGACTTTGCAGCCATTGTCTTGATGGGGCCGGCTGCAATGAGATTAAAACGAATGTTTTGCGGGCCGAGGCCGCGCGCTAGGTAGCGGCTCGTCGACTCGAGTGCCGACTTGGCAACACCCATCCAGTTGTAGGCCGGCCAGGCAACGGTGTTGTCGAAGTCGAGGCCAACAAAAGATCCTCCAGAAGTCATGAGGGGCACGAAAGCATCGGCCAAGGTCTTTAACGAATACGCAGACACTTGAATGGCGACCGATACGTCGCTCCACTGAGCTTCCATGATGTCTTCACCGAGGCAATTAGCTGGTGCAAAACCGATGGAATGAAGAACTCCGTCGACTCCACCCCAGTGCGCTTTCACCGCTTCGCGAACGGAGTCGACGTGAGCGGGGTCGGTGACGTCAAACTCAAAAACGGGAGCCTCGTGGGGAAGTTTGCGTGCGGTGCGTTGTGTGAGTGATAGGCCACGCCCTGCGCCGGTAAGTACTACTTCGGCCCCTTCTTCTTGAGCAAGTTTGGCTACACCAAAAGCCAGCGACGCATCGGTGAGCACGCCTGTGACAACAATTCGTTTTCCTGTGAGAATTCCCATTCCCTAGACCGTAGTTCACCCGTTATCTCAGAGATGGGTCTCAAAGTTCTCTCCGATGCGCTTGGTGTGTAAGGCTGAACAAATGTCTTTAGAGCAAACAAGCGTTGGGGTGCTCGGCGGTACAGGGCCAGCAGGAACGGCGCTTGCCGCTCGTCTTTCCTCCATTGGGTACAGCGTGGTGATTGGTTCACGTTCAAGCGAGAGGGCTGAAGAAAAGGCGAAAGAAATCCGCGACGCCTGGCCCGCACTGAACTTGCCACTACGCGGGGGCACAAATGAAGAGTCAGCTTCCTGTGACATTGTGGTGTTGGCCACCCCCTGGGATTCAGCTGCTACAACCGTACGTGAACACTCGGTAGCGCTGCGTGGAAAAGTAGTAATCAGTATGGCCAACGCGTTGGTGCGGGTGGGGCATGAATTTCAACCGCTGGTTCCGCCTCGAGGAAGCGTGGCAGCCCATGTGCAAGCAGCCGCCCCCGAATGCCGCGTAGTCGCTGCGTTTCACCATTTGCCAGCAAAAGAACTGGGACACCTTGGTGACCCCATCGACAGCGATGTGCTCATTTGCTCCGATGACAAAGAGGCAATTGAAACGGTGAGCGAGATGGTGCGACGGATTCCTGGTTGTCGCCCGCTCGATTCGGGCGAATTGTCGAATGCAACGGCCATTGAAGCGTTTACCGCAGTGTTGCTACAACTCAATGTTCGCTATAAAACGCGAGTTGCACCAAAGCTCAATGGAATCAAAGGAGACCCGCGGGCGTGATGCGCTTATTCGATACCGCACGCAATGCCGTAGTGCCATTTGAGCCTCAGCCGCAAGTGTTGATGTATACCTGTGGCATTACTCCCTACGATGCAACACATCTGGGTCATGCAGCCACTTTCATGGCGTACGACATTTTGCAGCGGCGTCTCATTGACCTTGGCCATACGGTGAAGTGTGTACGTAATATCACCGATGTTGACGACCCACTTTTTGCAAAAGCAAAAGAACTCGGAGTTCACTATCTCGATCTTGCGGCAGGTGAAGAAGCTCGTTTCAATGCCGACATGGAGGCTCTCAACATGCTGCCCATGTACAGCACTCCTAGAGCATCGTCAGCAATTCCCGATATTCGTGGATTCATTGGCATGGTGCTCGATCGCGGCTTTGCTTATCAAGCCGGTGGAAATGTCTATTTCGATGTGAGTAAGTTCCCCAGTTTTGGTTCAGTCTCGAACTACAGCGAAGAGTTCATGGTGGAGCTCGCCAATGAGCGTGGTGGCAATATTGCCGACCCCAATAAGCGACATCCACTCGACTTTGTTTTGTGGCAAACAAGTGCGCCCGATGAACCAGCGTGGGAAACAATGTGGGGCGCTGGGCGACCTGGTTGGCATATTGAATGCAGCGCTCTTGCATTACGTGAACTGGGTACCACTATCGATCTGCATGGCGGTGGAAGCGACCTCATTTTTCCGCACCATGAATGTGAACGTGCACAATCTGAAGCAGCAACTGGCGTT
>WLST01000038.1 GCA_009711295.1 Actinomycetota bacterium | reverse complement strand
TGCAAGCACTCGAAGTACGCCATCTCTGGCTGGTAGCCAGCTTCAACAAGCGTTTCGAATCCGGCCTGTACCAGTGAGGTGACTCCACCGCACAACACCACTTGCTCGCCGAACAAGTCGGTTTCAGTTTCTTCGGTGAATGTGGTTTCAATAATTCCTGCACGTGCTCCACCAATTGCTTGTGCGTATGACAAAGCAACTGCTTTTGCATTACCTGTTGCATCTTGTTCAACTGCAATGAGGCAAGGTACTCCGCCACCTTCGGTGTAGGTACGACGCACTAAGTGACCAGGGCCCTTTGGTGCAATCATGATGACGTCGACACCCTTTGGTGGGCGAATGCGCTTAAAGCGAATATTGAAACCGTGTGCAAATGCGAGTGCCTTGCCTGGCTTCATGTAACGCTTGATGTGATCGTTGTAGGTTGCCTTCTGCTCGGTGTCGGGCATGGTGAGCATGATGAGGTCTGCCCATTTGCATGCATCGGCAATGCTCTTCACGGTGAGGCCAGCAGCTGCAGCTTTGGCAGCCGACTTTGAGCCTTCGCGCAAACCAACAACAACCTGCACGCCACTTTCTTTCAAGTTCAATGCGTGGGCATGACCCTGTGAGCCATAACCAATAATGGCCACTTTGCGACCCTTAATGATTGACGGGTCAGTGTCTGCCTCGTAATACAATTTTGCTGCCATCAGCTTGCCTTTCCTTTCACAGCGCGGGAATGCGCTTCGCGATCGAGTTTTGGTAACGCAATACGGCCTGTGCGCTGTAATTCCACAATGCCGTATCCACGTAGTAATTCTTCAAAGTCATCGAGTTTTTCGGGTGAACCTTCCAAAGAAAGGGTAAGGGCGTCGACCCCTACTGCCAAAACCTTCGCCTCGAAGATATTGGCTAATTCCACGATTTGCCCCCGATTTTCCCCATCAGTGCGGACGGTAGCCATGAAAAGCTCCCTTTCAACCGATTTTTGGGGGTCAAGTTCAGAGATTCTCACCACTTCGATGAGTTTGAACAGCTGCTTGACGATCTGCTCCAGGGTGGTTCCCTCCACATCGACCACGATGGTGATGCGGCTGAACTGAGGGTCTTCCGTGGGGGCAACGGCTAGCGAGAAGATGTTGTAGCCACGGCGGGCAAACAAGCTCGCCACCCGGGCCAGCACGCCAGCCTTGTTTTGCACCAGCACCGACAAGATGTGGTGACGCTGTGGAGTTGGATATGTGCTCATCGTAGATACTCCCGACGCTCGTTTTGTGAAGGCGGCAAGATGATGTCGTCATTGCTTGCACCTGCAGCAACCATTGGAAACACTTTTTCAAATTCTTCAACACGGAAGTCAACAACCACTGGACGGTCGTTGATGCTGTTGGCTCGCTCAATTGCTGGCGCAACTTCTTCAGGTGAGTCGACACGAATGCCGACGCAACCCATGGCTTCTGCCCACTTCACAAAGTCGGGAACGCCACCGCCAAGATCAACTTCGCTATAGCGCTCGCCATAGAACATCTCTTGCCACTGGCGCACCATGCCGAGGTATGAGTTGTTCAGAATTCCGACCTTGATAGGAATGTTGCTAATCGAAGCAGTGATGAGTTCTTGCGCGGTCATTTGGAAACAACCATCGCCGTCAATTGCCCACACAGTTTTGTCGGGGCGACCAACTTTTGCACCTATCGCTGCTGGCACTGAGAAGCCCATTGTTCCGAGGCCACCCGAGTTCACCCATGTATATGGTTCATCGAAATGCCAATACTGGCTCGACCACATCTGGTGTTGACCAACACCAGAAACCAAAATGGTTCCTTCTGGTGCATGATCACGAATTTGCTCGAGGCAAAACTGTGGCTTCAATGCTGCACCAGGTGCACTTGGCTCGTACGCCAATGGGAACTGTTCTTGCCATCCGCTGCAACGGCTACGCCATGGAGCAATGTCGGCCTGCACTTCGCCACCATCAAGCAACTCGCGCAACGCCTTCAAAATTTCGATGCTGACAAGCTTGCAATCGCCAACAATAGGAACGTCGGGGCGACGTACTTTGCCTTGTTCTGCAGGGTCAATATCGACATGAATGATTTTTGCTTCCTGCGCAAATGCAGAAACTTTGCCAGTTACACGGTCGTCAAAACGAGCGCCTAACGCAATGAGCAAATCGCTTTTTTGCATTGCAGTAACTGCAGCAGCTGTTCCGTGCATACCTGGCATACCTAAGCACAATGGGTGACTATCGGGAAATGCGCCACGTGCCATGAGTGTTGTAACAACAGGAATGTTCAACAGCTCGGCAATTTCGCGAACAACTTCTGCCGCGCGAGATTTCAAAACGCCGCCACCTAAATACAAAACAGGTCGTTGTGCAGTGAGCATCAACTTCGCAGCTTCTTTGATCATCCGTGGATGACCTTTTGTTGTGGGGTGATAGCCAGGAAGACTTGCTTGCACTTCTTCATCGGTTGGCCAATGCCACGTCATGGAGTTTTGCAAAACATCTTTTGGAACGTCGATGAGTACAGGGCCGGGTCGGCCGGTTGTTGCAATGTGGAATGCTTGACGAATAGCCAATGGAAGATCTTCCGCGCTCATCACCAATTCGTTGTGCTTGGTAATGCTGCGCGTAATACCTACGGTGTCGCATTCTTGAAAAGCATCGGTACCAATTGCCGTGGTGGAAACTTGCCCAGTAATGGCAACCATGGGAATGGAGTCCATGTACGCATCGCACAAAGGCGTTACCAAGTTGGTAGCAGCAGGGCCGCTCGTCACCATGGCTACGCCAGGGCGACCAGTGACGTGGGCATAACCTTCGGCCATGTGCCCCGCGCCTTGTTCGTGGCGCACCAAAATGTGACGAATCGACGACTTCAAGAGAGGGTCGTAGGCGGGCAAAATGCAGCCACCCGGATAGCCGAACATGACGTCGACACTTTCCATCTCGAGCGCTTTGATGAGCGCTTCAGCTCCTGTGATTTTCATTTGACTCTCCTGTATCACTCGTTCTTATTGGTATTCAATTCAGACAATTCAGACCACTTACTGCGTCTCAATCAGGCGTGTGTTGCGTTTTAGGCAACAAAAAAGCCCCCCATCTGGGAGGCTTGGCGGCACGCGTGATATGTGACGCGTGCCTACACGACGACGACCACCACAAGAACGGAAGTTGACGAAATATGCACGTGGGAAGTCTGCCACGTCAAATCCACCTTGACAACCCCCGACGCAAGATCTTGACGGCAAGGGTTTTTGCACTTAGAGTGCAAAAACATTCACCAATGCATTCAGGGGAAATATGGACATTATCCGCACACCCGACGACCGCTTTTCTGGGCTCACCGCATGGCCATATGCCCCGCGCTACACCGACATCGCTCGTGGCGATGGCTCAGGCACATTGCGCGTGCACCATATCGATGAGGGCGCGAGCGCTTCTGACCCTGCCACCGAAACCATCTTGTGCATGCACGGCGAGCCCACCTGGAGTTACCTCTACCGCAAAATGATTCCGGTCTTTACGGCAGCTGGGCACCGCGTTGTTGCCCCCGACCTTGTGGGCTTTGGCCGCAGCGATAAACCCACCGCAATGACTGACTACACCTACCAACGTCATGTTGATTGGATGGCCGAGTGGCTTACATCGAATGATCTCAACAATCTCACCTTGGTATGCCAAGACTGGGGCGGGCTCATCGGACTTCGACTCGTTGCACAATTCCCCGAACGCTTTGCGCGCGTCGTCACCGCCAATACGTTTCTTCCCACTGGCGACCGTGACCCCGGCGAAGCCTTTCGCGCATGGCGCACATACAGCCAAACCACACCCGACTTCAATGTAGGAAAAATTGTGCAAGGCGGCTGCGCACAACGCCCCATCGGTGAAGAAAATGTTGCTGCATACGACGCTCCATTCCCCGACGACTCATACAAAGCCGGAGCACGCATCTTCCCCACTCTTGTACCAAGTGACCCCAATGACCCATCGGCTCCCGCAAACCGTGCGGCATGGGAAGTGCTCAGTACTTACACAAAACCTTTCCTTACCGCGTTTGGCGACAGTGACGCCATTACCGGTGGTTCAGAAAAGCATTTCAAAAAAATGATTCCTGGATGCGAAGGTCAAGCACACACCATCATTGCTGGCGGTGGACATTTCATTCAAGAAGACAAAGGTGTAGAACTCGCCGCAATTGTCAACATGTTTATTGCAGCTAACCCCAGGTAAAAATGTCTTCCACTGAGAACAATGCTGCATCGAGTGATGGGCGTATTGCGCGCGGCGAACGTACGCGAACATCTATTGCCGATGCTTTGTATGAACTGCTAGCCGATGGCGCAGAGAACCCCAGCGGGCGTGACATTGCCGAGCGGGCAAATGTGTCTTTACGCTCAGTATTTCAGCATTTTGACGACATTGAGGCAGTTTATGGTGAGCTCGTCACGCGACAGCATGAACGTGTTGCTCCGTTTCTTGAACCCGTCAATCAAGAGATCCCGCTCAATGAACGCGTTGAAAAATTCATAGAGAACCGTGACTCGATGTTTGCTCTTGCAGCACCGTTACGGCGCAGCATGGGCACATACCGTGGGGTGAAAACATCGCATACCATTCGTCGCGCATTGACTTATTTACACCGCGCTCAACGTGAGCAAATTCTGCAGAGTTTCGCGCCAGAACTCAATGGCAACGAGCAATTGTTACTACAACTTGAAGTGTGTCTCTCGTTTGAAACATGGAATCAATTCACGAGCCAACATGGTTTATCGCGTGCAGCCACACGAGGGCACTTACACAATTTAGTAATGACCATGTTGGCGAGTTCTTAATTAGGAAATATTTACGCCTTGTAGTGCTGCTGCTGTCAGTGTATTTTCCAACAAGCACGCAATAGTCATGGGGCCAGTTCCCCCAGGCATCGGCGTTATTGCACCTGCAATATTTTGCACCGCTTCGAAATCAATGTCGCCCACAATTCCTTTTTCGGTTCGTGAAATACCAACGTCGATGAGAGTTGCACCAGGCTTGCAATGATCTTTGCCAATCATCCCCGCCTGACCACTTGCGCCGATCACAATGTCGGCCGAACGACACAGTTCAGCCAAGTTGCTGGTGCGACTATGCGCAATGGTTGCGGTTGCATCAACGCCCTTACGCGATAATAAAATTGCTAGGGGTGTTCCGACCAAAGTACTACGACCCACAATGACCGCATGTTTACCGGCAGTGGCAATGCCATAGTGCTCGAGCAAACGCAACACACCGAGTGGAGTACACGGCACCAGACCAGGCTCACCTCGCACCAGACGCCCAAGTGATTCTGCTGTCAGGCCATCAACATCTTTATCTGCCGGCAAAAGTGCCAAGACGGCATCGTTATTGAGGTGACTCGGTAATGGCTGTTGCACCAAGATGCCATGCACCGTTGGGTCGGCCGCCAGCGATGCCACCAGCGCTTCGGCCTCGGCTTGAGTGCAGTTGGCGGGCAAGGTTTCGTTGCGGCTCACTAAGCCCGCTTTGGCGGCAAACTTGTGCTTGTTGCGAACATAGGTCTGGCTTGGGCCGTCTTCACCAATCAGGACGGTGGCCAGGCAGATATGCGGGCTTCCAGCGGCAGCCACACGAGCACCAATTTGCCCCACAATGAGGTCGCGCAAGGCGTTGCCATCCATGAGGAGCGGTTTTTGGTCTTCCGGCTGGGGGGAGGTGCCAGGAACTGTTGTCATATGAAGATGGTAGGCGACCCTCGGAGGCTCTAGCCTTATCAGTCGCGGCTCTCGTCATGCCTATGAGCCCAAGGAGTACCCATTCATGTCAAGCCCCACCCCTTCCCCCACCAGCGTTGCCCCCGCCGAAGGCAAACTCGGCGTTCTCACCGTTGGCCTTGGCGCTGTTGCCTCCACCCTCATTGCAGGTGTTGAGCTCGCCAAGCGCGGCCAAGGAACACCCATTGGATCAATGACCCAAATGGGCACCATCCGCTTGGGCAAGCGCACTGAGGGCCGCACGCCATTAGTAAAAGATTTCGTTCCACTTGCTCGTCTTGAAGACATCGTGTGGGGCGCATGGGACGTCTTCCCCGACGATGCTTATGTTGCTGCATCACGCGCTGGAGTTCTAGAGCAGGGCAAGCACATTGAATCAATCTCAGAAGCATTGCGCGACATTCGCCCAATGAAGGCTGCTTTTGAGCGCCGCTTTGCACGCAACCTCGATGGCACACACACGATGGACACCATCGATAAGCGTTCCATGTTGAATGGCATTCGTGCCGACATCAACCGTTTCCGCGATGAGAAAAAAGTTGACCGTGTTGTCATGATCTGGTGTGCAAGCACCGAAATTTATATTGAGCCAGGGCCACAACACGCAACCATCGAAGCATTCGAAAAAGCAATTGATGCCAACGATGAAATGATTGCCCCATCCATGTTGTACGCATACGCAGCATTGCTTGAAGGTGTTCCTTTCGCTAATGGTTCACCAAACCTCGCAGTCGACATGCCGTGCTTGCGTCAATTCGCAACCGACAAGAACATCCCAATCTCTGGTAAAGACTTCAAAACCGGCCAAACACTTATGAAAACTGTGCTTGCACCAATGTTGAAGGCTCGTCAGTTGGGCCTTGCTGGTTGGTACAGCACCAACATCTTGGGTAACCGCGATGGTGAAGTTCTCGACGCCCCTGAAAACTTCAAAACAAAAGAAGAATCAAAGCTTGGTGTACTTGAAGACATTCTTGACCCAGCCAACAACCCCGAGTTGTACGGCAACGTGTTCCACAAGGTGAGCATCAACTACTACCCACCACGTGGCGACAACAAAGAAGGTTGGGACAACATCGACATTTTTGGCTGGATGGGCTACCCCATGCAGATCAAGGTCGACTTCTTGTGCCGTGACTCTATTCTTGCTGCGCCTCTTGCGCTCGACCTCATCTTGTACTCCGACCTTGCACAACGTGCAGGACTTGGTGGCATTCAAGAGTGGTTGTCGTTCTATTACAAGAGCCCACAAACTGCGCCAGGCCTACACCCAGAGCACGACTTGTTTGTACAACTCGAGAAGTTGCACAACACCTTGCGTTGGATCATGAACGAAGATCAAATTACGCATCTCGGCCGCGAGTATTACGACCAAGCCTAAATCAGCGTTTTCGCCTGCACCGGTGTGGGTTGAACTGCTAACACTTCAGTTTCTTCTACTTTCGCTTCCTCTGTGCGGCGCATGCATGCGAAAATAACGGCGCCTGCAATAAATGCGCTAGCGCTCGCAGCAAGCACGGTATGTGACGTCGCTGTGGAAGAAGCCGCCAAGCCTGCAACTAAACCCAACAGAAAACTCAGGTTGTAGGCCATGTCATACGCGGCAAACACTCGTCCACACGAGCCCTTCATTGCGTTTGCCTGAACGGTGGCGTCGGAACACACGCGAAGATTTTGGAAACAAAAAGCCATCACCAACACTGCGCCACAGCACAAATACAAGTTGGTAATTGACACTGCCAAAATAGTTGCGCAACCCGACAGAGCAAAAGCCGCAATTGTCACTGTGCGACGAGGAATTTTTTCATTTGTGCGTTCAGAGGTTACTGTCCCCAAGAAAGCTCCTACTCCTGACGCCCCCAACGTTGCCGCATACCCCGATGCGCCGATGGAAGTTTGCTGATCGAGAATCAAAGCAACCGCCGAAAAACTCAAACCGAGGAGAAAGCGATGTGCACTTGTTGACGCAATTGCAAAACGAGTTTTCGCCGTACCTAACTGCTGTAACGCAACAGGCCAGGTAACTTTCTCTACTTCACTACCGCCTCCGAGCCACGCGCGAATGGAATCGAAAACATAAGCAGCGACAAAATGCAAAATGGCTCCTGCGAGGAAAGCTGCAAACCCGATGTAGCGGTAGAGCAAAGCACCACTTGCGGCACCAATACTCCCGGCGACCATACTGGCCATCAACATCACAGAGTCTGCAGCGACCAATTCATGTTGACGCACAAGGTGGCGCACCGAAGCGGCGCGGGCCGTGTACAGAACTCGCGTCACGCACATTGATATGCCAAAGAGAACATAAAGCATCACCGTTGACTGCATATACGCAGCAAAGAATGCGGCAATCATCAGCAATGAACGCACACCTTGACCTGTCACCAAAATTTGTCGTCGCTCAAATTTGTCTGCCACATAACCTGCAAGAGGGCCAGCCAAAATGAGGGGCAGTGCTGCAGCAATGACAGTTTGTATGAGCAATCGAGGCGTTGGCCCACCTTCGTTTGCAAATAGTAATACCTGAGCAAATATCAAAGAATTCAACGCATCAGCAATTTGAGAAGTCGTCTGTCCGATGATGGATAGTCGGAAATCTGAATAGTGAAAAAGTGTGCGGCGCGAAATATGCAATTGTGCACGTCGGCGGAAAAGCCTGATTCGTCTCTGGGGGGCAATACTGATAGTGCTCACACACTCATCGTGACTGATTGAATATTGAACAATGAGCGATTGTGGGAAACCTTTGGCGTACGGAATATGACGAGCAGGTGAATGATGTTTGCCGCTACCGTGTACTTATGTCGACCATGCCAGCTACCTTTAATTTACGGAAACCTCTTTACGCATTTGTTGCCGATGCTGCTTTCATTTTCCTTTTCATATTTATAGGTACCCGTAATCACGATACCGATACCGATACTGCTGGCGTCTTCTCTACAGCAGCCCCGTTTCTCATTGGGCTCATTGTGAGTTGGTGTGCACTGCGTGTCTGGAAAGCGCCAAACAGGGTTGCCAACGGTGTTGGGCTATGGCTCATCACCATCGTCATCGGAATGCTTCTACGTCACTTTGCTTTCGATCGTGGAACCGCCGGCGCATTCATTGTGGTTGCAACTATTTTCAATGCTTTCACCTTGGTGGGATGGCGCTTCATTGCAGAACAACTCAGTGAACGCAAAGCGTCACAAAGTTGACTCGAAGTTAACAGTGGTTGCTCACCACAAATTTTTGGTTACTGATCCTTCTTTGTTCATCTCTGCAAAGGTGACTTGACACACGAGTTTCCTCACTTTGGCTTAGTATCCATTTAGCCATGCGAATCTCTATTGAAATAGCTGAGAGGAAACAATGAATCTCTCAGCAGAACAGTTAGAACACTTCAACTACAGAGGTTGGCTTCTTGTTGACACGCTGTCCTCAGAAGAAACAACTGAAGTTCAAAAGTGGGTAGCAGACATCGCTTCGTGGGCTGACGTAGATGGCGAGTGGTTGCACTACCGCGAACTCACGGACTATGGCCCCAAATTGTGTCGCACGGAGAATTTCACACCTTTTCACTCGGGAATGCATCAATTCTTGTGCAGTGGACAAATGGTCGCCGTCGCTTCCCAGTTGCTTGGAAGTGAAGCTGTTCTTTACAAGGAAAAGATCAACTACAAACTCGCAGGTGGCGCGGGTTACTCTCCACACCAAGATGCACCTGCATATCGATTTATAGAAACTCATATTTCCTGCATGGTCGCTGTTGATGATGCCACAGAAGAAAACGGATGTCTTGAAGTTGTATCTGGACTCCACCATGAAATCTTGCCGATGGACAGTAAGGGCTGCATCGACCCGGCACTTGTTGCAACATTCCATTGGATGACTGTTCCACTACGAGCGGGTCAAACTTTGTGGTTTCATTCACGCACGCCACATCGCAGCGGAGCAAATCACTCACAAAAAGATCGACGCGCTCTCTACCCCACCTACAACGCTCTGAGTGAAGGTGACCTGCGGAGTCGCTATTACGAACAAAAACTCAAAGAGTTTGCTGAATCAAAAGAAAATAATGAATCTGTACGTGTATCACTTATCGGAGATTTTGAAGGGAAACCAGTTCGATGAATGAAACCATTCACCACATCAACCAGTTGTATATCCAATTTGGCAACAATAAGTACGATGAGTTAATAAGCCAAACTGAACACGCCACCCAATGTGCGGCTCTCGCTAAAGCATCTGGCGCAAGCCCAGAACTCACTATTGCGGCACTCTTGCACGATATTGGTCATCTCTTGGTCTTAGCGGAAAATAACGGCACTATTGATTTTGATACCGATGATGAACATGAAGCGCTCGGTGCCCGGTACCTTGCAGCTCATTTCCCTAGCGGCGTCACTGCACCAATTGCGCTTCACGTTGCCGCAAAGCGCTTCCTGTGCACAGCCGACGACACCTATTTTGACCAACTCTCTATTGGCTCAGTACGCAGTCTGGAAAAGCAAGGAGGCTTAATGACTCATCATGAAGTGATGCGTTTTGAGCGCTCGCCGCACTTTTCAAGTGCAGTTGAACTTCGTCGATGGGATGAAGGGGCAAAGGACGAACACATCATCGTTGATCCATTTGAGTCGTACCTTGAGATGATGGAGTACACACTTAACTCAAAGTGAAAGCTGTGTAGTCGGGGAATTTTTCGACCCATTCAATTCCAGTACCACCGAGTGCAAAACCAATAGTGGCGAATGCATCTGCCCACATGAGGTGCGGGCCAATCACCGTCATTGAAGAGAACTGTGGATTGACCGCTAGAGAGTCTTTGCCCCAAATATGTTGGCCACGTTCTGCCGTACCAGATGTCGCTACTGCCCAATTTTCGGGAATATCTACAGAAGAACGAATACGTGACGAGTCGTGCGGATCAACAATTCCTACACGCCACTTTTCACCCGTGGACTGCAGACCATGCGTTTGAATATCTCCACCAATTCGCAGGTAATAGCTTTTGAGTCCAGCCTGCAATAGCAAGCCTGCTGCGCGTTCCGCTGCCCAACCTTTTACAAAACCTGCAGGATCAATTGAACCATCAGGTTGTCTTGCGTTGAACACTCCGTTGCTTAAGTGCTCAAGCCATGTACATGCATCGAGCACTTCCACCACATCTGGTGAAGCATCGAGCATGTGCAATTCACCATTATTAATGCGTGAAATTTCACTCGTCGGTAAAAACGTCGAGAATCGATCTTCAATATCGCGGAGAAATACGCACACCGATTCCCACGCACGTTCAGCCGAGACACGTGAAACGTCATCATCAATGTGCACGCTGACAGCAGTGCCCATTGATTTTCCTACAAATGCAATACGTGCTTCAGGGCCCATTATGCAGGATGTGCATCAAGAATTGCTTGCAACCCAGCGGTATAAGCACGCCATGAATCCGTTGCTCCCGACACAACTGCAATTTGCGCACTTCCCGCCTCCACTGCTTCCCGGTTGTACACGGGTAGTGCAGATTGGTTGATGCGTGCAGACTTATCTTTTTCATTTGGATAATTCAAAACAGTCACACTGCACAACACGTTCTTCTTCGTGAATGTTGCTTGCAATTGAAGGCTGCCCCACTTGAACATTGCTGTTGGCCCCGTCACCACATCTCCGTCGCAACTTCCAGCACCCTCTACAGCCAGTGTTGGCACAGGAGCAAGTGTTGTAGGCACTTCAGTAGGGACAATTATCGACGAGGTTGGGCTCGGGGCAAGGGTGGTATTGGCAGCAACGGATGATGGCACCACCGCGCCTGTTGCCCCCTCTAATGAGACCACGCCACCTGCTGGATTATCAAGAAGAGAGATAAAGCCAACGCCTACAACGGTGAGCGCTACTGCGGGGAAGATCTGTCGACCCAATGTTGGTTTTTGTGACACGTTTACCACCAAGCCCTTTCGGCATGAATGTTTTCTACCGGCACTCCTGCTGCTTTCGCACCACGCTGTACGGCTTTTACCATCGACTCTGGCCCAGCAACTATGACCGCCCGTTGGGCAAGGTCGGGTACAACTTTCAACAAAACTTCAGGGCTAAATGGGTCGGCAACTTTCAGTGTTGCACGCGGCCCAACGAGTGTGTGCACCTTGCCATTACGAGCTGTTGCCAGTGCTTCTAACTCATTGATGTGTGCTACTTCTTTTTCAGATGTTGCGCGATACAAAATAATTGGTTCATGTTCAGAACCCAACTGTTCCAGGAACGACACCACAGGACCAATTCCTACGCCGCCAGCAACAAGCAGAACTTTTTCGGAGTTCACAACGTCGGGAGTGCAGACGCCGTATGGCCCCTCAACAATGACACGAGTACCAAGCGCAATGTTGGTGAAGGCATTGCTCGACTCACCACGCGACTTCACAGTAAATCGCAGGCCGGCGTTAGTAGGTTGCGCAGATAGTGAGAATGGGTTCGTTTGCCACCAACGGCCCTTCACCATTTGCCGCACCAGATAGAACTGCCCACCTAGAGCTTTTGCTTTGCGTAGATGAGTACCCGAAAGTACAACGCTGGTCACGCCTTGTGCTTCATGCGTTACCGCTGTAACGCGCAAAGGACGAGCAACTGCAACAACAAGCCGACCCCACCTACTCCATATCAACCAGACAACAAGAGCAAGATGTATTCCTACCCAAAATCCTCGAGCAAGTGCATCGTCAGCGAAGTCGGTTCCTAAAACTATTTGATGCGAAAATGATGCCGCCAAACCAAAGTAAGCCGTGAGATGCACGAAGTACCACATCTCATAAGACAGTTTGTTGCGAAACCACTTCAGCGAACTGATGGTGACAATAAGAACAATGACCGACCCAACAGTGGTCAGTGCCATATACGGCTCTTTGCCTGTGAGTGATTGAATTGCATTCATCGTTCCATCGGGAATTGCCCACGCTGCAATACTGAACGCAATGTGCAACGCAAGAAAAATTGCCATTGCTTCACCCAGTAGTCGATGCCAGTTGAACATTCGGTCGAGGCCGTAGCGCCGCTCTACAAGTGGCGTTCGCGTCACAAGGATGAGACCGAGGATTCCTGCTTCGCTACACAACAACCCTGTCAATTGCGCAAGGGAGGTATATGTTTTCGCAGCAGAGTCGCCGAGGGCCGCTACCCCTCCGTGGCGCGACCAAAGACCCACCACCACTAGCGTGAGAGCACCAATAATGGCGCCTACATCTGTGTCGAGAACACGACTTTCCTTGGGGGAAGGAAGCGGTCGTGCTTGCGAAACAGCGCTAGCAGTGGCGGGCCTGGTCATTGAGGTAAAACTTAAGCGTTATTCGAAGGTGTCACCGTGACCGAACCCTGCATTGCAGGAGCACCGGGCATTGCGCCACCAGCAGCATCGGGACCATGTCCCATGCCGCGACCCATTCCTGGGCCGTGTCCGCCGGGTCCACGACCTTCTGGCGCACCGGCAGGGTGAACATTGTTCACCATGTCGGTTACACGAGTCTTGAACTCAGCAAGTTTCGCGTCGGCTTCGGCTTGAGTGTGCTCACCAGAAGCAACCTCTTCATCGAGATGAGCTTTGAACTCAGCAGTAAGCGCATCGGTCACTTTCGTGATGTCGACACCCTTTGCTTTCGCGATGTCAGCCAAAGACTTCGTTGAAAGTTCAGTCTTCAACTCTTCAGCAGTCACACCAAGAACCTTGGCAGCTGCTTCAAGCTTTGGTCCGCCCTTGCCACGACCCTCAGGGCCGCCGGGTCCACGACCTTCAGGTGCGCCAGCTGGGCGAACATTGTTCACCATGTCGGTTACACGAGTCTTGAACTCAGCAAGTTTTGCGTCGGCTTCAGCTTGAGTGTGCTCACCAGAAGCAACCTCTTCGTC
>WLST01000037.1 GCA_009711295.1 Actinomycetota bacterium | reverse complement strand
TGCGCGTCGCAAGCTCGATGAACTCGGCGTCGACTATCTCAGTCCATGCCGTTCCATCACCAGCGAGCAGTGGGAAATACTCTTCGTGGGTGTGCAACGTTGAGTACTTCACGCGATCCCATCATTTTGGTGCTGTCAGGGCCAGGCGGGGTTGGCAAGGGAACCATTGTGCAGGCTCTGGTGAAGCGTGATCCGCAATTGTGGTTGAGTCGGTCATGGACCACACGCGACCGCCGTGAAAATGAAGACCCGAATGCATATGTCTTCGTATCTCGCGAAGACTTTCAAGACCGTATTGCGGCCAACGGATTTTTAGAGTGGACCTCGTTTCTCGGTAACTATTACGGCACCCCGTCTCCTGAGCCAGTGGCAGGAAACGACATTGTTCTAGAAATAGAGGTTGACGGGGCTCAACAGGTGAAAACCAGCCACCCCGACGCGGTGCTTGTTTTCGTGTTGCCCCCGTCACGCCTCGAACAGCAGCGTCGTTTGCGGGGTCGGGGAGACCCTGAACAAAAGGTCGAAGAGCGCCTGCGTAAGGCCGAAGAAGAAGAACCTGTGGGCATCGCCATTGCCGACCATGTGGTGGTCAACGACGATCTCGAGCTGACTTTGCAGGAACTTTTACGAGTTTTGCACCACGAACGTAACCGGCGCACTACTCGGTAAGATAGACCCACTTCGTCGACCCTGTTTTTCTCACTAGACATCTTGGAGGCCCCCGTGGCACGCGCAAATGACTCAATGATCAATCCGAAAATTGAAGAACTCCTCAATCGGGTCGACTCCAAATTCAGCCTCGTTACTTTAGGTGCACGTCGTGCGCGCCAAATCAACTCTTACTTCAATCAGTTAGGTGACGGCTTGGGCAACTCCATCCCACCTCAGGTGAGCTCGGTGGCACGTAAGCCCATCAGCATTGCCTTTGAAGAAATCGCTGCCGACAAAATCATCAAAACAGAAATGCCTGACGACGTGTACTACGACGCAGTCGACGGCAACGTGTACCTCACCGATTGGGCAGCAGCTGCACAAGAGCAAGCCGCTATCGACGCTGAGATCGCTGCTGAAGCCGCAGAGAACAGCACATCAGACAACGCCGAGTAAATTGCCGCCGGCACTGTCAGAAGAACCTCTTTCAACTGTTGTGTCATGACTGAGTCCTCAATTTTCTCAGACAAATTTATTGTCGTTGGTGTTTGTGGTGGGATCGCCGCATACAAGTCAGTAGAGCTCATTCGCTACCTCGTCGATGCCGGGGCTCATGTTGCGACCATCATGACCCCCGATGCAGAGCACTTCATTGGGAAAACAACACTGTCGGCATTGTCCTCTGAGCCAGTGCACACCTCTTTGTGGGAAGACCAGAGCATCATTCCCCATACGCGACTTGGTCAAAAAGCAGACCTCATCGTTGTTGCCCCCGCTACAGCGCGCCTCATCGGGTCATATGTCGCTGGTATTTCCTCAGATCTTCTCACGACAACCCTCATTGCTACCCGAGCCCCAGTGGTGGTGTGTCCGGCAATGCACACCGAGATGTGGGAGCACGATGCAGTGCAACACAATATTTCTCTTTTGCGCAGTCGCGGAGTTTTCATTACACCTCCTGAAGAAGGTCGTCTTGCTGGCGGCGATGTGGGTAAGGGCCGACTTGCAGCTACGGAAAATATTGTTGAAGTAATGGCACAAGCGCTGCAACCTCTTTCCGGTAACGGCTCGTTGTCAGGAAAGCACGTGTTGGTCACAGCGGGGGGAACTCGCGAACCCATCGATGCGGTGCGCGTTCTCGCCAATCGTTCAAGCGGCAAACAGGGTCATGCCATTGCGCTAGCCGCTGCATCGCGCGGTGCTCTCGTCACGCTCATCACCACGGTGGAAATGACCCCCGCCCGAAATGGCATTTCGCAAGTGCAGGTGGAAACCGCACAGCAAATGCAAGATGCCGTTGAGAAAATTGCTCCGAGTGCCGACGTTGTTGTGATGGCAGCTGCTGTTGCCGATTTCCGACCTGTTCCTATTGCTGATGGTAAGTGGAAAAAGGAAGACGGCGTTCCGCCCATAGTGCTTGAGGCAACGCCCGACATTTTGGCCGGCTTGGGGAAAATGAAACGCCCAGGTCAGGTCTTGGTGGGGTTCGCTGCGGAAACCAGCAATCTTGTGGCTAATGCTCAGGGCAAGTTAGAGCGTAAAAACCTCGACCTCATTGTGGCAAATGATGTCTCTTTGCCACAAGTAGGTTTCGGGCACGAGACCAACGCTGTGACCATTGTCAGCGCATATGACGAGCCCGTTACAGTCGATCTAGCGAGTAAAACCACTATCGCACAACGCGTATTAGATAGCGTGGAGAAGTCACTTCATCGCATACAGGAGCACACGTGAGCAAGTACACATTTACATCAGAGAGCGTGACCGAGGGTCACCCCGACAAAATGGCAGACCAAGTGTCTGATGCCGTGCTCGATGCCATCTTGACCGAAGACCCCCATGCTCGTGTTGCCTGTGAAACATTGCTCACCACTGGCTTGTGCATCGTTGCTGGTGAAATTTCAACAAATGCATACGTTCCTATTCCCGACATTGCTCGTGCAGTCATCAATGAAATTGGCTACGACAATGCCCTCTATGGTTTCGACGGCAACACGTGCGGAGTCATGGTTACCCTCGATGCGCAAAGCCCCGACATTGCTCAAGGCGTCGACTCCAGCGAAGAAGTGCGTAAGGGTAAAAGCGGCGAAGATATTTTGAACAGTCAAGGTGCTGGCGACCAAGGAATGATGTTTGGTTATGCATGCAACGAGACCGACGACCTCATGCCGCTTCCTATTTGGCTTGCGCATCGCATGGCAGAACGCCTCACCGAAGTGCGTAAGTCGGGTGCCATTCCATATTTGCGCCCAGATGGTAAGACCCAAGTGACGTTCGACTACGAAGACGGCAAGCCAGTTCGCTTGAAGACCGTTCTCATTTCTACACAACACGCTGCAGAAGCCGATCGCGACACCGTCATTCGTCCCGACCTCATCGAGCAAGTCATTCGCCCAGTCATTCCTGCGCAGTTTCTCGACGACAACTACGACATCTTCGTCAACCCAACAGGCAAGTTTGTTTTGGGTGGGCCACATGCCGACACCGGGCTCACTGGTCGCAAAATCATTGTCGATACATACGGTGGTATGGGTCGTCACGGCGGTGGAGCCTTCTCGGGTAAAGACCCTTCAAAGGTCGACCGTTCAGGTGCCTATGCAGCACGTTGGGTAGCCAAGCACGTTGTTGCCTCAGGTGCTGCAACTCGTTGTGAAGTGCAAGTTGCCTACGCAATTGGTGTTGCGCATCCTGTCAGCATTTTGGTGGAGACATTCGGAACCGAAGTGGTCCCAAATGCCGTTATCGAAGAAGCAGTGCGCAACGTTTTCGACCTGCGCCCAGCTGCAATTGTGCGCGATCTCGACCTCAAGCGTCCGATCTATCGTAAGACCGCTGCATATGGTCACTTTGGTCGTGCGTTGCCACAGTTCTCGTGGGAGCACACGTCGCGTCTCGCCGATTTCAAGGCGGCTGTCAAGCTCTGAACCAGCATGAGTTGATCTCCTCTCCCTCATTGGGTGGGCGCATTGTGCGCGTGGTGCCCGATGTGAGCGGAGTCAATAAAGTCTTCGATTATCTCGTTCCTGAGACATTGAAAAATGTCAAGGTCGGAAGTGTCGTTCGTGTCGAGTTACATGGTCGTCGTGTGGATGCATGGGTTGTCTCTGAAGTTGAATATCCGTCAAGCGACATCAATTTCAAAGAGGTCTTAAGTTTTCTCTCGGAAGGCCCTTCTGAGGAAGTAGTGCAACTCTCACAGTGGGCAGCTGAACGTTTTTGTGGTTCGTTACGAGCCGTGTTGTCGTCTGCGAGTCCTGCGCTGCGCATTAAGAAATTGGGCGCACGACACGGTGGAGCATCGCGCAAATCGGGTCAGCGCAGTGTGGTTGACGAAGCTGAAGAGCTTTTTCACAACAAACGAGGAGGGGTGCTTGTATGGCCAGCACCACGACCTTTGCGGCCTGTGCTTGAATCTGGCATTTCACGCGGGAGAACTCTTGTTGTCACTCCTTCCGTTGGTTTTGCGCGCACCATTGCTCAAGCCCTGCGACGCGAGGGTTTGTCGGTTGCGTTAATGCCCGACGACTGGCAGCGCGCTGCTGAAGGCGTCGATGTGGTGGTGGGTGCGCGCAGCGCAGTGTGGGCGTCAATTCCCGAGCTCAAGAGCATCATTGTTCTCGATGAACATGATGAACGCTTGCAAGATGAGCGCAGCCCTACATGGCATGCACGCGATGTGGCTATTGAAAGAGCGCGGGCATTAGGTATCCCTTGTGTGTTGGTTTCCCCGCTTCCCACAGTTTCGGCAACCCATTGGGCTGGTGCAGAAGCGGTCAGATTCGTCGAGCAGGTTGCAGGCGATTGGCCTCCTATTGAGGTGGTTGACCCCTACAGCGATTTGGGAGATGAAGAAAAACCACAATTTGGACTTCTTTCGTCACGGCTCATTGAAGTGTTACGTGACAAGACACAAACGGTGGTGTGCATTTTGAATACCAAGGGCCGGTCGCGGTTGCTGTCGTGCAAGGCGTGTAAGGCCATTATTCGCTGTGAAAACTGTGATGCTGCAGTGATTCAAAATGAAGAAGGGCTTCTGGAATGTAATCGTTGTGGTGTTCATCGCCCTTCCACATGCCAGTCGTGTTCAAGTAATGCACTTGCCTTACTCCGCAAGGGAGTTGCCAAAATGCGTGATGAAATAGAAAAGGCGGCCTTACGACAAGTCGTGGAACTTTCGGCAGATACAACTATTGCCGCAAATGCGTCTTCTCTGGTGTACATCGGCACCGAAGCAGCCTTGCACCGTGTGTCGTCGGCCGATGTGGTCGTTTTTTTAGATTTTGACAATGAGTTGTTTGCGCCTACTTACAGAGCAGGGGAACAGGCATGGACCTTGTTGATACATGCAATACGACTACTCAAGGGCTCTAGTAGAGCGCTCATTGTCTTGCAGTCGCAAGATGCGTCAAATCCGCAGTACAGCGACTTTGTAGAGCCAGAGCCTCGACAGTTCATAGAACGCGAGCAAAACAAACGTAAGGCGATGCAGTTACCACCGTATGCGGCGATGGCGCGAATGGTTTTTGCCGACTCATCGTTCAATCCCGCCGACTGGGCTCATTGCAATCTTTCATTTTCTGCGAGTGCGAAACCGACAGAGTTTCTCGTTCGTGCTGCAAATAACGAATTACTTACACAAGGCATAAAGCAGTTGCGCGGCGAGTTCTCAGGTCGCTTCCGTTGCTATGTCGACCCCATGCGTTACGCGTAAGACCCGAAAACCCTTTTTGCTACCGAGGCGTTTGACGGCGTAACCATTTTCTTCAATCCATTGTGCGAGCGAATCGGATCCGAGATTTTTTTGCACAACAAGCCATGCTTCTCCCGTTGGAGTTAAACGAGGTAACCACCTCATCAGCAACTCGTGTAAGGCTTCTTTGCCAATACGAATGGGTGGGTTACTCCAAATGAGGTCGAACTGAATATCGCTCGGAACATTGTCAGGGGATTCCACGTGAATATTTTTGAGCTGCGCAATATTGATGTTGCGCAGTACAAGGTCGCGGGCGCGCGGGTTCACATCGATGGCCCAGACCTTGCTCGCAGGTGCAAGTTTTGCCATGCACAAAGACATTGGCCCCCAGCCACAGCCGAGGTCGAGAAAATTGCCTTGGTCCGGAGGGAGAGGCACCAGAGAGAAAAAGACTGCAGTTCCTCTGTCGAGGTGGTCGTAGCTAAAGACGCCCCTGTCGCTTTTGGCGAGAAAATCATGACCAAAAGCATTCCAATTGACATCTCTTACTGCAGAGCCAATTTTGGCAAGGTCACCTTCTTCAGAGGAAAAGTAATGTTGCTGCGCTCCGGAGTTCATCGTAGATAGCCTTACAGGTGTGGGATACGAAATCAGGACATATGGCGATCCGGTATTGAAGTCGCAATCGCTTGCAATTGAAAATATCGACGACAAGCTCGTGCGTTTAACCGACGCAATGTTCGACATCATGTATGAAGCGCCGGGTATCGGCTTGGCTGCTCCTCAAATTGGTGTTCAAAAACAACTCTTCGTCTATGACATTGGCGATGGGGCAGATGTGCTCATCAACCCTGTTGTGGTGGAATCAAGCGGGGAATGGGTTTACGAAGAGGGTTGTCTGTCTATTCCTGGTCTGTACGTCGAGATGGTTCGGCCAAAAGAGATTCTGCTGAAAGGCATCAATATCGACGGCGAAGAAGTATCAGTCGAAGCCGACGAACTCTTGTCACGGCTCTTTCAGCACGAACTCGACCATTTGAATGGCGTCTTAATGTTTGAACGCATGACCCCAGATCAGCGAACTGAAGCGCTAGCGGAATACCGACGTTTAACCGATGCACTCGACGATGCCTCAGGGGCACGAGAGAAAATCAAAAGCCAAGAGCCCAAGGTCATCAAGCTGAAGTAGGAATCATCGCAACACAACTGGTACCCGCGCCTTCTGGGCCTACTGAACGCGTCATCTTTTTTGGTACTCCAGAAATCTCGAGCGAAGTTCTTGTAATGCTCATTGAGAATGGAATACGTGTTGAAGCTGTTGTAACGCGACCCGACAAGCGTCGCGGGCGCGGTTCTGAAACTTCACCTTCGCCTGTGAAGGCAACTGCAGCTCGTTTCAATATCCCGTGTTTCGATGCCATCGACACAGTGGTGGCAGAACTCAACAACCAAGAATCTCTCGCAGGCGTGACCGGTGTTGTGGTTGCCTACGGGCGCATCTTGAAAGAGCCGGTCATTTCTTTGATCCCGCTTGTCAATCTCCATTTCTCGCTGTTGCCACGTTGGCGTGGCGCTGCACCTGTTGAGCGCGCAATCTTCAGTGGTGATGCAAAGACTGGTTCGAGCATCATGCAAATAGAAGAGGGTCTCGATACGGGCGGTGTGTACGCAGTAGAGGAAGTGGAAATACTCTCTCATGAGAGCGCAGATGAGTTGCGTTCACGACTCGGAGTGGTGGGAGCTCGCCAATTAGTGCAACTGTTGCGTCATGGCTTTCCTCAGCCAATAGTGCAAGTGGGAGAGCCGGTACATGCCGAAAAGATCTCTCCGGTTGAGTTGCAAATTCATTGGAGCCAGCCAGCAATCAATGCACATCGACAAGTTCGTGTTGGCGGGGCATTTACCTATTTTCGCAATTCGCGCGTGAAAGTTCTCGATGCTTGTGTGTACAACACTGCTGCCGAGAACGCTGCCGAGAGCGGTTTTTCTGCGGGGGAAATAGTGCAACTGCGCAAAGATGGAGTTGTGGTGCAGACGGATGATGGTCAGCTCCTCATTTCACATGTGCAAGCAGAGAGCAAAAAACCGATGCTCGCTCGAGACTGGGCAAATGGATTGCGGGTTTCTACTGGCGATTATTTTGAGTTCGTTACTTCTTCTCCACATAAGGATGTTTCATGACAACCCAATGGCAGGCAAAAGTTCTCACTGTTAGCGATGGTGTTTCAACTGGTCACCGTGAAGATCTCTCTGGTCGTGCACTTGTTACATTTCTCGAAGAGCACGGGTTCACAGTGGTGGAACATGCTTTATGCGCCGATGGGGAAGAAACAGTATTCGCTCAGCTCTCGGTCATGACCACTGCCTTTACCGGTCTTGTCGTGTCTACCGGTGGTACGGGATTCTCGCCTCGCGATGAAACCCCAGAAGGCGCTCTTCGTGTCGTTCAGCGCTTGGCTCCTGGCTTGTCAGAAGCAATGCGGGCAGTAAACCCGTTGGGTCGCCTGTCGCGAGGTGTTGCCGGAATCGTGGGGCAATGCATAGTGGTCACAACGCCCGGTAGCCCCAAAGGCTGCGTTGAACAGCTCGGCGCCATTATCGACGTGCTCCCACATGCACTTGCTTTGCTGTGTGAAACCCCAACACAACACTGAGGGCAATAATCCCGAGGCATCTATAACGAGTTCTCGTAAGATGCAAGGGTGCTTCGCCTCGTCTTGCCTAAAGGTTCATTAGAAAAAGCAACCCTCGAACTCTTCGAGGCTGCCGATCTCACCGTCATCCGTTCGTCTTCGGTCGACTATCGCGCATCTATCGATGACCCACGTGTTGTTGAGGTGCGCATCTTGCGGCCGCAGGAAATTCCTGTATATGTCGCTGAAGGTCTTTTCGACCTCGGTATTACGGGTCGCGACTGGGTGGAAGAAACCAGTAGCACAGTTCATAGTTTGGGAGAACTGCAGTATTCAAAAGCAACGAGCAACCCTGTTCGCGTTGTTGTTGCCGTCGATGGAAACTCTGCAGTACAACGCACGGAAGATTTGCCAGCAGGCGTACGAGTTGCAAGTGAATATCCTGAAATGACCAAGCGTTACTTTGCTGCCAAAGGCATAAAAGCCGATGTTCGGTTGTCGTATGGAGCAAGTGAAGCAAAAATTCCCGACATTGCCGATTGCGTTGTTGACATTACGGAAACCGGCAGGGCACTACGTGCGGCCGGGCTGCGCATTATCGACACCATTCTCACCAGTTACACAGAACTCATTGCATACCCGGCTTCGTGGGCAAACCCAGAGAAGCGTCATGCAATGGAACAACTCCACACTTTGCTCATCGGAACATTAGAAGCTCGTGGACAAGTGCTTGTGAAGCTCAACGTCAGTGAAGCAAATTTTGAAAAAGTGCTGAAGGTGTTGCCATCAGCCAAGTCGCCAACGGTGAGCCGTTTGGCTTCTGGCGATTACGCCATTGAGTCGGTAGTGCAAAAGCGCACCATCAATACAGTTATTCCTGCTCTCAAAGATGCTGGTGCCAGCGACATTCTTGAAATTCCCATTTCTAAAATCATTCACTAGTCAATGGGAACATTTGCCGCAACCGATGCCCCTTTTGTTGAGGGCGTGCTTTCTGGTCTCGTTGTCGAGTTCGATTCGCCGGCGGGTCTTGGGTATATCGACTCTGTCAGCGGCGATCGCTATCTCTTTCACTGCATCGCTATTGCCGATGGATCACGCGAGATCACAGTGGGCCAAAAGGTGCTTTTCGAAATTGTCATGCGCTTCGCAAAATCAGAAGCATGGAATATTCAGAAAAACGACTAGGCCGTTTCCTCTTCTTCTTTCAACATCGCGTCTTTAATTTGTACAAAGGCAATACGAATATTGTCGAGCGCCAACTTCAAAGTTGCTTCCTCGTCACCGAGGCGACCTTCAAGACCCTCCACTAAACACGCCACGGCGTCAATTGCGAGGGCGGCCTCAAAAAGGCGAGGCGGCTGAGCAGAGAGGTGAATGGCGGCTAGTTCATACAGACCCATCACATGGTTCACCACAACGATTTCGGCAGGAATCTCGGCTAAGCGCTGGCGGGTCTCGGCCAGAGCTTCTGCCGCTTCGGAGATGTCGATTTCTGATTCCTGGGGGGTGGTGCTGTTGTTGGGCATATTCACGGTGGTGACGGTACATGGCAAAAGCGGTTGAAGGCAGTATTTTGGCGGTAGTCTTTCTAGCAATACATCGGCAAAAGTGGGCTCGCCCCACCCAGCCACCCCGTTAGCGGGAGTGCGTCTGGGTCCCGTTGCACGTGCTGCGTGCTGCGCGACCTCGCGTGCCCCTTTTAACGGTTATCCAGGTTTATTGGGCAATCGAAAGGGAGAGCCACTTGCACAGGAGTGAACGGCCATAGCTACGGCGACGAACGAACCACGGTACAACGATCGCATTCGGGCACGAGAAGTACGTCTCATCGACGCACAAGGCAGCCAGTTGGGTATCAAAACCCTTCCAGAAGCCCTCGAACTTGCCAAGCAGTCCGACCTCGACTTAGTTGAGGTTGCACCGCTAGCAGTTCCGCCCGTATGTCGCATCATGGACTACGGAAAGTTCCGCTACGAAGAAGCACAAAAGGCAAAAGAGTCGAGAAAAAAGACCACGCAGGTCACCATTAAGGAAGTGAAGCTTCGCCCAAAAATTGGTAAGGGCGACTTCGATACCAAGGTGCGTCACATGCATGACTTTTTAGAAGACGGACACAAAGTGAAAGTCACTTTGCAATTCAGGGGCCGCGAAATGGCTCACCCTGAGTTGGGGTCCCGATTGCTCGACAATGTCATTGAACAGTTAGGCGAGGGAGTCCGAGTGGAAACCCAAGCCCGACTTGAAGGACGAAATATGACCATGGTGTTGTCTTCAGACAAAAAAGTAGTGAAAAAGGCAGATGAAAAACCCGCTGTCAAACCTTCAGAGAAGCCAAAAGTAATTGCCGAAGCGGTACCAGTACCAGCGGCAATAACACCAGAAGTTGAAGTAAGTGTTACCGAGTCAGGAGAAGTACATGCCGAAAATGAAAACTAGCAAGACAGCGTCAAAGCGCTTTCGTAAAACAGGTACAGGCAAGCTGCGTCGTCAGCAAGCCATGCGCCAGCACTTGTTTGAAAAGAAGTCGTCAAAGCGCACTCGTTCATTAGCCGGAACCGTCGATGTGCACTCAGGTGATGTGAAGCGCATTAAGCGCCTCCTCGCCGAAAGATAATCATCCACCGTTGTCAACAAGTTGTTTAAAGAAAGTTAAAGGAGAACCAATATGGCCCGCGTAAAACGCGCCGTTAATGCTCGTAAGAGTCGCAAGCAGACTCTCGAGCGTGCAAAAGGTTATTACGGTAACAAGAGCCGTTCGGCTCGTGCTGCCAATGAGCAGGTAATGAAGTCAGGGCAGTACGCCTTCCGCGACCGCCGTGCAAAGAAAGGCGAATTCCGTCGCCTCTGGATCCAGCGCATCAATGCTGGCTGCCGTATCTACGACATGAGCTATAGCCAATTCATTGCCGGCCTCAATGCAGCAAACATTGAAGTCGATCGCAAGATCCTGGCCGACATGGCAGTTCACGACATCGACTCGTTTGGTCGCTTGGTGCAAGCCGCAAAGGCAGCGCTCGGCTGAATCAGCCCCTTGTAAGTTTTACGAGCACCCCAGTTCGTCGGCTGCGCCAATTGCTCTCTGAGCGAAAGGAACGCTACGAATCGGGGTGCTTCGTTGTTGAAGGGCCCACTTTGGTGCAGGCCGCTCTCGACGCTGGACTCGAACTCATTGAGCAGTTCGTCTGCGAAGGAACGCGTCCATGTGTTGCTCCTGGTGAAGTGCATTTCATAAGTCAAAATACATTGGAGCGTGTTTCCACAACGGTGACACCACAAAAGGTACTTGGAGTGTTTGCGATGCAGACCCCAGACCTCTCGGCCTTGGTGGACATGTCGCCGTCGCATTCTTTAGAGCCACAATGGATTCTTGTTGCTGATCGAGTTGCAGACCCAGGAAACCTTGGCACCATGATTCGTAGCGCAGTTGCTGCAGGTGCAAGTGCCATTGTTCTTACCCCCGGCACTGTTGACCCTTATTCGCCAAAGGTCGTGCGGTCTGCTGCTGGGGCAATCTTCTCGAGCGTAGTGTTCTCATCGGTTTCTCTGTCTCAACTCGCTGAGATGAAGTGGCCGCTCTTGGGTACGACTTCACATGAAAAACTCAGTCCACTCGCGTACGACGAAGCGGTGTTGACCTCGGGCATCGCACTGGTCATGGGTAATGAAGCTGCAGGAATTGCGCTCGACCAACCCATCTCGCAGTGGATCACCATTCCCCACCAAGGGCCAGTCGAGAGTCTCAATGTGGCGATGGCCACCACTGTTTTATGTTTTGAAGTCGCACGGCAGCGAAAACACCACGCTTCTGGTGTCTGAGACCACTAACGTCGTTGTCTATG
Source organism: Actinomycetota bacterium (assembly GCA_009711295.1). Taxonomy (GTDB): domain Bacteria; phylum Actinomycetota; class Acidimicrobiia; order Acidimicrobiales; family Ilumatobacteraceae; genus F1-20-MAGs119. The sequence continues at coordinate 1,836 of WLST01000037.1, read as the reverse complement.
ACTTCTCCTGTGCCCTTTGTTGAGCAAATTGCCGCGGTTGTCGACGTTTCGCTGAAAACTATTGCCGCCCTCGCATCGTCTGAAGAAGTTGCTCAGGCCGCTCCTGGCTTGGTGGGTAAGAAGTCTGCACTCAGCCAGTTGAAGTCGTCAATGGGAAGCATCACCGATAGCGAAGAGCGTAAATCTGCGGGCCAGGCGTTACATGCTGCTCAAACAAGTGTCGATGCAGCGCTCGCTGCCAAGAAATCAGAATGTGAAGCAACAGAGATGGCCGCACAATTGTTGCGTGAGCAGATCGACATCACCGAGCACCTCGTTGCGGGAACCACCCGTGGGCGATTGCATCTTGTTACCCAAGCAACTCAACGGCTCGAAGACGTTTTTATTGGGTTGGGGTTCCAAGTAGCTGAAGGCCCAGAGGTAGAAAGTGATTTCTATAACTTCGAGGCTTTAAATATGCCGAAGTCGCACCCAGCACGCAGCATGTGGGACACCTTGTTCGTTGAAAGCGAAGAGCCCGGCAGTGTTGTGTTGCGTACGCATACGTCTCCCGTTCAAATTCGTGTCATGCAAAATTGGCCACCGCCTATTTACGCAATCATGCCGGGTCGTGTATTTCGTCGAGATACTCCCGATGCAACCCATATGCCGGTGTTTCATCAAATTGAAGGCCTTGTCATCGATCGAAACATCACCTTTAAAGATCTTGCCGGCACGATCGAGGCGTTCACCAAAGCATTCTTTGGCGATGACTTCACAAGTCGACTTCGCCCGTCGTATTTTCCTTTCACCGAACCAAGTGCCGAATTCGATATTCGTCGTGCAAATGGCTCGTGGATTGAGTTGGGTGGTTGCGGCATGGTGCATCCCGATGTCTTGCGTGCAGGTGGACTCGACCCAGAAGAGTGGTCGGGGTTCGCTTTCGGGTTCGGTATCGATCGCATGGCGAAGGAACGCCACAATGTGGAAGACATTCGCGAGATGTACACCAACGATCTTCGTTTCTTAAGGCAGTTCTCGTCATGAAAATTCTTTTGTCTTGGCTCAACGAGTTCGCCGACTTCGGCACCGATTCCGAGAGCCTGAGTGATGCATTGACCTCTTTGGGCATGCCTGTTGAAGAAGTCATCGAGTCGGGTTCGCGCTTGCAGGGTGTAGTTGTTGCACAGGTGCTGCGCACAGAGCGTCACCCCGATGCAGAAAAAGTTCACCGCGTGTATGTCACCACCGATGGTGTCAACGAATTGCACGTGTGGTGTGGAGCTTTCAATATGTCTGCGGGCGACAAGATCCCGCTGGCAACTCTCGGTACAACAATGCCCGATGGTCGCCAAATATTGAAGCGTGGAATTCTTGGCATCGATAGCGAAGGCATGTTGTGCAGCGCTAAAGAGTTGGAGCTCAACGAAGATCACGGTGGAATTTTCATCTTGCCATCGCATTTGCCACTCGGCGTTGAACTCTTCGATGCGCTTGGTGCTACCACCGACACCATTTTCGATATCGATCTCACCCGTAATCGTCCCGAATGTTGGGGGCATTTAGGAGTTGCTCGCGATCTTGCTGCGCACTTAGCTATTCCATTCCAAGCAAAAAAGATCGACGTTCAAGCTGCGCCTGCGCACAAAGTTGACATCAATATTGCAAGTCAAGATGCCTGCGGCCGCTTCACGGCAACAGTGGTAAAAAACATTGCAGTGCGCCCATCGCCGCAGTGGCTGCAAGACCGTTTGTCTCGCAGTGGTATGCGCTCTATCAATAATGTTGTTGATGCTTCAAACTTCGTGATGCTCGAGCTCAATCAGCCAACACACGCGTACGATCTCAATGCTGTGA
>WLST01000036.1 GCA_009711295.1 Actinomycetota bacterium | reverse complement strand
GTGAGTGTCATTGAACCTGGTGTGAGTGCGCTCGTGCAAACCACACGCAACAAGCGAGTGGGTGTTATTGGCACTGTGGGAACAATTGACTCGGGCGCATATGAACACGCCGTTGGAGCAGCAGATGCTTCGGTGTCGTTGGTATCGGCAGCTTGCCCTGGGTTGGTGGAGTTCGTTGAGCGTGGGCAAACAAGTGGTCCTGAAGTCACACTTCTTGCGCAACGACTACTTGCTCCCATTGTTGATGCTGGTGTCGACTCATTGTTGTTGGGGTGCACGCACTATCCGTATTTGGCGCGTGTCATTAGCGACGTCATGGGCCCCGATGTGGTGCTGGTGTCGTCGGGTGACGAAACTGCTTTTGCGGTAAAGAAAATGCTTGAAGTTGCTGAACTTCAAGAAGACACAGATCGTGTTGGCGAGCACTCTTTTTATTCTTCCGGAGACCCAGAGTGGTTTGCGCACTTGGGGCGCCGACTATTTGGTCCGGAACTGAGCGATGCACAATCGTGGATCGTAAAATAAACATTCACTAACAAGGAGACAACATGACACGACCAGACGGACGCGCGGCAAATGAATTACGGCCACTTACCTTTCAGCGCGATTTCACCGAGATGGCAGCCGGGTCTGTTTTGGTTTCCTTTGGCAACACACGCGTGTTGTGCACTGCTTCGGTCGATGAAAATGTTCCACGTTGGATGAAGGGCACCGGTAAGGGCTGGGTGACTGCGGAATACAGCATGTTGCCAGGCTCATCGCCAGAGCGGGTTGACCGTGAAGCCGCTAAAGGCAAGCAAAGTGGCCGCACAGTAGAAATTCAGCGCCTCATTGGTCGCTCATTGCGCGCAGCATGCGACATGAAGCTTCTTGGCGAGCGCCAAGTAGTGGTCGACTGTGATGTGTTGCAGGCCGATGGTGGTACGCGTACCGCAAGTATTTGTGGCGGGTTTATTGCTTTGCACGATGCACTCACACGTGTGCAGCAAAATGGTCTCATTACAGCGCACCCATTGCATTCGCAGTGTGCAGCAATCAGCGTTGGTATTCATAATGGTCAACCCATTCTCGACCTTCCGTACGTGGAAGACAGTTCAGCCGAAGTCGATATGAATGTTGTGATGTTGCAGCCAGTTGCTGGTGGCGAACCAAGCTTCGTTGAAGTACAGGGAACTGCAGAAGGTAAAGCATTCAGCCGTGGTGAACTCGATGACCTTTTGGGTTTAGCTGCACACGGGCTGGGGCAGATCTTTACGGTGCAGCGCAATGTGTTGTCGACGCCACCAGTTCCTCGCACTTTGGGTCGTTAACAATGACGCTGCAACTGGTGTGTGCTTCGGCAAACCCGGGAAAAGTTGCAGAAATTGAACAACTCATGCCGCAAGGAGTTTCCTTGTTGCCGCGGCCCACTACGGTTCCCGACGTTGTAGAAGACGCCGACACGTTGGTGGGTAATGCGCGCCTCAAGGCACAAGCCATTGTGAATGCAACGGGGTGCCCGGCACTCGCCGACGACACGGGGCTCTTTGTTGACGTACTTGAGGGCATGCCTGGGGTACGAACAGCGCGTTATGCCGGCGAAGACGCAACCGATGCCGACAACAAGCGAAAGCTTCTTGCAGCGTTAGAGAACTCCACCCAACGTTCGTGCCATTTTAAAACAGCAGTTGTGGTGTTGTGGCCCAATGGTGATGAAATTGTGGTGGAAGGCGTGTGCGAAGGCACCATTGCGACACGTGAAACAGGAACGAGTGGTTTTGGTTTCGACGCTGTGTTTATCCCGGCCGATGGCGATGGAAGAACTTTTGCTGAAATGAATGCGGTAGAAAAAAATGCAATGTCACATCGTGGACGCGCATTTGTTGAACTAGCGAAAGTACTTACCAACCACGTAGGTCAATAGCCCATTCATCAACCACAAGGCCTTCACGGTGCACGAAGGCGCGCTCATGTTGCGACATGGTGGGGTCAATGTGAGCAGGTGTGATGAGTACGCGTTCGCCCACTTGGGGAAGTGTGAGCGGCGCGGGAACGGGTTGCGATGCTGCATCGCGCTTCACGGCAAAGGTGATGTGTTCATCGGAGCAAAACCACACGTCGTAACCATCAACTTCGGGGTTGCCGTGGTCCATGCCCAGTGCTTTGAGACCAACATCGGCAACAGCCCATTGCGCTGAGCGAGAAATGACGGTTCCTACAACGTGTACGGCTTGGATGAAAGGAAAGCCGAGGGTCGCATAGTGCGAGTCCATGAGCGCATAGCTTCCGGCTTGAAGCTCGGTGATGCCCGACGTTAAGTGTTCTTTGTAGGTTCCCGTTCCGCCCGCAGAGATGATGTCGCCACCAACAGTTTCTGCACATGCATGAAGAGTTTGCATCGCAGTATTGACCTGGTGTGATTTGTCGGCAGTCTTTTCCATCATGAGGTGGCCTTCGTAGCCCATGACCCCGCGCACAGTGAGGCCAAGCGAGCGTGCAAGGTCGGCGAGGCGCCCGGCATCGTCGGGCTCGCAACCACATCGTGGCAGCCCAACAAAAACGTCGATGACAACTTTTTTGAGACCCGCACGAAAGGCAGCACGAATAGTTTCTTCAGAGTCAACGGCAATGGTGACATTGGTTCCGGCAAGCGCACCCAGGCGTGCCACATCGACACACTCATTGGCGAGCAGAATATCGGTGTTCAAGTTTGCCTTTGCAAGACCAAGCACTTCACGAGGAGTTGCGCAGGTGAAACCTGTGTGGCCGAAGCGTTCTTGCACTTTTGCAAGCGCGGTGCATTTGTGCGCTTTCACATGGGGCCGCAAAGTGGTGCCAGGGTACGAGGCCGCCATGGCAGTTAAATTGTGCTCGAGCGCGTTGGCTTCAATAATGAGAGCCGGGGTGGGCAGGTCGTCAATGTACACGTGCCGACGGAGAGACTCGAACTCTCACTGGCGGCGTCCTAAGCGCCGTGCCTCTGCCATTGGGCTACGTCGGCGACGAGGGAAGGCTACCGAGAGATCGAGAAGAGTCACGAAAATGGCAAAGATTCAGAGATTTTGGCCAAAGAAGGCGAGGGCTAGGCGCTTTTTTTGACAGAATGTAAAAGTGACAACCACTCAGCACTCCACCAGCGTCTCTGGCCTCTCTCCGGAAGCACTCATTAGCCAGCTCGGTCTTGCCGACACGGTGGTCGACGAAAAGGCGCTCACCAACAGCGTGAAGCGCTTTGCTGAACAGAAAATTGTTCTCCCCACATTTGCTCAACTTGCTGACCCGTCAAAAATCCCCGCAAGCATCACCGCTGGTGTCGACAAAAATGCACCCGATGCGCGCAACCTCTTTCGCGTGCACTGGTACAACGACATGGCGGGTAACCGTGTTGATGTACCCAACTACGTGGTGTTACCACAAGCCCTCACTGGTGTAGAAAGCCCCATTGTTGTTGCCTTCGGCGACCGCTTTCCCATGATCACAGCTCACAAAGTGTTGGCTGCATTTTCATGCTTCGTGCCTCGAGTCATTTCGGGCCAGTTCGACCCCACACGCCATCGTGCGGTGTGGCCAAGCACGGGCAACTATGCGCGTGGCGGAATTGCCATTAGCCGTATTTTGGGAAGTCGTGGCGTTGCGGTGTTGCCTGCTGGCATGTCGCAAGAACGCTTCGATTGGCTCGACAAATGGGTGGCCGACCCTTCCGACATTGTGCGCACACCTGGCACCGAGAGCAACGTTAAAGAAATTTACGACGCATGTAATGAGATGGCCAAAGACCCCGGCAACTTTATTTTGAACCAGTTCTGCGAATTTGGTAATCACGTGGGCCATTACGCAGTAACAGGTACGGCACTTGCTCATATTTACGAACACTTCCGCGAAAATTCAGGCAACAAAAACCTGCGACTCGCTGCATTTACTTCAGCAACGGGTAGCGCTGGCACCATTGCTGCTGGCGACAAACTCAAAGATGTTTATGGCACAAAAGTTGTTGCCGTAGAGGCGTTGGAATGCCCCACCATGTTGGAAAATGGTTTTGGTGAGCACAACATTCAAGGCATTGGCGACAAGCATGTGCCACTCATTCAAAACGTTATGAACACTGATGTTGTTGTTGCAGTGTCCGACCGTGCCACCGACGAACTCGATGTGCTGTTCAATACTCCAGCGGGCAAAGAGTACATGGCAACGCGTTTAGGTCTATCGGCCGAACTCATTGATGCCTTGGAGCACTTTGGTTTCTCTGCAATTTGTAATGTGATCGCTGCAATTAAAACAGCAAAACTTCTGAACTACGGACCCGACGATGTGCTCATTACCATCGCAACCGATGGTGGCGCGTTGTACCCAAGCGAGCGCGAAAAAACTCTTGCCCGCCGTTTCAAGAACAACTTCACAGCAGTCGATGCGGCCGAAGTATTTGGTGAGCACGTAGGTGCCATTGGAACTGGTGCAATGATCGACTGCACCGAGCGAGATCGCAATCGCATCTTCAACCTGGGTTACTACACATGGGTTGAGCAGCAGGGAACTCCGCTCGATGTGTTTGAAGCTCGTCGCTCACAGTCGTTCTGGCGCCACATCCGCACCTATCAGCCAGTGTGGGACAACATGATTACCGAATTCAACGCCCGCGTCGCTGCACAATAGAGATATGAAAACGCAGGTCATCGACAGCCTGCAGTGTGCTGTATGCGGTGCACGGGTACCTGTTGATCAACCGTTGTCGTGGCGTTGCCCAAAGGCAAATAGCGACGACCGGCATCACGTTTTGCATTTCGTTGGTGCGCCAAGTGCAAACAACTTTCAACCTGTGGAATCGGAAAACCCATTTGTGCGTTTCCAAGAGTTGTTGGCGTGGGATGCTTTTGCTGCACAACACGGAACTTCATTCGGCGAGCGCCGAGAGTTCATTGAACGCCTCGATGTGCAAGTGGCAGGCGTTGCAGGAGTGGGGTTTCGCCGCACTCCCTTTGCTCGCCATGCAGAGTTGTCGCGCGTGTTGGGCTTTGAAGGAACTGGCGGCTTATGGGTCAAAGATGAAACACATAACGTTGCCGGATCTCAAAAGGCACGACATCTCTTTACTGAGTTATTGCATTTAGTTTTTGCTGAAGAAAAAGGTCTTGCCCCATGGGGTGCAAATCGTCCCGAACTCGCTATCGCTTCGTGTGGAAATGCTGCAATTGCAGCAGCAACTCTTGCAGCAAGCGTGCAGTGGCCTTTGCGGGTGTTTGTGCCAGAGAGTGTTGACGCAGTGGTGCTGGAAACTTTGCACTCACTTGGCGCTCATATTGAGGTGTGCATGCGTCAACCAACAGATCCTGCCGGTGATCCGTGCGTACTGCGTTTTCAAGAGTATGTGTCACGCGGTTCATTGCCATTCGGCGTGCAAGGTACCGAAAATGCATGGTGCCTCGACGGTGGGCGAATGATTGGTCTTGAGATGCTCGAGCAATTTCCGAACACTCAACAACTCCAGCGTATTTTTGTGCAAGTAGGTGGCGGAGCATTTGCTTCTGGCATTGGCGACGCTTTGCGTATTGCTGAAGTGCAAGGAACTCATTTGCACGCAGTGCAAACACAAGGCTGTAGCCCACTTGCGCGAGCATGGAGTCGTGCTGAGCAAACCGGTGGAACCTTGAATGCAGGTGCACGCTGGAGTGAGTGCATGTGGCCGTGGGAAGAAGTACCTACTTCGCTAGCCGATGGCATCTTGGACGATGAAACCTACGATTGGATCTCTATTTGTGACGCCATGACACGCACTGGTGGATTTCCCGTTGTTTCGCCAGAATCAGATGTTGTGGCCGCTTACGAACTGGCACAAAAGAGCTCAGGCATCAATGTCAGCCCCACGGGTTCGGCTGGTCTTGCTGGCCTCATGACCTACATTGCCCAGAATAAGGGAAACTATGAGCAGGAAAATATTGCAGTTGTTTTCAGCGGAGTATTGCGTTCATAGAGCCGCTCAAGCGACTTCAATGAGTTTTCCGTTGTCAACGTCATAAACGAAGCCACGAATATTGTCTTTATGCAAGATGAACGGTGAGTGCCTGAGCCTGCTCATGCTTTGTCGAACATCTTCATGTGGGTCTTTGAAAGCTTCAAGTGACCAGCCGGGCTTGATGCCACTTTCGCTCACTAATTCATCGTAGAATTCGCCTTCATTCAAGTTTTCTAAGCCACAGTTGGTGTGGTGAATCAAAATAATTTCACACGTATTGAGCCGGCGCTGCGAAAGAACTAAAGAACGAACGACATCGTCGGTGACCACGCCACCCGCATTTCGAATGATATGGGCATCGCCATGGTCGAGGCCCAGCATTTGGAAAATGTCCATGCGGCTATCCATGCAGGCCACAATGGCGAGGCGTCGTTTGGGTTTAACGCTCAGGCCGTGGTCGGCGAAAACCTGCACAAATGTGGTGTTGTGTTCGAGGAGTTCCTCGGCATTGGCGAGAAAGGGGGATTCTGCGTTTTCCACGACGACATTCTGCCACTTTCTGTCCGCGGTACGTCATTTTTATCGGAACGTAACTGAGAGACCGAGGGCGATGGGCACTAACCTGAGGGCATGACTTCGCACGTGTCGCACAGCACATCGTCCATTACCACTCCAATGGCAGCCGACGCAGGCTCCGGCGACGCACGCTTCGACGTGTTCGGTCGCCTCATGAAGAACCGTGTCATCATGCTCGGTACCGACGTCAACGACGACATTGCCAACCAAATTTGTGCACAGTTGTTGTACCTCGAAGGCGAAGACTCCAATGCCGACATTTGGCTCTACATCAATAGCCCAGGTGGATCCATCACTGCAGGTATGGCCATTTACGACACCATGCAGTTCGTATCGTGCGACATTGCAACAGTGTGCATGGGTCTTGCGGCTTCAATGGGTCAGTTCCTGCTCACTGCCGGAGCAAAAGGGAAGCGTTACACCTTGCCAAATGCCCGCATCATGATGCATCAACCTCTTGCAGGTTTGCGCGGACAAGCAACCGACATTGCTATTCAGGCCGAGCAGTTACACCACGTGAAGCACAAAATGGCAGAACTCACTGCTTTCCACTCAGGTAAGGAAATTGCGCAAATCCAAGCCGACAGCGAGCGTGACCGCTGGTTCACTGCCGAGTTGGCTCAGGAATACGGTTTGGTCGACAAGGTCATTGTGAAGCGGGGCGAGATCCGCTGATATCAACAGCACACGTATCGAGGGTCCACTTGAAGGCACGTTGCGCCGCAGTGTTGCTCTCGTAGGCGTGCTTAGTGACAGCTTCAACATCGGTGATGTTCCCCGTGTTGATGTGTGCAGCTTCGGCGAGTAAGGCCGTGAGCGCTTCCCAATCTTTCGCCACGTCAAGTGGAGCGACCTCGCCAATGCGTTCATAGCTGGCAACTAAAAGGTCAATATCGTTTTGCGATGCAATGGGAGCATTGATTTGCGACATCTCTTTGGCTAACTGCCGGCAAAACTGAGTTCCGGTGCGCTTTGGCTCGGAGCATGAAGAAGCACTAGCCATAAAAATTGCACAACTTATTGCCACAAAAGCACTACGTCGCCACACATGGAGATGTTGAGGTGATTTCTTCACTGTCGACAGTTTCCCACATGCATTTTCCTACGGGATGCATTTCATCGTGACGAAAGTGAGGTCTCATGTTTTCGAGCATTAGGTCAGCAACATTGCTTGGTATTCAAGGAACGCCAATTTCTGTTGAAGTGCATATTGGTAGTGGATTGCCTGGGTTCACCGTTGTTGGTCTTCCCGATGAAGCGTGTCGAGAAGCGCGCGACCGCGTGCGTGCGGCTCTGCTCTCAAGTGGTGCTGAATGGCCCAACAAGAAAATCACAGTGAATTTGGCACCGAGCAGTCAACGCAAAGGCGGGGTCGGGCTCGACCTTGCTTTAGCCATGGGGATCTTGAGCGCAAGTGGGCAAATACCCAGCAACAACTTGGCGGAGTACTCCTTTGTTGCAGAACTTGGTCTCGATGGGTCATTGCGCCCGGTGCCTGGCGCAGCACCACTTGTTGCAGGGCTGCGTGAATCTCGTGTTGTTGTTGCCCCTCCCAATGCGCGTGAAGCAAAAGTTGCGAGCCCGCAAAGTATTCACTGTGCAGCCACCTTGCGCGATGTGGTTCTTGCCTTGCGTGGCGAAGGGGAATGGGTCGATACGGCGTCTCAAGAGAATGTCAAAGGAGGAACGCATTTTCCAGATATGAGCGATGTGCGCGGGCAACCCACAGCACGTCTTGCAGCAGAAATTGCAGCTGCTGGCGGGCACCATATTTTATTTGTGGGTTCACCTGGTGCAGGTAAAACGATGATTGCCGAGCGTTTGCCTGGTTTATTGCCCCCACTCACTAATGAAGAAGCAGTGACGGCAACGATGATTCATTCTGCAGCAGGGGCGTCGTTGCCGCCTGGCGGGCTCATTACGTTTCCACCGTTTCGCGCACCGCACCACAGTGCGTCGATGATTGCAATGGTGGGCGGGGGAAGTGGCGTCTTGCGTCCAGGCGAAGCATCGCTGGCACATGGCGGTGTGCTCTTCTTAGACGAAGTGGGTGAGTTCATGCCTTCGGTGCTCGATGCATTGCGCCAACCACTAGAAGAAGGAGAAGTACGTATTGCGCGAGCAAGTGCTGGAGTCACTTTGCCTGCAAGGTTTTTATTGGTCGGCGCAACAAACCCGTGCCCTTGTGGTGGAGGAGCACCAGGTGCGTGCGTGTGTAATGAAACAGCACGTGCTCGGTACCTGCGCAGGTTGTCTGGGCCTTTTCTCGATCGCTTTGATCTACGTGTTGCTGTAGCTATGACGGGAGTAGAGGAGTTGCTCGATGTGCATGAAGGAGAACCGAGCGCAGTAGTGCGTCAACGTGTTGCACGCGTGCGGGAAATATCGTTGCATCGCTCGGGCGGCGTGAATGCTCGGTTGTCTGCACAAGAATTAGACACGTATGCACCATTGACGAATGCAGCGCGAGATGTATTGCGCCGCGAATTAGAACTCGGACGTCTTACGGGTCGTGGGTATCACCGTATTCGCCGTGTTGCTCGCACGCTTGCCGACTTGTCGGGTAACGACGGAGAGATTGCTGAAGAAACTGTGCGTGTGGCGCTGCTCTTGCGCACGCGCTTACATGAAAGAGAAGTTGCTTAATGGGTCAACACCTCGGATTGCCGATGTGGGCATTTGCTGCTGCTCTATCGCAGTTAGAAGGCATGACACCAAAGAAATTGCGCATTGCGCTGTTGCATGAAGAACCCGAAGATGCGTGGGCGAGAGCAGTGTGTGATTCGACGACATCAGACGAAGTTGTTGCGCGCATTTTTGAGTGTTGTGAACATGAAAACATTCAGGTGGTGAGCATCGCTGATCCGCTGTATCCACGCGCATTGCGCTACGACCCAACACCACCAGCTGTGCTTTTCTATCGGGGGTCACTCAGTGCATTGCAGCAGCGACGTGTGGGCATTGTGGGCACGCGGTCGCCCACCCCATCGGGGGTGTACACCGCACGAGAATTTGGTGAGCAGTTAGCGGCTCACGAAATTGCAGTGGTGTCGGGTCTTGCTCGCGGAATAGATGGTGCGGTGCATCACGGAATGAAATTGCACTATGACGATGTGGCGCACGCGGGCCATGGCGCTCTCGGCAAACCCATTGGGGTCGTGGCGTGCGGGCTCGACGTTGTGTATCCAAAAAGTAATGCAGGGTTATGGGAATGGGTAGGTGAAAACGGACTTTTGCTCAGTGAATATGGCCCAGGGGTACAGCCCGAGCCGTACCGCTTTCCTCAACGCAACCGCATTATTGCGGCGCTGTCTGAAGTGGTTGTTGTGGTGGAGTCTCGTGAGTCGGGTGGTTCTATGCTCACCGTCGCAGAAGCAATCCGTCGCAATATTGAGGTCTTTGCTGTACCTGGTTCACCGCGTGTTGCATCTGCTGGTGGCACCAATCTGCTCATTCAACAGGGTTGTGGGCCAGTCACCAGTGTCGACGACCTCTTTGCTGCTCTCGCGCTTGATCATCGCCGCGAGTCGGGGAGCAGTTACGAAACTCGCGTTTCACCCGATGCCCACGATCACGATGTACTTCTTGCGTGTACAGATGGAGCAGTGACACTTGACCACCTCGTGTTGTTGCTCAACAGACCGCTGCACGACATCGCGGTGAGTTTGGGCCGGCTGGAAGCATTGGGTTGGGTAGTAGACACCAATGGATGGTGGGAAGCGCTCATGAGGTAGTTCCACCTACTACCTTGAAGGTGTGGGCGGCACGCGGGCTACGCCATTGGCGGCATGGAAAATAGAGGAGTTCATTGGCTCGCTCACTGCGATGTCGCCGAACACGCAAAGTGCGTATCGCTCAGATGTGCTGTTGTTTGCGCAATGGGCAAGTGATGAACACGATGCTCAGCGACCCGACGCGGTCACGCGTGTCATGGTGAAGCAGTATCTTGCATTTCTCACCACCACAAAGCCCACGGAAAATGCAAAGGGCACTCATGCTAAACGCACCATTGCTCGCAAGCTCGCCGCACTGCGTCGTTATTTCTCATGGCTGCTGCGTCTTTCTGCCAAGAAAATGGAAAATCCAACTGTTGGTGTGCGTGCGCCAAACGGCGAGGGGCGCTTGCCGCGTATTTTGAATGCCGATCAGCTTGATGCATTGCTCACTGGTTCGGAAATAGAAGATGAACCCGTGTGGCGTTCTGCGCGCGACGTGGCAATTGTGGAATTGCTGTACGGCAGTGGGTTACGCGTGAGTGAATTATGCACGCTCGACCTTGCCAACATTGATCTGAAAAACAATGCGGCGTCGGTGTGGGGTAAGGGTTCAAAAGAACGTCGTGTTCCTCTCAATGAGCCAACGGTGGCCGCTATTGATTTGTGGATGAAGCATCGTCATGAGCTCGCTGTGCCGTCTTCAAATTCACTCTTCTTTAATGAGCGCGGCAAACAACTCACCCCGCGCGACGTGCGGCGAATACTCGACAGAAGATCAATTGACCCCACGCATCCACATGCATTGCGCCATACCTTTGCCACGCATTTGCTCGACAATGGCGCCGACCTGCGTGCAGTGCAGGAATTGTTGGGTCACGCAAATGTTGTCACCACTCAGCGCTATACGCATATCAGCAAAGAACGTTTACAGTCGGCCTATCTCTCGTCACATCCCCGCGCATGAATATTCGAGGCGCGCGCTACACGGTGGAATCCGCTTGGGAAGATTGGGCGAGTTCTCGTACCCCCCAAGCACGCGAGTGGCTCGTGGTGAACTATTCCTCACTCGTCAAGTTCGTTGCTGGCCGACTCGGTGCAGGGTTGCCCAAAAATGTTGATACTGCAGACCTTGTGAGTGCAGGCATATTTGGCCTCATGGATGCCATTGAAAAATACGTGCCGGTTCACGGTGCGAAGTTTGAAACTTATGCAGTGCCGCGTATTCGGGGAGCCATTCTCGACTCTTTGCGTGCCCTCGACTGGGTGCCACGTTCGGTGCGCACCAAAGCGCGCTCGGTGCAGACCGCAATAACGCAACTTGAGCACACAATGGGACGTGCACCAAACGACGAAGAAATTGCCGAAGAATTACAGATCACTGTGGAGGAACTCCAGAAGTGGCTCGCCGATGTTGCTGTTGGCACCGTTGGCCCTCTCGACCACCTTGTTGCCGACCGTGCCCCTTCGGGGGTTGGTCAACAAATTGGCCCCGCCGATACCGCAATGGAAGAGCAAGCAATGCGGGCGCACATGCGTGAGGAAATTAAAAACCTGCCAGAACGTGAACGAACTGTTCTGGTTCTCTACTACGACGAAAATCTTACGTTGGTGGAAATTGGTGAGATCCTCGGCGTTACCGAGAGTCGTGTGTCGCAAATCCATTCAAAAGCTGTTTTGCAATTGCGGTCGCGTCTCGCAGCAGCCGAGTACTAATTCATTAAAGAGGCGCTCATGTTGAGCGCCGTTGTCGCTGCGGTGCTCTGCGTTGCGAACACTGCTCCAGCCCCAGTGGCAGGCAAGGTCACCGACTGGTTTCGGCGGCCGCAATGTACGTGGTGTGCTGGTAACCGCGGTCTCGAGTTTGCTGTTGGGCAAAAGACGCCGGTGCGCATGTCGTGGCCAGGAACAGTGACCTTCGTGGGACCAGTGGGTGGGGTGCCGTATGTGGTGGTGGAAATTGACCAAGTGGCCGCAGGGATAGCACCCGATAGGGGAGGTCAACCGGATACACCTCTCTATGAGGTCTTGGGAGGGGTGAATGATGCCCTCGTTACCCTGGGCGAGGCGGTGAACCCGTTACAGGTGGTGGGTGATGCGAGCCAATGGTTCTATGTTGGGCTGCGGTTGGGGTCGCGGGCCGAGGGGAACTATCTCGACCCTGCGGCCTTTTTTGGCCTCACCCGACCCCGGGCCCGGCTGATTTCCCCAACGGCGGCGCGATCGTTTGTGGCACAAGGGGAATCGGGCAGTAGCCTCTCTTCTTGGCTGTCGTCAAGCCACCGTCCACACGGTGGCATGGCGGGGGCCACGAATAACCCAACAACACGTCATTGCACTGTGTCTCTTCCTGTGGTCGCTTCGGCGCGGAGGCCAGTCTCTTAACCACAGGAGAGGAGAATCATCATGGCCGTCGTCACAATGCGACAAATGCTTGAAGCTGGTTGCCACTTTGGACACCAGACCCGCCGTTGGAACCCCAAAATGAAGCGATTCATTTTTGGCGAGCGCAACGGTGTGTACATCATCGATCTTGAACAAACAATGACTCGCGTCGAGACCGCTTACGTCTTTGCGCGCGATCTTGTAGCCGGAGGCGGAACCATTCTTTTCGTCGGCACCAAAAAGCAAGCACAAGATCCTGTGCGTGACTGGGCCGACAAGAGCGGAATGCCATACGTGAATGAGCGTTGGTTGGGTGGAATGCTCACCAACTTCGAAACCATTTCCAAGCGCGTGAGCAAAATGCAGGAATACGAGCGCATGGTGGAAACTGGCGAGTTCGAAGCGATGCCGAAAAAAGAAGCACTTCTCTTGTCGCGTGAACTCGTCAAGTTGCAAAAGAACTTGTCGGGTATCAGCAAAATGACACGTCGTCCCGACGCTGTCTTCGTGCTCGACACCTTGAAAGAGCACATTGCTGTGACCGAAGCAAACAAGCTCGGTATTCCAGTTATCGCTGTAGTCGACACCAACGTCGACCCCGACGTGGTGACCTTCCCTATTCCAGGAAACGACGACGCCATTCGCGCCAACGACCTCATGTGCCGTGTTATTGCTGAAGCTGCACTTGAAGGACGCCACATGGCATCGAAGAAGGCCTCAGTTGCTGCAGCACAAGCTGCCGCTGCTGCTGTTGCCAATGCCGCTGCTGCAGTTGCTGCAGTCGGAGCATCTGTTGTTGAACCAAAACCCATTCCCGCACCCCCTGCGGCACCTACTCCAGGAGCCTGATTCACGAATGTCGTATACAGCTAAAGACGTAAAAACTCTGCGCGATTCCACCGGCGCAGGAATGATGGATTGCAAAAAAGCACTTGAAGAAAACAATGGCAATATCGACGAAGCTAAGCAGTGGCTGCGCGAAAAAGGCCTTGCAGCAAGCGCAAAGCGTGACGACCGCGAAAACAACCAGGGCGTTGTTGCCTTGGTCATTCGTGGCAACGTGGGTGCAATGGCAAAACTGAAGTGCGAAACCGACTTTGTTGCCGGTAGCGATGCTTTCAAAGCTGAAGCCGAAGCATTGGCAAACCTCATCATCGATAAGGGTGTTGCTGCAGTGTCGGAGCGCCAAGAGCAACTCGACAGCTTGAAGATTGTTCTCAAAGAGAACATTGACTTGGGCGAAGTAGTGCGCATCGAAGCAGCTGCCGGAAACGTCATCGACTCGTACTTGCACATTCAAGGTGGCCGCGGAGTCAACGGTGTGCTTGTTGAAATGTCAGGTGCCACTCAAGAGTTGGCACACGATGTTGCAGTTCACATTGGTTTTGCTCGTCCTCGCTACCTCACACGTGATGAAATCCCAGCAGACGTTCTCGATCACGAGCGCGCAACGTTGGAAACCATTACTCGTAACGAAGGCAAGCCAGAGGCAGCAATTGCGAAAATTGTTGAAGGTCGCATTAGCGGTTTCTACAAAGATGTCGCTCTTGTTGAACAGCCTTATGCCAAAGACGACAAGTTGTCAGTTGCACAGTTCATTGGTGCAGCAAAAATTCTTCAGTACTCACAGATCGAGAT
>WLST01000035.1 GCA_009711295.1 Actinomycetota bacterium | reverse complement strand
TATTTACTGCAGTTCTCCATCGGCTGGTGCGGGCGTAGACGTCACGGTTGAGGTGGCTTCTGGGCTGAGTGGCCTCACCGTGCAACGAACGAGCGCGTGCAGTTTTCAAGTTACTGGCGTTCCATCGGCGTCGGTTTACGATATTGCTCTTGTCTCTCGAGTGGGAACCGTTGTATCAAGTCCTGCGACTGTTCAACATGGAATGGCTCCGCTTGCACCCACAAACTTGGTGGGTAGTGCTAATTCCTCCGGCACTCTCACTTTCACGTTCACCGCACCTCCTTCAAATGGGGCGCAAATTTTTTACGACTTCAAGCAGTCTGGTCCGACATTTATTTCGTCATGGCAAAGGAATTGGTCAAGTGATGTACAAAGAGTCACTATCTATGGTCTGCAACGCGGTGGCACATACACCCTTGCAGTGCGTGCCTCTGTATTTGCTCAGTCAAGAATGTTTAATTCTCCGTATTCCACCGACCTTGTGGTGAGAGTTCCCTGAGCGAGAGCATAAACTCCTGAAGTGAACCGAATTCTGCAGCCCGCAACCATGTCGAAGCCCGCCGCGGCCTATGCGCACGGCATTGAAGTGAGCGGGGCAGAGGCGTGGGTGTTTACCTCGGGAGTAGTGCCTACCCGTGCCGATGGAACTGTTCCCGCCGATTTAGGCGAACAGGCCGCAGTGGTGTGGGCCAATATTTCCGCCATCTTGGCCGAGGCTCAGTTGTCGGTGCGCGACATTGTTTCTATTACTACCTATGTGGTGGAGAACGCTGAAGAGCGTGCGCAAGGTGGCGAGCTGAGTAGTCGCCTCGCGGTGGTGATGGCTGCTCGCGATGCTGTGTTACAAGGCCATTTAGCAGCGAGCACTTTGGTCACTGTGCCGGCCTTGGCTCGCCCCGAGTGGCGAATGGAGATTTCCGTGGTGGCTGCGCGCTAAATCATCATTTCTCGGTGCAAATTGTTGCGAAAAGCGGGTCATACGGCGCCGAGAACACTCTTAAAACCCTTACGATTTTGGGTCTATGGCAAGCAGTACTCCCACCCCCGATTCCCTTGACCCTCGTACCGACTCGGGCATTCCCATTGCACCCCTGTACACCAGTGCGAACCTTGCGGGCTGGGACCCAGCCACGCAGTTAGGCGACCCGGGCAAGCCTCCTTACACACGTGGTGTTTACCCCACCATGTACCGCGGCAAGTTGTGGACGATGCGTCAGTACGCCGGTTTCGGTACGGCGTCTTCAACGAATGAGCGCTTTAAGTTTCTGCTCGGTGCAGGCCAAACAGGTTTGTCGTGTGCATTCGACTTGCCAACACAAATGGGCTACGACTCCGACCACCCACGCGCTGAAGGTGAAGTAGGAAAAGTTGGCGTAGCAATCGACTCGCTTGCCGACATGCGCTTGTTGCTTGCCGACTTGCCGCTCGACAAAGTGTCGACCTCAATGACCATCAACTCAACAGGTGCCATCTTGTTGTTGATGTATGAATTGGTAGCTGAAGAGCAGGGCATTCCTGCAAGCGCCATTAGCGGAACCATTCAGAATGATATTTTGAAGGAATACATTGCTCGCGGTACCTATGTGTACCCACCGCGGCCTTCAATGCGCATCATCACCGATATCTTTGAGTACTGCTCACAGCACGTGCCGAAGTGGAACACCATTTCCATCTCGGGTTACCACATTCGCGAAGCAGGAAGTACTGCAGTTCAGGAAATTGCATTCACACTTGCTAACGCCATTGCCTATGTTCAAGCAGCAGTCGACGCCGGTCTCGATGTTGACGACTTTGCTCCACGTTTGAGTTTCTTCTGGAATGGTCACAACAACTTCTTTGAAGAGGTTGCGAAGTTCCGTGCATCACGACGCATGTGGTACAAAATCATGAGCGAGCGCTTTGGTGCCAAGAAAGAGTCGAGCAAGTTGTTGCGCTTCCACACCCAAACAGGTGGCAGCACGCTTACTGCTCAGCAGCCACTCAACAACATTGTGCGTGTAGCGGTGCAAAGCCTTGCTGCAGTGCTTGGTGGAACACAGAGCTTGCACACCAATGGTTACGACGAAGCACTCAGCTTGCCTACAGAAGAAGCTGCTCGCATTGCATTGCGTACACAGCAAATTATTGGATACGAAAGTGGTGTGGCCGATACTCCCGACCCACTCGCTGGTTCATACTTCATTGAAAACCTCACCGATGAGGTCGAGCGTTTGGCCTGGGAATACATTGCGCGCATCGACGAAATGGGTGGAGCAGTAGACGGTATTGAAGCTGGCTTCCAACAAGACGAAATTGAGCAAGCCGCTTACGACTATGCGCGTTCCATCGACAACGATGAGCGCGTCATTGTGGGCGTGAACAAGTTCAATATTGGCCAAGAGCCAGAGCCAAAAGTTTTCCCTATTGACCCACAACTCCAGGTGAACCAAATTGCGAGCTTGAAGAAGTTCAAGGCCGACCGCGATCAGGCACTTGTTGCTGCCAAGTTGGAAGAGTTGAAAACTGCTGCTCGTGGCACCGACAACTTGCTGTACCCCATGAAAGAAGCGTTGCGCGCCAATGCAACATTGGGTGAAGTAAGCGATGCCTTGCGCGAGATCTTTGGTACGTACCAACCTGGGCGCTAAGCCCAGCTACAACCAATTCACCTGTGCTGTAGGCCTGCCCGGCGACTCAACAACTCCATTGGGGTAACCCACATAAATGAGCCCCATCACTTCGGTGGCGGCGGGGAACTGGCACACAACATTAATGGCGTCGTTGGCGCCTTTGGGCGGTGAGCCCCACAATGCGGCAAGGCCATGAGCCTCGGCGCCAAGGAGAAGGTTCTGTATGCCTGCAGCTACTGCGTAGTGGTTTTCTGCGGTGCGTTGCAGCGAGTCGCCAGGTGCTGCACCAACGGCTATCACGATGGGCGAGCGCAAATATTTCGAGCGGGCTTTGACGACTTTGAAATCTTCTTCGCCTTGAGCCGCCATCACAAAAGAAATAGCTTCACCCAGCTCGCGACGTGTGTCGCCAGTGAGCACCGCAATGTGCCAAGGCCAGGTGCGCTTGTGGTTGGGCGCCCAGGTAAGCAACTCACATAACTCTTCAACAATGTTGCGTGGCACTTCACGTTGTGCGTCGATGAGCAAACTGCTGCGACGCGCACGAATGAGTTGAGCAAGGTCTTGTGGAGTCATTGTTAGTTCTTATGAAGGGCAGCGTTCAGTCCGCCCCAGGTGCCTTCACGTTGTGATGCTTCAACGGCGCCAGTGGTGCTGTTGCGGCGGTAGAGCAAGTTGTTGGCACCCGACAGCGCACGTGCTTTCACCACTTCGCCATCGGGAAGGCGTACAAGGGTTCCACCTGTTACATACAGGCCTGCTTCAATGATGCAGTTATCGCCCAGTGAAATGCCAAGGCCCGAGTTGGCGCCGAGCAAGCAACGCTCGCCAACTGAAATCACTTCCTTGCCACCACCCGAGAGTGTGCCCATGATGGATGCTCCGCCACCAATGTCGGAACCATCGCCCACAACAACGCCAGCAGAAATGCGACCTTCCACCATGGAGGCGCCAAGCGTTCCGGCGTTGAAGTTGCAAAAACCTTCATGCATCACGGTGGTGCCTGCTGCTAAATGAGCACCTAAGCGCACGCGGCTGGCATCGGCAATGCGAACGCCCGATGGCACCACATAGTCGGTCATGCGGGGGAACTTGTCGACACCATTCACCACGAGGTAGTCGCCACGTTGTGCAAAGTTCCAGGTGATGCTTTCGAGTTGGTCGAGGGCAACAGGGCCACGGCTGGTCCATGCAACGTTGGCAAGTAAGCCGAAGGCGCCATCGAGGTTGAGTGTGCGTGGCAATGCCATGCGATGCGACAACAAGTGCAAGCGCAAATACACATCACTTGCGCTAGTGGGTGCAGCAGTGGTGTCGATGAGTAGTTCTACTGCTTGAAAGGCAACGCCACGTTCGGGGTCGCCGGGTGCGGCTGCGGCAATGCTGCTGCGCGGTGCATCGGCGGGAATGGCATCGCCAAAACCTAGTGCGCGAAAACGTGTGTCGAGAACGGTGCCGTCGGCGGCCACGGTGGCGAGGCCAACGCCCCAAGCGGAAGTGGTCATAGGAATACCTTTCTGGTGTTATTCAAAAACTTCAGGGCGAAGTGTGGGGAACAAAATGATGTCGCGAATGGTGGGCACGCCAGCAATGAGCATGGTGAGACGATCCATACCAATGCCGAGGCCGCCCGTTGGTGGCATACCGAACTCGAGAGCGCGCAAATAGTCTTCGTCGACGGTGCCTGCTTCGGCGTTGCCAGCTTCTTTGGCTTTTTGCTCGTCTTCAAAGCGCAAGCGTTGTTCAATGGGGTCGTTGAGCTCGCTGTAGCCGTTGGCAAGTTCGCGGCCACCTACGAACAACTCAAAGCGTTCGGTGAGGAATGGGTCGTTGCGGTCAACTCGGGCGAGGGGGCTAATTTCCACGGGGTGGCCTGTAACAAATGTTGGGGCCATGAGCTCGTGTTCGGCAAGTGCTTCAAACATCTCTTCAATGATTTTGCCGGTGCCCCATTGTGGTTGCACATGCACGTTGTGTTTTTCGGCAAGCGCGCGCAATTCTTCACGCTCCATTGACGGGTGAACTGCAACGCCAGTTTTTTCAGCAACGAGGTCGATCATACGTACGCGGCGGAAAGGTTCGGCCAAGTCGGTGGGTGTGCCATTGATGTCGACAATGGTGGTGCCAATGGCGTCGCGCGCGGCGGCAACGAAAAGTTCTTCGGTAATTGCCATTACATCGCTGTAGTCGCCAAATGCTTGGTAGAGCTCCATCATGGTGAACTCGGGGTTGTGGCGTGTAGAGATGCCTTCGTTGCGAAACACGCGGCCAATTTCATACACGCGTTCCATGCCACCAACAATGAGGCGCTTCAAGTGCAGTTCAAGTGCAATGCGTAAAAAGAGCGGCATGTCGAGCGCATTGTGGTGTGTGTTGAAGGGGCGTGCATGTGCGCCACCTGCTTCAGCATGCAGAACTGGTGTTTCCACTTCAATGAAACTTTTTGCCGAGAGTGTTTTGCGGAACGACGCAATAATGGCGTGGCGAATGGCAAAGGCACGGCGTGCTTCATCGTTAGAAATGAGGTCGGCATAGCGCTGGCGGTAGCGAGTGTCGGGGTCGGTGAGGCCGTGCCATTTGTCGGGAAGAGGGCGTACTGCTTTAGCGAGCAAAACAAGTTTGTTGACCTTGATTGATAGCTCTCCCTTGCGTGTGGTCATTACTAAACCAGAAACGCCCACCCAGTCGCCAAGGTCGAGGGCGTTAATGGCGTCGAACAATTCATCGCCCACAATGGCTTTGGAAACAAACAATTGAATGTCGCCGTCGCGGTCGCGTAGCGAAGCGAAAATGAGTTTGCCTTGGTCGCGCTTCAACAACATGCGCCCAGCTACTTCTACGTGTACTTCTGTTTCGGTGGCGGCTTCTAAAGCGCCAAACTCGCTACGAATGTCGGCAAGTGTGTGCGTGCGGTCGAAGCGGTAGGGGTAAGGGTTGGTGCCCGCACTGCGCATGACGTCGAGTTGGCCCAAACGACGTGAACGCTCGAGGGCGAGGCCCCTGGCATGTTCGGCCGCATCAATAGGTTCGTCGGCGGCGTCTTGGGGAGGGGTCGGTTCACTGCTCACAACTCTCTACCGTAGTTGCTGCAAGGGTTTTAGGTACTAACAATTGAGGCCAGTGGGGCATTGGGCAACTACCGTGAAAGCATGTTGCGCCGTGTGGTTCTGTGGGGAAGCACAGTGGGCGTGCTGGTAGCGAGTGCGATGCCCATGGGCGCCTTGGCCGACACCATTAACCCACCTCTGCCCGATACTCCTGAAGTAACCGCACCATTGAAACGTGCTATTTCGATCTCGCAACCCAAGGAGTTCTCGGTTGCCGACCGCAAGAAGGTGGTTGCCTTGGCGAAAAAGGCGGGCGCTCTGGCGTACCCCGGCAGAGCCGTTACCTTGGGCCTTGTGCGGGTGCATCGTATTGATGCAACGACACGTATAGAAACTCTGGTGCAAAGCATCACGCGGGGATATCAGGTTCCTATGTCGACCACGGTGCAAGACATTGAAGTGGTGCGCAACTTGATGTCGTTGCAAGCCGCTGAGGCTTTGCAGGCCAACAACATTGTGATGGGCCGGAGTTCGGCAATTATTCGTGGTGCGCGCATTGGCGACATTGTGACACTGCTCGACATTCGCAACAAGCCACACGAGTTTGTGATTGGCAATATTGCTGAAGACAACTTGGTGGGTGAAGCCGACTTGCTGTTGTCGCCTCAACAAGCCGATGTGCTGGGCGCAACAATGATTACGCGCTACACCATTATTGGCTTCACCAATGCAATAACGGTGGAGAACGCAATACGCAATGCCGGCTTCAAAGATGGCAACACGTTTCACATTCGTCGAACATGGGATGCGCCGAACCCCGATGCCACACGTGGCTTGGCTGCAACAAAACGTATGGTGGGGGAGTTTGCCTACAAGGTGTCGGAGTCGGGAAAGGTGCTGCTGGAAGGCGGATGGCCACAGAAATACATTTCACCGCGCGCAGTATTTGACGACATTGGTGTGAAGGCAGCATGCAATGTGAATGTTCGCGTTGCAATACAAGGTGCATTGAGCGAAGTGCGACGCCAGGGTTTGAGTAGATACGTCGATGTAGGTAACACCAACGCGTATGGTGGGTGTTTTTACCCGCGATACAACCGACTGGCTGGGAAACTTGGTTATCTGTCGCGCCACTCGTGGGGGATGGCACTCGATATGAATACGTCAACCAATGCACAAGGTGGTGTGCCACACATGGATTGTCGCATCGTGCGTATTTTTCGTCACTGGGGTTTTGCATGGGGTGGCAACTTCACGCCGTCAGATGGCATGCATTTTGAATACGTAGGTGAACGCCGTGACAACTTGGCGTTTCCATCGCGTTACTGCCCCAACATCGTGGGTGCGCAGAGATAACCTAAAAACGTGACAACTCGTTTGGTAATTATTGGTGGTGGCCCTGGTGGAAATACGGCAGCCACATGGGCGGCGCGGCTCGGAGCCGAAGTCACCATTATTGAACGCGACATTATGGGTGGAGCAGCACATTTGCTCGATTGCATTCCCTCGAAGGCCATGATTGCTACAGGTGGGGCAGTCAGTGCCACCAAACGCTTTGCAGGTATGGGCTTAGAACAACATGCCGCCGAAATTGATGTTGAGCACTTGGCTGAACGTATCGACGGCATTCGTACGCGTTTAGAAAACACCACCACGCAGTTGCTCGACAGCCAAGGCATTCGCATCATTCGTGGCGAAGCAAGTTTTGTCGATGCTCATACTGTGGTCGTGCGTACAGCCGCGGGTGAAGAACGCATTGCAGGTGATGCATTCATTATTGCCACTGGCTCACGGCCACGTATTCCGCAGTGGTGCACGCCCGATGGCGAGCGCATTCTCACCACCCGTGAGTGCTACCCACCAAAGATCTTTCCGAAGAGTATTGCGGTGGTGGGTTCCGGTGTAACAGGCGTGGAATTCGTGCACATGTTTGCTTCTTTCGGTGCACAGGTCTCGCTCATTGTGAGCCGTCAACAAGTACTTCCTGGCAAAGACCCAGAGGCTGCTGCAGTGCTCGAGGAAACCTTCCTCAACCGTGGAGTTGAGCTGTTGAAAGGCGCACGTGCAGAGAGCATTGAGCGCAGTGGCGACGAAGTAATAGTGAAGTGTTCCGATGGCCGCGAGGTGCGTGCCACACATGCAGTGCTGGCTATTGGTTCAGAGCCCAATGTAGAGGGCCTGAATTTGGAAGCTGCTGGTGTCGAGCTCGACTCGCGCGGTTACATCAATATCGACCGCCATTGCCAAACCAACGTGGGTCACATTTATGCAGCAGGCGACGTGAGTGGCAAGTTGCCCTTGTCGTCGGTGGCTTCTATGCAGGGTCGCAAAATTGCCGAGCATCTCATGGTGGGTACGAAGTCGAATCATCGTCACCTTGACTACGACAAAGCAGCCTCAGCAATTTTCACCGAACCAGAACTTGCCGATGTGGGTCTCGCTGAAGCCGAAGCATTTTCTTCGGGTCGCAAAATTCGTGTAACGAAAGTGCCGTTCTCGTCAACGGCGAAAGCGCTCATCCACAATGACCCGCGTGGATTTGTGAAGCTCATCTCTGACCCCAATACGGGCGTGGTGTTGGGCGGAAGCATTGTGGGTCGTCATGCAGGCGAACTCATTAGCGTTGTGGCGTTAGCAGTAACAGCCAACTTGAAAGTGGCCGACTTGCTCGACAGTTTGTTGGTGCATCCGTCGCTCGCCGAAGCACTCAGCGAAGCTGCGGAATAGAAGCGTTATTCAATAACAACAACGACGTCGCCAGAACCAACGGTGTCGCCAGCTTTGACTTTGACTTCTTTGACTTTGCCCGACTTCTCGGCCTGAATTTGGTTTTCCATCTTCATGGCTTCAAGCACAACAACTGACTGGCCCACTTCTACTTCTTGGCCTACTTCAACAAGTACCTTCACGATGGTGCCTTGCATCGGAACCACAACGTCGCCGCTGCCGGTGCCGCCTACTGCGCCACCTGCTGATGCTGCACGTGCTGGCTTCTTTGCCTTTGCAGGGCCAGCAGAAACTGCTTGACCTTCAGGAACCCACATCTTTACGTTGAAGCGCTTGCCGTTGACTTCTACGGTGGTTTTACGCTCAATGAGTTCTTCAGCAGCTTCACCTGCAGGAATTGGTGCAGAGGTGCCCACGTTCGACAAGTCGAGCACTTCTTCCACCCACTTGGTGGAGTGCTTCATTGCTGCGAAGTCGGGGTGTTCCAAAATTGCGATGTCGGCAGGGATGGTGGTGTGTACCCCTTCAACAACCATTTCATTGAGCGCACGAATGGTACGGGCAATTGCTGTTGGGCGATCTTTACCCCACACAATGAGCTTGCCCACGAGGTTGTCGTAGTACTGGCTGACGGTGTCGCCCGATTCGTAACCACCATCGAAACGCACGCCAAAACCATCGGGTGTGACGAGCTTGGTGATGAGACCAGGTGAAGGGAGGAACTTGCCGCCCGCTGGGTTTTCTGCGTTGATACGAATTTCAATGGCGTGACCACGACGTGCAGCAAGAACTTCTTCTTGGGTCATCGGAAGTTTTTCACCGCTGGCAACGCGAATTTGCCATTCCACCAAGTCGATGCCGGTGATGACTTCGGTAACAGGGTGTTCCACTTGCAAACGCGTGTTCATTTCAAGGAAGAAGAAGTCGCCGTCTTGGAAGATGAACTCCACGGTTCCTGCGTTGAAGTATCCAACTGCTTTGGCAGCTTTTACTGCCGCTGCACCCATGGCGTCTTCGACGCCGGCTGGAAGGTCGAATGCTGGAGCTTCTTCAATGAGTTTTTGGTGACGACGCTGTGCTGAACAGTCGCGTGTAGAAACCCACACCACGTCACCGTGTTGGTCGCCGACTAGCTGCACTTCAATGTGGCGTGGCCAAGTGAGGTAGCGCTCAATGTAAATTTCATCACGACCAAAGAATGCTTTGGCTTCGCGTTGTGCGGAGTCCATTGCTTCTTGCACTTCGTCGGCCGACTTCACCACCTTCATGCCGCGTCCGCCGCCACCGAAGGCAGCCTTGATGGCAAGTGGCCAACCGTGCTCGTTGCCGAAGTCTTGAATTTCTTTTGCCGTGGTAACGAACTCGGTGGTGCCCGGAACAATGGGGGCTCCGCCGCGCAAGGCAGCTTTACGGCTCGAGACCTTGTCGCCCATTTCTACAATTGCTGCTGGTGGCGGCCCAATGAAGGCAACGCCCAAGTCGGTGATGGCCTGAGCGAACTCGGCGTTCTCCGAAAAGAAGCCATATCCGGGGTGAACGCCGTCGGCGCCGCTTTCCTTGATGGCGTTCAAAATGGCCTCGGTGTTGAGGTAGCTCTCGGCTGCGGTTTGGCCACCTAAGGCATATGCCTCATCGGCTAAACGCACATGTAGCGCGTTCCTATCGAGCTCGGAATAGACCGCAACGGTCTTGACTCCGAGTTCTCGGGCGGCCCGAATAACTCGGACAGCAATTTCTCCACGGTTGGCGATGAGGATTTTCTTAAGCACGAGTGACAATCTTTGTAGATGGACATGGATAAAGCGAAGTGGCGCGGCAACTGGCAAGTGGAACGAGTTCCCGAGACGGGGTCGACCAATGCTGATCTCCTTGCGGGAGTAAGCCTAGAGGTTCCTCACCGCTATGTACTAACTACGGCGTTCCAAAGCGCCGGCAAGGGACGCTTGGGGCGGGTATGGGAAGCACCATCGGGGGCGAACATATTGGTTTCGGTTCTTTTGCGCGATGTGGCTGGCCCGTTGCACCGGGTCACCCAGCATCTGGGGCTTGCCGCAGCCTTGGTGTTGCAAGAGAAGTACGGGCTGCGTGCTGGGGTGAAATGGCCAAACGACGTGGTGGTCACGATTCCTCGCGACGGCGCCGATGTAGATGTGAAAATTGCCGGCATTTTGGCCCAAGCTGCGGGCAACAACGTGGTGGTGGGCATGGGGCTCAATGTGAAGTGGGCGCCACCGCCCGAGGTGGCCGACGCGACGTGCATGGTTGAGTTAGTGAGTGCTGTCGATGTTCCTGAACCCATCGACATGCTCGACATGGTGTTGGCACGCTTCGACGACGTGAGTGGTCTTGATGAGCGTGAATCATTTGCGTTGTATCGCAAGCACCTTCATACATTGGGCAAGCAGGTGCAATGCGAAATGCCCGATGGTTCGCATGTTGTGGGTCGTGCAGTAGATGTTGGTGCCGATGGGCGACTCAATGTGCTTGATGAATGTGCTGTGACACATCACATTGACACTGCCGATGTGATGCATTTGCGACTCGCTTGACCGCATTCGTTCGTGAAGAGGCACTACCGTATTTTCAATGAAGTCAATGCGCTACCTCGTTGCCGTTGGCCTGGCTGTCATTGTGGCGTGTGCGGGTGCTGCGGGGTTGGTGTCGGGAGCGAAGAGCCAACTTGAAGGCGTAGCACGAGTAGACGTGGTGGTGGCAGAGCTAGCTCCGCCATCGGACGGTTTTGAAAACTATTTGTTGGTGGGCACCGATAGCCGTGAGGGCGTTGACCCCAATGACCCCGACTACGCCACGATGGGCGGCGACTTAGGTAGTCAACGCAGCGACACCATCATGATTTTGCGCTACGACACCGCTGCACAAACTGCTGCGCTTATGTCGTTTCCGCGCGACTTGTTTGTGACCATCGGTAATGGCGAGAAAAAGAACCGCATCAATACGGCCTACAGCCTGGGTGCCGACATGCTCATTCGTACTATTCGCGCCAACTTCAATATTCCTATTCATCATTATGTGGAAATCAACTTCCAGGGCTTCAAAGAACTTGTCGACGCCGTTGGTGGCGTGCACGTGTGTGTTCCTTATGGAGCAAAAGATCAAAACACAGGGTTGCGCATTCATCGCGGCTGCAACTTGCTCGATGGTGTGAAGGCATTGCGTTTTGCGCGTAGCAGGCATTACCACCAGTTCATTAATGGCAAATGGCAACTGGAAGGGACGGGCGATATTGGCCGTACCGCACGTCAGCGCCAGTTTGTTGCGGCGCTTTTGAAAGACACCGTGAAATATTCGGCAGCGAACCCGTTTGGTGTTGGTGGCGTGATGCGCTCCATTGTTGGTGCAGTAACGGCCGACCCCGCGCTCGATATCGCGAGTTTCTTAAAGCGTTTAAAGCCAGCAGCCGATGGCAGCATTGCTTCGTACGGGCTCGATGTGGAAAACGACGTGGTGAACGAGATGTCGGTGGTGCAACTAGCGGGCAATTCACGCAGTGTGCTCGAGTACTTCGCAGGCATTGGGCCGGCACCCGTGGTGGAACCGCCGGCGTAATTGGTTAGTGGGTGCGCGAGAGTTCGCGCACGAAGGTTTCGGCGTTGTGGGCTTCGCCAATGCGGTTGCCCTGCAAGTAGTCGCAACCCAAAACCTTTAAGCGCTTCATGTGTTCTTCGGTGCTCACCCATTCGGCAATGACGGTCATGTCGAGTGAGTGGGCGAGTTGAATAATGGAACGCACAATGGGGTCGTCGTAACCCTGTTGACCAAGATCGCGAATGAGAGAGCCATCGAGCTTCAATACGTCGGCGGGGAATTTGCGCAGTGACGACAGTGACGAGAAGCCGCTGCCGAAGTCGTCGATAGCAATGCGAATTCCGCTGCGCTTGAGCGCATTAATGCTGCGCAAGATGCTGGGATTGTCGTTCATCATGGTTGCTTCGGTGACCTCGAAGCACACTTGCATTGGTTCAATAGTGTGCTCACGCAATGTGGTGAGTGTGCGCTCTACAAAGGTGGGGTCGGTGAGTTGCTTTGGCGACAAGTTGAGATGCAATTGGAACGACTTATCGACTGCGCCAGCATCGATGAACTGGCGCAGGTCTTGGCAGGCGAGTGCAATAACGAAATCGCCAATGGGGCCAATCATGCCCGATTCTTCGGCAATGGCCATGAAGTGCGGCGGGGTGAGTTCGCCATGTTGCGGGTGATCCCAGCGCAGGAATGCTTCAACAGCAGTGGTGCGACCTGAGTGTGCAGAGTTGATGGGTTGATACACCAAGCGCATTTGCTTTGCCGCAAGTGCACGCTCTAACGCATTGGTGAGGCTCACACGTTCGCGTGCATCGGCACGCATTTCTGCGCTGTAAATTTCGGCGCGTGCTTTGCCGCGTTGCTTGGCGCGATACATGGCTGTGTCGGCGTTATTGAGCAGAGTTTGTGCAGCCTCGGTGGGTGATTGTTCAGCAAGCATCTCTGGCGTCGACAACGCAATGCCAATACTGGCGCTTGTATAAATTTCAGTTCCTTGCAACACCATTTGCCCAGTGACCGCAGCAAGAATGCGCCCGGCAATGTCGTGAGCAATGTGTTCGTCGGTGACGCCGTCGCACAAAATAACGAACTCGTCGCCACCAATACGGGCAACGATGTCGGACGGGCGAGTGGCATTTACGAGGCGCTTGGAAATATTGCTGAGCAACACGTCACCCACGTTGTGGCCAATGGTGTCGTTCACATCTTTCAAGTTGTCGAGGTCAACAAAGAGCACTGCGGTTCCCGATTTCACAGTGCGGCTGCGGTCGAGTGCTTCGGCAAGTTTGCGCAAGAACAACACGCGGTTGGGAAGACCGGTGAGCGCATCGTGCGTGGCCTGGCGCGTGAGTTCGTCTTGTAACTGCTTTGTTTCAGTGATATCGCGTGCGATGGCACTGAAGTGTTGCACCACGCCGCTGGCATCGCGTACTACCTGCAAGGTAAGAGCAAGGGTGCGCACAATGCCATCGGGGCTGCGAAAACCCAGCTCGCCTTCCCACCTGTTTGCCGCAGGGTGAGTGTCGGTGGCATTGAGTACTTCACGTGGCACTTGGTCGCGAATAGCGCGCAAGAATGTGTCGGCAACGGTGTCGTTGTTTTGTTGCACGTCGTTGCTGTCGACGCCCACGAGTGAACGTGCACCATCGTTGCAAAAGAGGAGTTGACCACTGCGGTCGAACACCAACACTGCATCGGCGCTCACATCGAGCAAGCCAACGAGTTGTTCACTCAATGAACGACGTGTCACTGCATCGGTGTAGTCGTGCGCGGTGCCCACGTAACCCGACACCACGTTCGACGCATTCATCACCGGTTCCAAATGCAGTGCTACCCAATACTGCGAACCATCGGCGGCGAGCAAGCGAAACTCCAACGAAAAAGGCCCACCGTGTTGGCGCGTATTTTCCCAAGCAACTTCAGCTGCGGCACGTTCGGTAGGTGCAGCGTTCACCCACGGTGCACAACCCACTACTACCGGCGTTCCTCCGAGCACGAGTGTGCGAAAGGCGTCGTTGGCGGCAAGGAGGCGACCATCAGCATCGGTCTCACAAACGCCAAGAGGCAGGGAGGTGAGTGAGCGGTCTATTTCTCTATTCTTGCACGGGTTTCGTGCGTGGTTTGGTTCTTAGGCGGTGAAGCTGATGGTGGTGGCGTCGAGCGCCGCTGCTGAAATTACCTCGCCCATGGCTGAGCCATCGTCGCCATTGGCAAACTCGAGCATCTGGTCGAGGGCGTACAAGGTGAGTGAGTACTGATGTGTGGTGCCCTCAGGTGGGCAGGGGCCGGTGAAGCCAATGGCCCCCTTCGAGTTCTTGGCTTGAATGGCATCGCTGGGCAAGGTTCCTGCGGCCAGACCGGTGAGTGATGGCGAAATATTGGTTGCCACCCAATGGACGTAGTCGGGGGCGTCTTCGTCGGTCAATATGAGCGCGAGCGACACGGTGCCGGCAGGCACGTTGGTCCAGGTGAGTTCAGGCGACTGAGTGGCGTCGCCACAAACAAATGGTGCCGACACCACTGCGCCGTCGGTAAAAGGCGCAATGAGAGTCATGAGGGCAGGTGCGGTATCGATCGCAGCAGCGTCGTCAACCAAATCGCCTGCGCTCGTAGACGGAGCAACGGTGGTGTTGGTGGCAGCAATTTGGCTGTCGTTGGGCTTGGCCATTTGTCGACCGTCTTGGCGCGAGCACGCACCGAGGGCAATGAGCGAAGTGAAACACGCGAGTGCGATGAACCGAGAAGAACGAGCCATGAGGTGACGTTATTACACAAGGCAGTAGATTGTGACGATCATGAGTGACCAACCGCTGTGCATGTTGACGGTGCATGCGCATCCCGACGATGAGGCCTCAAAGGGTGCGCCTACGTTGGCAATGTATGGGGCAAGTGGAGTGCGCACGGTGTTGGTGTGTTGCACTGGCGGTGAAGAAGGCGATATCAATAATCCGGGTCTCAAAGAACCTGGCCAGCCGTTTCACGATGTCAGCCCCGAACGTGAACGTGAACTTCTCGCGCAATTGCGCCCGTTGGAACTTGATGAATCGGCAAAGGCCATTGGTTTTCATGCTGTGCATATGTTGGGCTATCGCGATTCAGGAATGTTGGGCAGTGAAGCCAATAAGAATCCTGAGTGCTTTCATATGGCCTCGAACGACGATGCCACCGAACGTCTTGTGCGC
>WLST01000034.1 GCA_009711295.1 Actinomycetota bacterium | reverse complement strand
ATAGGAATGTTGCCACCCGTTACTGGGTTGCGGGCAAATGCACCCGTAAACACGCCAGTTTTTTCACGCGTTTCGTCTTCGTATTGTTCACGTTCTTTCGCTGCCGCAGCTACACGATATGTGTCCACTGCACTGCTTTGTTCAGCAGTGGTGAGTGCGTCGACGAGTGGGTGCTCGGGTGAGAGCACTAAGAATGTTGCGCCAAACAAAGTGTCGGGGCGAGTGGTGAATACTTCAATTTCTCCTGCGGCCGATGTGAAACGCACGCGGGCACCTTCGCTGCGACCAATCCAGTTGCGCTGCATCAACTTGATGGGCTCTGGCCAGTCGAGGCGATCGAGGTCGTCGAGCAAGCGATCGGAATACGCGGTGATGTTCATCATCCACTGGCGCATATTGCGTTTGAAAACAGGGAAGTTGCCAATGTCGCTGCGTCCGTCGGCAGTGACTTCTTCGTTGGCCAAAATGGTGCCAAGACCTGGGCACCAGTTCACAGGTGCTTCGGTGAGATACACCAATCGCTGAGCATCGACCACTTTGTGTTGCTCATTGCGAGAAAGATCTGACCATGAACGGCCATCGTCGACCGTACGTTTTCCTGTTGCGTATAAATCTTCCAGTTCCGAAATGGGGCGAGCCTTGCTCAACTCTTTGTCGAACCATGAATTAAAGATCTGCAAGAACACCCATTGTGTCCAGCGGTAATAGTTTTCGTCGGTGGTGCTCACGCTGCGTCGTGGGTCGTGGCCAAGGCCAAGGCGACGCAGTTGACGGCGCATGTTGGCAATATTCGACTCGGTATTCACACGCGGGTGAATACCTGTGGCAATTGCGTGTTGTTCCGCAGGCAATCCGAAGCTGTCGTAGCCCAGTGCATGCAAAACGTTGAACCCCGTCATGCGCTTGAATCGTGCAAATACGTCGGTGCCGATGTAGCCAAGTGGATGACCAACGTGTAGCCCCGCACCAGAGGGGTAGGGGAACATGTCGAGAACGAAGAGCTTTTCGCGGCCTGCGACCTTTTCGGGTTCGGCTAGTGGGCCGGCGGGGTTGGGGGTGTTGAAGGTGGCGTTGTCTTCCCAGAAGTCTTGCCACTTGCTTTCCAAGGTTGCGGCAAAGGTGGCGTTGTAGCGAAAGGAAGGAAAATCAGCAGACATAACTCCTACATGGTAGGGGGCGAAGGGGTGCCGTAGGTAGCGTGGAGCACATGTCTAAGCCGCGAAAGCGTTCAAGCGGTTCATCTGCCCACAAATATCCCCGCGAAGCCCGCCTCAATGAACTCCTTCGTGAGGTCATTGCCGAGGAACTGGTGCGCATTGATGACGAGCGCTTGGCCTTTGTCACCATTACGGCAATCGACGTAGACGCCGAGCTCAACCGAGCCATTGTCTATTACGACTCTCTTGCAGACGAAGCGGGCGACGAAGAAATTCTGACCACACTTGGCGAGCTGCGCATTCGCATTCAGTCGTCTGTGGGTCGTCAAATTCGTACGAAGAAAACTCCTATTCTCGATTTTCGACCCGACACCGTCATTCGGGCCGCTGCTCGCATTGACGAAGTATTGCGCATCGACCGCGAGCGTCGTGAGGCAATGGAAAAAGGCACCTACGTGGTGCCCGACACCGAATAAATCACATGGCAAAGCGGCGCCCGCCACAGGTGCATGGACTTGTGCTCATCGATAAGCCTGCAGGAGTCACCAGCCACGATGTGGTGAATACGTTGCGCAAGTCTTTAAGTGAACGTCGCATTGGGCATGCAGGAACTCTTGACCCCGATGCAACCGGAGTATTGGTTGTTGCAGTGGGCCGCGCCACACGTTTGATGCAGTTCGTTTCAGGTGCCGACAAAGAATATGTTGCAGAAGTTGTTTTAGGTTCTCGTACGAGCACGCTTGATGATTCTGGTGAAGTGCTTGAAACTTTCAATATGAGTGCGGTCACGCCGGCCGACGTGCAGCGCGTGGTGCGCGAGAACTTAACGGGTGACATTTTGCAGGTGCCACCCATGGTCTCGGCACTGAAGGTTGACGGAAAGCGATTGCATGAATATGCACGTGAAGGCGTAGAGATTGAGCGCAA
This sequence comes from Actinomycetota bacterium, assembly GCA_009711295.1. Lineage (GTDB taxonomy): Bacteria > Actinomycetota > Acidimicrobiia > Acidimicrobiales > Ilumatobacteraceae > F1-20-MAGs119. Next base: position 13,047 of record WLST01000034.1, on the reverse strand, counting down.
GGCGCGGCCAGTGAATATTTCTCGATTCGACATCGAGCCAACCGATGACCCACTGGTGTATCGCATGAGTGTTGAATGTTCGTCAGGAACTTACGTACGTACTTTGGCCGACGACCTTGGCCGTTTGCTTGGTGGTGGGGCACATTTGCGTCGCTTGCGCCGCACTCGAGTAGGGCGCTTCACCGAACAGATGACCTCGGCATTGGAGAGTCCACAATTACTCAGCGAAGTGGGTCTTGTTGAGCACCTTGCACGAGTTGACCTTGATGCTGAAACTGCAGATCGTGCATTGCACGGTGCAATGCTGCCTGTTGATGTGGCGCTGGGTTGGGTAGGCGATGGCCCATGGAGCGTGTATGGCCCCAATGAAGTGCTGCTGGGCGTTTACGAACCAACTGCATCACAAACAGGACTAGGCCTGACACTGGCAAAACCAACAGTTGTCATTGCCTTTAGTGGATAGTGTTTCTTACGTGATTGTTGTTCGCGACTTATCGGTATCGCCTTGGCCTGAGCGGCGTTGTGTGCTCACCATTGGCGCATACGACGGTGTGCACCTTGGTCACCAAGCAGTCATTGCCGCAGTGCGCGAGCAGGCGAAGTCACTCAATGCACTGAGCGTTGTGGTGACTTTCGATAAGCACCCAGCATCAGTGGTGCGGCCCGAGTCGGCACCACTATTGCTCACCGACCTTGAGCAGAAAATTGAACTGTTGTCCACAACTGGTGTCGATGCCGTTGTTGTTGTTCCTTTTAATGAAGAGCAATCAACTGAAGAGCCGCAAGCATTTGTGAAGCGTGTGCTTGTTGATTGTTTGCATGTGCAGCACATTGTTGTTGGTGAAGATTTCCATTTTGGAAAGAACCGCAGTGGCAATGTTGCCCTCTTGCGCACCGAGGGCGCACAGCACGATTTCACGACCGGTCCTCTCGAACTCCTTGAACGAGAAGACGGAGTAGAAGAGCCCATAAGTTCTACGGCCATTCGTCGTGCACTTCGTGGTGGCGAAATTGATACAGCAACGGCACTTTTGGGTCACTCCTTTGAGGTGCGTGGCCCTGTGGTAACGGGTGACCAACGTGGGCGCACTATTGGCTTTGCCACAGCAAACGTTCAAGTGCCTGGCTTCATCTGTCTTCCCGCCGATGGTGTTTATGCAGGTATTTACACTCGCCCTTCAGGTGAGCGCTATGCGTGTGCAATTAACCTTGGTCGTCGCCCCACTTTTTATGAGCACAGCAACTCTTCTTTACTTGAGGCGCACCTCATTGATGAATCAATAGATCTGTATGGCGAAGCTGCAAAGGTTCAGTTCACGCACTTCTTGCGCTCTGAACGAAAATTCAATGGCCCCGACGCACTCATTGCGCAAGTGAAACTAGATGTGGATCATGCGCGAGAGCTAATTAAGTCGTTGCCACCTGGCACGCGACCATAAGTAGTAGTGCGCTGTTCAAGCGTGCGACCCAATGGTGAAACCAGTGCGTTGAAGCTGTCTTCGCTCATCTTTTGACCATGGTTTGCACCTGCTGCACGTGAGATGTTCTCGTCCATCAGTGTTCCGCCGAGGTCGTTGCAACCAGCGTTGAGCATTTGGCGGGCGCCGTCGACGCCAACTTTGGTCCAAGATACTTGGATGTTGTCGATGAGGCCATGGTAGGCAATGCGCGCAACAGCATGCATCAAAATGTTTTCGCGGAATGTTGGCCCGCGACGTGATTTGCGTTGCAAATAAATTGGTGATGCCATATGCACGAAAGGAAGCCCAACGAACTCGGTAAAGCCACCCGTTTCTTTTTGCAGGTCACGTGTAACCACCATGTGCTTAGCCCAACTGTCGGTGTGTTCCACGCTGCCAAACATGATGGTGATATTGGAACGTAGGCCCACGCTGTGTGCAACGCGATGACATTCGAGCCACTCTTCGGTGTTTATTTTGTCGGGGCACAAGATGGCACGAATTTTGTCGTCGAGTATTTCGGCAGCGGTGCCGGGAAGTGAGGCGAGCCCTGCATCTTTCAACCGCAAAATGTAGGTCTCGAGTGATTCGCCGAGTCGCTTTGCGCCTTCAGTTACTTCAAGAGCGGTGAAGCCATGCACATGCATTTCTGGAACAGCGTCTTTCACTGCACGCGTGACATCGATGTAGTAGTCGCCATCGAAATCGGGGTGAATACCACCTTGCAAGGTGACTTCTGTAGCGCCCATTTCCCAAGCTTGTGCGGCACGTTGTGCAATGTCGTCGAGCGTGAGCAAATACGGGGTGCCACGCAAGTTGAGGCTGAGTGGGCCTTTAGAAAAACCACAGAACTTGCACTTGAACGTGCATACGTTGGTGTAGTTGATGTTGCGGTTGTGCACCCAGGTGACGGTGTCGCCAACAGCGCGCTTGCGCAGGTCGTCGGCAAATTCGGCAACGGCGTTCACTTCACGCCCGCGAGCGCGGAACAATGCAACAATCTGTTGCTCGTCGGGGAGGTCTCCGGCTTCAACGCCATCAAAAATTTCACGCAGTTGTCCAGAAATTTTTCCAGCACCAGGAATCAAGATCGGTGGCTTGTTGTTGGCACCGGAGTACCACTGTGTTGAACGGTGTCCGACCAAAACAACTTCTGCACCATCGAGAACAACGTCGGCTGCTGTTACTTTTTCCGGCCATATTGCACCTGGGTCGTCGCGGCCAAGGCCCTCAGCGTCGGCACGGTCCATGACGGGGAACTGCACTGCTGGGTCAATCCATTGCGCAGCATCGCGTACGTACTCTGGATAAATGGTGAGGCGTGGTGCGAGTTCGTAGCCGCGCTGTGAGGTGACTTCACGCAGTCGTTCAAGAGCTGGCCATGGGCGTTCAGGGTTCACATGGTCGGCAGTAACAGGGGAGACCCCGCCCCAGTCGTCAATACCTGCGTCGAGCAAAATGCCAAAGTCGTCTGACAGGTTGGGTGGTGCTTGTAAGTGAATGGAGTCGGGCAAAATGAGCCGTGCCATTGCAATGCTCCACAAGTATTCGTCTTCTGGGCAGGGGGCTTCGTGTTGCATACCGGTGCGTGGCTTTGGCAAAAAGTTCTGCACAATGACTTCTTGTACATGTCCGTATTTTTCGTGCGATGCGGCAATTGCTTCAAGTGCGGCAATGCGATCTTCGCGGTCTTCACCAATGCCCACCAAGATGCCAGTGGTGAAAGGAATGTTGAGTTCGCCAGCCCACTGCAATGTGTCGAGTCTGCGCTGTGGCACTTTGTCGGGTGCTCCGCGGTGACACGGAAGATCATCGCGCAAAGTTTCAATCATCATTCCTTGCGAAGGTGACACCTTGCGCAACAATGCGAGTTCGTCTTCGTAGAGCGCTCCGGCATTTGCGTGCGGTAACAAACCAGTTTCTGTGAGCACCAGCTGTGCCATGTCGTGCAAATAATGCACGGTGCTGTCGAATCCATTTGCCTTCAACCATTGCGCTGCAATGTCGTAGCGCAATTCAGGACGTTCGCCCAGCGTGAAGAGTGCTTCATGACAACCCTGCTTGGCGCCAGCTTTTGCAATGTTGAGCACTTGCTCTGCCGAGAGGAATGGGTTCTCGAGCCGTGCCGGGGGCTGAGCAAAAGTGCAATAGCCACAGGTATCGCGGCACAACATGGTGAGGGGAATAAACACCTTGGGTGAATAGGTGACGCGCGTTCCAAAAAGCGTGTCGCGTCGTGCCGAGGCAAGGGCGAGCAACTGAGGGAGTGGAGTATCTAGCGAGGGTCGCTGGGACAGCATGAAGAAACCTTTTCCGGTAACCGTTCCTAAGGAACGAACTGAGTATGTCTGCCAGCGCTCAACGGCAATGCTTCGGGAGCTAGAAATCCAAGGCATTACCTACATGTCAAGCAAAGTGACTGTAGCGCAGGTAACTGCGCAGTTGCTATTTCTGGTGCTGATCGGGTGCGGCAGCGAAAAGGGCACGCACATTGTGGCTATTGAGAGGCAAGCGATGCCCCGTGCGACTAATAAAGCCCAATTGAACCCCAGAAACGGGGTCGAGCACGGTGAAGAGCTGCTCGTGGCCGTCGTGGTCAACAATGACGTCGGTGAGCAGAGGAACTCCGATTGCCGATAGTGCCTGTTGTGTGAAGCCAGCGTTGAGCACTTCTATGGCGATGTGTTGCACTCCCGAGCCATGTTCGTCGAGATGAGCCTGTACTGCGGCGTCGTTGCCGGCACCGAGAAGAACTACTAAAACGCCACCGGCTTCTGCAAGAAACATTTCTGTGTCATCGGTGGGCGAGACGCGGAACCCCATTTGGGTAAAAAAGGAACAAGCGGCGGTGATATCGGTAACGGCAACAACAACATGGTCGATGCGACACGCAACAGTGTCGAGAGCGGAAGCACCGTTCATCTCTGCGTCTTTGAGTGGAGCTGTTTCATTGCGTCCGTGAGCAACTTCGATGCGGTGAGTTTCCGCGAGCAACGTGCGAAAAATCTGTTCTGCAAAGTCGGCATCGACATTTTTGTTAATAGCCCACTGTCTGCGTGTGGTGAGTACTTCGCGAACGCGTTGTGGCTGAATAACTGCTGCATCAACTTGCGATTTCACATCGGCTACTTCTTTGCATACGTCAAGTCGACGCGCAAGAAGTTCAACAATGCCTTGGTCGATGCTGTCTATTTCGTTACGTAGCGCCGACAGTTGTTGTGAGATATCGCTCATTTTTTAATGTGCGCAGTCAGTAGTCGTTCAACGTGTTTGGCGAGTACATCCATTTCAATGTTTACTCTGTCGCCTGCGCGACGCACACCAAGAGTGGTGACCTCGCAGGTGTGAGGAATAACAGCAACATCAAAAGTGTCGTCACCTAAATTGAAAGCAGTGAGGCTGATGCCATCAACGGTGACCGAACCTTTTTCAACGAGATACACCATGAGTTCTGGGGCAATACGAATGCGCAACTCGGGAGCTGCTTGCACCACAGTTCCTACGCCATCAACATGACCAAGCACAATGTGCCCACCGAGGCGTTCGCCAAGAGCCATGGGGCGCTCGAGGTTGACCACGGCACCATCTTCAATGTCGTTCAAGTTGGTGCGTTGGTAGGTTTCTTCACTCACATCGGCTTCCCACCAGGAATTACCAGCAGTGGTGTCTGATGACACAAGGGTGAGGCAGCAGCCATTCACGGCAATGGAGGCACCAAGTTCGCTGCCGTCAAGCACTGTTGACGCGGAAATCCGTAATCGGGGTCCGCGACGGGAGATGACCCGGCCAAGCTCTTCAACAATTCCAGTGAACACGGGGCAAGGTTACCCGTCACGGGTTGGTGGTGGTGTGTCTATTCCGTAGCCTGTAGAGGTCCAGCAAGGCCCACCTCAACGAAAGAAGGGGAGAGCGTCGCTGCGATGCCCGTGGCCAATTGGCTGCGAGCGACCCACCATATATACAAAGTGAGGCACCCATGCCAGAAAAGGCACCAAAGCAGACCACCATCGCCGTGCACCAACAGCACGCGACCGATACCGGCTCTCCAGATGTTCAGATTGCGCTCCTCACCGACCGCATCAATCAATTGACTGACCACTTGAAAGACCACCCAAAAGATCACCACTCACGTCGTGGACTTTTGATGTTGGTTGGCCGTCGTCGCCGCATGCTCGATTACGTTCGTGACCGCGATATTCAGCGTTACCGCGATCTCATCGCAAAACTTGGTCTTCGTCGCTAATCAGCGTCGCCCACTCTGGCTAGGTATCCCCAAAAGGTGGGGATACCACAAGCAGAATAGAAACCAGAAATAAAGAAGCGAGCAACCGTGAGTCGGTTGTCAGTCGCCTAGCCCGTGGCCCCGTTGGGTCACGAGATTGCCGACTGGGAACCGACATTGTTGCTCATTTGACCCCGTCTCATCTTTGAGCACATACATATATAAAAGGAGGACACCATGGCTGATGCCATCCGCGTGTCTGGTGCCGTTTCAGGTACCGATAAAACTCTGTCTTTTGAGACAGGCAAACTTGCCCAGCAGTCACAGGGCGCAGTAGTTGCGAGCCTTGGCCGCACCACCGTACTGTCCACCGCAAACGCCGCTAAGGGTGTTCGCGACGGAATTGACTTCTTCCCACTCACCGTCGACGTAGAAGAGCGTGCCTATGCAGCAGGAAAAATTCCTGGCGCATTTTTCCGCCGTGAAGGTCGCCCAACAGAAATGGCAATTCTTACTTGCCGTCTCACCGACCGCCCGTTGCGCCCTGCTTTCCCCGATGGCTACCGCAATGAAACACAAATCGTGCTCACCATCATTGGTGCCGACCAGGAAAACCCACACGACATTTTGTCCATCAACGCTGCATCTGCATCGCTCATGATCAGTGGCATTCCCTTTGAAGGCCCTATTGGCGCAGTGCGCGTTGCGTACAGCACTTCGGGTGAGTGGATTCCACACCCCACCTTTGAAGAGAGTGAAGCAGCAACATTCGAACTCGTCGTTGCAGGTCGTCAGCTTGACGATGGTGACGTTGCCATCATGATGGTGGAAGCCGGCGGCACCGAGAAGAGCTTCTCGTACTATGCCGATGGTGCACCAAAAGTAAATGAGCCAGTATTGGCAAGTGGCCTTGAGGCATCAAAGAAGTGGATCAAAGAGTCCATTGGTTTACAGCGTCAACTTGTAGCAAGTGTTATTGCTACAAAGGGTCCAATCGAGCCACTGAAGTACACACCTGTTCTTGACTACACACCAGAAGTGTTTGCTGCTGTAGAAGGTGTTGCCACAACAAAGTTGGCTCCAGCAGTTGCTATTTCATTGAAGAGCGCTCGTAACGAAGCAATCGATGCAGTAACAGCAGAAGCACTTGCAGCGTTGTGCGGAACTTCTGAAGCACCTGGCGCATTTGCTGGTCAGGAAAAAGGCGTCAAAGAAGCAGTGCGTAGCTTGACCAAGAAATTGGTTCGTAAGCGCATCGTTGAAGAAGGCATGCGCATCGACGGTCGTGGACCTCGCGATCTGCGCCCTGTCTCGTCTGAAGTCGGCATTTTGGCTACAGCACATGGCACCGGCCTTTTCCAACGTGGAGAAACTCAAGTCATGAACGTGTGCACACTCGCTATGCCACGCATGAACCAGTTGCTCGACACATTGACTCCTGAAACCACCAAGCGTTTCATTCATCACTACAACATGGCCCCATGGGCTAACGGCGAAACCGGCCGCGTTGGTTCACCAAAGCGCCGCGAAATTGGCCACGGTGCATTGGCTGAGCGTGCGTTGTTGCCAGTAGTGCCAAGCCAAGAAGATTTCGCCTACACCATTCGTTTGGTGAGTGAAGTGATGTCGTCTAACGGTTCCACCTCAATGGGTTCGGTCTGCTCAGCAAGCCTTTCACTCATGGATGCTGGTGTGCCCATCATTGCTCCTGTTGCAGGTATCGCAATGGGCTTGGTGTTTGCTGAAGGCAAGTACACCACGCTCACCGACATCTTGGGTGCCGAAGACGCATTCGGCGACATGGACTTCAAAGTTGCCGGTACTGCCGATGCCATTACGGCTTTGCAGCTCGACACAAAAATTGAAGGCATTCCAGCTGACGTGTTGATTGCTGCTCTCGACCAAGCAAAAGATGCACGTCTGGCCATTTTGGAAGTCATGAATGCGGCACTTGCTGCTCCACGTAGTGAAGTTGCTGAAACCGCTCCAAAAATTGTTTCCTTCACCATTCCGCTCGACAAAGTCGGAGAGGTCATTGGGCCAAAGGGCAAGGTCATCAACACCATTCAGCAAGAAACCGGTGCCGACATTGCAGTGAGCGACGACGGTGCTGTTGGCATCATCACCATTGGTTCACCAGACTCAGTGAAGGTGAACGATGCACGCGAGCGCATTATGGCAATTGTTCAGCCACCAACTGCAGACCTCGGTGGCATCTACAACGGTCGCGTTGTGAGCATCACCAAGTTCGGTGCATTCGTCAACATCCTTCCTGGGCGTGACGGTCTTGTACACATTTCAAAGTTGGGTAACGGCAAGCGCATCAACAATGTGGAAGATGTACTTGAACTCGGCCAAGAAATTCAGGTTCGTGTTGACGACATCGACGACAAGGGCAAGGTCAGCCTCAGCCCCGTTGGTGAAGGCTTCGAATCAACTGGCGATGCTGCCCCTCGTGAAGAGCGTGCTCCACGCGAAGAACGCGCACCTCGTCCCCGTGAAGAGCGGGCACCTCGTGAAGAGCGCAGCGATGCGTCCGACAACGCAGTGGCTGTGAGCTTTGAAGATGAGTTCGAAAGTGAACTTTCTGGCGAACTCGGTGACCTCGGCCCCGGCCGCGAAGCGGGCAACCGTGGTGGTGGCCGTGGACGTGGCGACGACAATCGCCGTCGTCATCGCTAAATCTTCCTCAACAAACAAAAACGCAATTCATCCACAACCCCGACCGACTACGGTCGGGGTTGTGACGTTTTCAGCTGAGAATCCCATTCGTGTTGGTGTGGTAGGTGCAGGGGGCCGTATGGGCGCCACTGTGTGCGATGCCGTTGTCGCCGACCCGCAGTTATTGCTTGTTGCTGCTGTCGACCCCATGCATGCTGGCAAAGAATGTCATGGCCTCACCATTGCTGCAGAACTGAAAGCACTCGCCGATGCGCAAGCAGAAGTGGTGGTCGACTTTACAGTTGCTGCCGCAGCCCGCGTTACTCTGCCGTGGCTCGGTCTGCATGGCATACATGCAGTAGTGGGCACCACAGGTTTCAACGATGCCGACATGGCAGCGTTTAAGGAATCATTCACCAGCAGTAGTTGCCTCATTGCCGCGAACTTTGCCATTGGTGCAGTGCTCATGATGAAGTTTGCTGAACAAGCCGCACCATTTTTTGAGACCGCAGAAATTATTGAGTTCCATCACAATGCAAAAGCCGATGCACCGAGTGGAACCGCAATGGTCACCGCCCAGCGCATGGCTGCAGCAAGCAGCAACTGGGCACAAGACCCAACTCAACATGAGGTTGCTCCAGGAGCCCGCGGTGGCGAAGGTCCAGCAGGCATTCGTGTTCATGCAGTGCGCATGGTGGGGATGACTGCATCACAAGAAGTCATCTTGGGTACTGCAGGTCAAACTCTTGTCATTCGCCACGACTCAAATGACCGTGTGAGCTTTATGCCAGGGGTTGTTCTTGCGTGCAAGCGCGTTGCCGAAACACCGGGCATCACGCTCGGCATCGACTCGCTTCTTTAGTTTTCGTCCGACCCATCATGGTCGGGTGGGGTCAGCGGGCGACGCTTGTTCATCTGGAATGCAGAAATGCCAAAGAGTCCGAGCACAATGAACCACTGGTAGCGCTCAATTGATTTCAAGAACCATCGCACTTGGTCTTCAAAAGCATCGCCACCAATGCGCATCACAATGAGGCGAAAACAAATTGCGGGAATGATGACTGCAAAAAATTGGCGGATGCGCATTTGGCGATGGCCGACGAGCACACACACCACGTTGCTTCCTGGCATGAGGAAAAGCATGAGCCAACCAGCCTTGGTTACTGCCTTTTCCGTCCAGCGATAGAGCGCAGGCATTTCCCCAACATTGTCTTCCACCCAGCGCACGGTGCGGTCGCCGTACCAGCGACCAACGAAGTACAGGGCACAAGCCGCTGCCAAAATACGCAAAAACCCGATGATGAAGTAGGGGGTGGGTGAGGTAAAAGGTACCGACCCAAAAAGGTTGCGGTTACGCGACGACATGGTGAGAACGAGCAGTGGGTGTTCATCAACCAGTGCCGGCCCAATGTTGGTTCCAATTGTTCCGCAGATGAACAGAAGCGATGTGAGGGCTAAAACCGTTTTGCGCACCATGGCAACTTATCTCCTTGCCCTACAAGATGCCCTACGCTTGTTGTATGCAAGGACTGATGCAAAACACGCCACTGACCATTGTTCACCTTTTTGACCGGGCAGAAAAATATCACCGCAATAAAACGGTCATCACCGCAACGCCACGTGGGAAAGAGACTGTTACCTATGGTGATTGGGCGTTACGCACCCGCAAGTTGGGTGGAGTGCTCAATACTTTGGGTATTTCTGAAGCGGGTCGGGTAGCGACGTTTGCTTGGAATACAGCGCGACACCTTGAGCTGTACTTTGCAGCTCCGTGTACGGGTCGTGTGCTGCACACCTTGAATATTCGATTGTTCCCCGAGCAACTTACTTACATCGTGAATCATGCAGAAGATGAAGTGATTTTTTGTGACAAGTCGTTACTCCCGCTGCTCTCACCGCTCTTTCCCACTTTTCATACAGTGAAGCATCTCGTGGTGATGGACGATGGCGCGGGTGAAGTTCCACAATGGCCAGGTGTGCAAATACATGACTATGAAGAGTTGCTCAGCAAAGCTGCGCCAGTTGAATTTTTAGTAACAGATGAAAACCGTGCCGCAAGCATGTGTTACACCAGTGGCACGACGGGCAATCCGAAAGGCGTGGTGTATAGCCATCGCAGTACGTATTTGCACACCTTTGGTGCAATGACTGTTGACAGCTTGGGCGCGCGCGAAAGCGACGTCATTTTGCCGGTCGTTCCGATGTTCCATGCCAATGCGTGGGGACTTGCACATGCTGCAGTTGCATCTGGCGCATCGCTCATCATGCCTGGTCCAGACTTGTCGGGCAAAGCCATTGCGCAACTCATCGTGGAAGAAAAAGTCACTGTTGCTGCAGGCGTACCTACTATTTGGATGGGTGTTCTTCCCGAGCTCAAGGGCCGCGACACGTCGTCGTTGCGCGCCATTCCCTGTGGTGGTTCCGCAGTGCCGAAAGCATTGAGCGAGGCGTATCGCGAACAAACAGGCTTGCCTATTTTGCAGGCATGGGGGATGACCGAAACAAGTCCCATTGCTTCGACGTGCACGTTAAGTGCCGCCGACTTGTTGTTGCCCATCGATGAGCAGGCTGAGTTGCGTACCACTGTGGGGCAAATCAACTTTGGTGTTGAGTGCCGTGTTGTGGAACCCGACACCATTAACCCGGTTGCTTGGGATGGCGAAACGAGTGGAGAGCTGCAATGTTCAGGCCCATGGATTGCCGCCAACTATTACAACGACGATCGCTCGGCAGAGAGCTTCACTTCCGACGGCTGGTTGCGTACGGGTGACGTTGCCACCATGGATGCCGATGGGCGAGTACGACTTGTTGACCGCACAAAAGATCTCATCAAGAGTGGTGGTGAGTGGATCTCGTCGGTCGACGTGGAAAATGAACTCATGGCGCATCCAAAAATCAAAGAGGCAGCAGTGGTCGGAGTACCTCATCCGCGATGGTCGGAACGCCCCTTGGCTTGCATTGTGGTGGAGCCAGGGCAGAGCCTCACCAAAGAAGAGGTAGTGGAGTTCCTGGTGCCGCGTTTGGCTAAGTGGCAATTGCCTGACGATGTGGTATTCATTGACGAAGTGCCCAAGACCAGCGTGGGGAAGTTCTCGAAAAAGACCCTCCGCGACCAGTTCGCCACCTACGTCTTGCCCACTGTCTAGAAATAATAGGTTTCTGTGACTTTTGTCTTGACAGTGAGACACTTTCTGTTTTAGTGTCTCAGAATGACTTCTGACGAAACTCGCGTTCTCGATGCAGCTTTGGGCTGTGTTGAACGCTTTGGGTTCAGCAAAGTCACCATTGACGACATCACAGCAGCTTCGGGTGTGTCGCGCGCCACTGTTTATCGCTTGTTCCCAGGTGGGCGAGAAGTTCTTTTTGAAGCAATGCGTCTGCGCGAACTGGAGAGATTCTTTTCTCATCTGCAGAGTGCTGCAGCGGGGTCTCTCAATATTGAAGAACTTCTCACGCGGTGCATTGTCTTTTCGTCGCGTGAATTGCAAAACGACCAGCACCTTGCGGCGATGCTTGCGAGCGAGCGCGGTGAAGCACTTGCGAATCTCACGGTCGATGGTGTGCCGCGCATTATTAACGTGGCCTCACAGTTCTTTGTTCCACTCGCTGAAGAGTTTGTTTCACCCGATACTGCGGTTCAAATTGTTGACGTTCTTGTTCGACTCGTCATTTCATACTTCCTCGCACCGAGCGTACGAGTCGACTTCACCAGCGAAGACAGTGTGCGCGCATTTTTAGAGTCTTTTAGTTTTCTTAATTATTTAGTACAGCAATAGGGGGAAATACCATGACCGCAATTGAATCTCACGATGCAGAAATCTTGGGGCGCACCGATGTCAACGACATTGAAGCCATCTTGGGTGTCACCAATACTGATGTCAATGAAATTACTCATATGGTGAAGAACAACGCCGACACGTTGTTCTCCTGGGACTATTCATTGGCTCGCCCGCAGTTGCGCAAGTTGTATGAAAAAGCAAAGGTAGGGCAGTGGAACGCCACCACCGACCTTCCATGGGAAACCCCCGTCGACATTGAAGGCACCATCACGGCCGACCAAGAAGCCATTGGTCGCGGTTTCGACATGAGTCTGTATGGCGATACACCAGTGAAGAATTGGCAGCAAAAGGAATGGCTCGAATTTGGTGTACAAGCGCGCAAGTGGAGTTTGTCGCAGTTCTTACACGGCGAACAAGGTGCACTCATTTGCACCGCAAAAATTGTGGAAACGGTGCCCTGGTACGACGCCAAGTTGTACGCCAGCACGCAGGTAATGGACGAAGCACGCCACGTAGAAGTGTTTGCTCGATACCTCGATGAAAAACTTGAAGGTGGCTACCAAATCAATGCCCACTTGCGAGCATTGCTCGACGACATCGTTACCGATAGCCGCTGGGACATGACCTACTTGGGTATGCAAATCATGGTTGAGGGTCTTGCACTTGCTGCTTTTGGCTACATGCACCAACTCACTGGTGAGCCGCTGTTGAAGAAGTTGTTGCGCTACGTCATGAGTGACGAAGCACGTCACGTTGCTTTCGGCGTGCTTTCCTTGCAAGAGGTGTACGCACAAATGAGTGACGTAGAAATTAAAGAGCGCCAAATCTTTGCTTTCGAAGCAAGCTTGCGCATGCGCGATCGTTTCTTGCAGCAAGAAGTGTGGGAGCGGATGGGCATCGACCCACGCAAAATCATGCCGGTTGT
>WLST01000033.1 GCA_009711295.1 Actinomycetota bacterium | reverse complement strand
GTGGACACTTCAACGACATCTCAACAGCCGCAACGCCCATTGCAGGGCTTGCGTATTCTCGATTTCAGCCGCGTGCTCACCGGCCCCCATGCCACGCGCATGTTGTGCGACCTCGGTGCCGAAATCATCAAAATTGAACCACCCGATGGCGACCTCACACGTTTTACAAATCCACGAGTGAATTCCCTATCTACATACTTCATTCAACAAAATGTGGGAAAGAAAAATATTTCACTCGACATGTCGAAGCCAGAAGCGGTTGACATTGTGAAAAAACTGGTGATGCACGCCGACATTCTCATTGAGAATTTCCGCCCAGGTGTCATGAAAAAACTTGGCCTCGACTACGCCTCTCTTTCTGCACTCAACCCAAAACTCATTTATGCATCTATTACTGGCTACGGACAAACAGGGCCGTGGGTGCACCGTCGCGCATACGCACCTGTTGTTGGTGCTGAGTCGGGTCTCACCAATCATCAAGGCATGGCGCGCGGCGGACAATTTGCTAACGACCCGTTTTCACATGCCGATGTCTACACCGCAATGGAAACGTGCGCGGCAGTTCTTGCTGCAGTGATTCAACGTCACTCCACAGGACGTGGTCAATCAATTGATATTGCGATGGCGCAAACCATGTTGTACGTGAATGAACATGCACACGATGCATTGTGGGATGAACCAACACCGCCAGAACAGATTCGTTCTTTTGAACCTGGTAACTACCCCGTGCTCACCGCAGCAAATGGCGACAAGGTCGTTGTGAGCGGTCACCCAGGTGAGCGTGGAACATTCGATTTATTTTTCACAGCAATAGGCCGCACCGATTTACTAACCGATCCAAAATTTATTGATGTACCATCACGCTTAGCGAACCTTGAAGAGCTGCAAAGTATTTTGCGGGCGTGGGCTCTTACCATTCCCGATGCAACGGCAATTGAAGAGGCCCTCGCCAAACACAAATTGGCGAGCGGAAAAATTCGCACCACTCGCGAGCTTGCCGATACCGATTGGGCAACGGCTCGAGAAATTACGGTGGAAGTGAGTAACCGCGGCGGAGGCAAGGTGCGCATTCCTAATGCCCCGTGGAAGTTCTCTGATGCCACCGTCACTACCGCTGGCAGCCCGAAGTACCGCGGCGAAGACAATGCCCTTGTCCTGGGCGATCTCTTGGGGCTCACGGCCGGGGAAGTGGACGCCCTCACCGAGGCCGGGGTGTTGCAGCGCCGCGTTCCGCCGGGCGCTACCCCCTAAACCCTTAAGTGGTAGGCAATGCTTGCAGAAGTTGTAAGTGTTACCTAACACTTGCTAGGGTGAAGACATGGGTGCAAGTTTCCTCATCACATTGCGCGAGGGCCTCGAGATTTCTCTCGTTCTCGCCATTCTCATTTCCTATTTGGTGAAAAGTAACCGAGGCAGCGAACAAAAGGCCGTCTGGCTTGGTTCTGGTGTTGCGGCACTCTTGTGCGTCGCTCTCGGGCTCGCCTTTCATCTCATCGCCGGTGGCTTAAATGGCCACGTAGAACAGGCCGTAGAGGGCGTTTTAGCCACTCTGGCCGCCTCTGTGCTCACCTGGATGGTCTTTTGGATGCGTAAGAACGCTCGCACCCTCGGGGGCGAACTGCGTGCCAAGGTCGACGCGGCAACCACCACCCGCGCTCTCGTGGTCATTGCCTTCATCGCCGTATTGCGTGAGGGTCTTGAAACAGTGCTCTTCCTGCTCAGCGCCGAAACAACCTCGAGTTCTGGAGGCGAAGTAGTTCTCGGCGGCATCATTGGCCTCGCCATTGCCGCCGTGCTCGGGTACCTCGTGTATGCCGGGGGCAACAAGCTCAACTTGAAGACCTTTTTCAACATCACCGGAATCCTCCTCATCTTGTTCGCCGCTGGTTTGGCGGGCAAGGCCGTTCACGAGTTCCGCGAGCTCATTGAATGGGAATCGGGCTGGCTCATTTCATCTCCATGGACCATCGCTTCTGGGCCGTTCAGTTCCGGCTGGGTACACGACTTCTTGAAAGCACTCTTCGGATGGGCTCCCGCCCCTGAACGCCTGCGCGTCATTGCATATTTCGGTTACTTGATTCCGGTTCTGTGGTTGTACCTTCGTAAGGGAACTCCAGGGGGAAACAATGAACGCGCAACGACCACCGAAGCCACTCACTCGACCAGCAACGCCTAAAGATGTCACAGCCACTTGGCTGACAAAAGCATTGCAGTCGAGCGGAGTCATTCCGCCCGATGTTGAAGTTGCATCATTACGCCACGAGCCACTTGGCGGCGGCACTGGTGTTTTCGGTGTGCTTGCACGACTCGTAGTTGACTACACAGAAACAACAACCACTGCGCCAACACGCATGGTGTTGAAAATTCCTACTGCTGCTCCAGAAAATAAAAATGTTGCACTTGCTTTAGGCATCTACGTTCGCGAAACGTATTTCTTCAACGAGCTTGCTGCACGCACACCTGTTCCTTCAGTGCGTTGTCTGTATGCCGACATGGATATTGCGGCAGGTGAGTTCGTTCTCATCATCGATGAAGTCGCACATCTCACTGTGGGTGATCAATTAAATGGTGCAACAGTTCCACAACTCGAACGCACGCTGAAAGAAATTGCAAAGTGGCATGCTGCGTGGTGGGAACACTCCGACTTAGACACATTCGATTGGCTTCCTACAAACGACAGTCCTATTCAATTAGCCGTTGTACCAGGCATTATGCGCGGGGCAATGCCCGTCATTGAAGCCGACTGGATTCCACGACTCGGCGAAGAAGCTGTTGCACTCGGGCGCGATGTAGCCGACAAATTTGAAGAAATCATGGCTCGTTCTAGTGCTGCTGCGCGCACACTGTGCCATGGCGACGTGCGCTTAGAAAATGTTTTCTTCAACGCCGATGCAAGCGACATTATGTTCATCGACTTCCAGATGTTGGTGAAAGGTACACCCGCGCAAGACGTGCAATATCTTTTCGGTTCTTCAATGGACCCAGAAGTGTGGGACAAAGAAGGCATGCGCCTTTTAGAGCTCTATCACAACGAACTTGTTGCACAAGGCGTCACCAACTATTCGTGGGACACTTTTTGGTCTGAGTTCCAACTGCAGTGTTTGTGGGCCATGGTTGCACCTGCATCAACAGTGGGCGGCTTCGACATGGGTGACGACAAAGGCAAACAACTTGCTGAGCGTTGGATGACACGTGGTTGGTACTTACCCATCGCTGCAAACGCACGCCAAGCGCTGTAAGAAGTTTGAGTTAACGACCCGAGTGGCCAAATCCGCCACCGCGGTCGTAGCCCTCAAGACTCTCTACAACGGTCCACTGCACTTCTTCAATACGTTGCACGACAAGCTGCGCAATGCGGTCACCGCGTTCAATGCGATACGCAGTTTTTGGGTCGGTATTCAAAATGATGACCTGCAACTCTCCGCGGTAGCCCGCATCAATGAGCCCCGGTGCATTCACCACGGAAATGCCGTGCTTCAACGCCAGCCCACTACGAGGCAAAACAAAGCCTGCGTAGCCTTCGGGTAATGCAATGGCAATACCCGTTGGAACAAGCACCCTGCCGCCTCCTGGGGGTACCTCAATGGAGATGCGGGCATGGAGGTCGGTTCCAGCATCGCCTTTGTGGGCCAGCGCGGGGAGGGGAAGTTCGGGGTCAAGTTGTTGGATGGCGACGTTCAGCACACCTTGACTCTAGATTGCATGACGTGATGGTGTGGATGGATCTTGAAATGACAGGGCTCGACCCTGCAAAAGAAGTGATTGTGGAAATTGCCACCCTCATTACCGACGACGAATTAAACATCATCGC
The DNA here is from genome assembly GCA_009711295.1 of Actinomycetota bacterium. Taxonomy (GTDB): domain Bacteria; phylum Actinomycetota; class Acidimicrobiia; order Acidimicrobiales; family Ilumatobacteraceae; genus F1-20-MAGs119. The sequence goes on along the minus strand of WLST01000033.1, from coordinate 11,485 downwards.
CGAGGGCCCTGACCTTGTTGTTCACCAACCCGAGCACCTCCTTGCCGCGATGGACCCTTTCGTTGTGAACATGCACACCAAGTCGGGTTTGCTCAATGAAATTCGCGCATCAACACTCAGCCTCGAAGAAGCTGGCCGCATCACCCTCGACTTCATTAAGAGTCATGTGGGTGCCCCGAAAACTGTTCCACTATGTGGAAACAGCATCGGCACCGACCGCCGTTTTCTTGCGGCATATCTTCCCGATATTGAGAACTACTTGCACTACCGCAGCATCGACGTGTCGAGTGTGAAAGAACTCACCAAGCGCTGGTACCCCGAACTCACTACGGGTCGGCCCAGCAAAGAAGGAAATCACCGCGCACTCGACGATATTCGCGAAAGTGTGCGTGAACTTGCGTACTATCGCGCGCACGCCTTCAAGTAGTGCTGCACGCGCAAGTAGATTAGGCAGGTGACCTCTACTCCTGCATCTTCTTCCGCAGCGGCCCCTCGTCCCATGCGGCAAGAACAAATGCCGGCCAGTACCGACATCGTGGAAATTGTTCCTGGCATTTTTCGCACTCAACTTCCCATCGATCTTCCCGGTCTTGGTCACGTCAACATGTATGTGCTTGAAGATGAGCGCGGAGTTGCGGTCGTCGACCCAGGTTTGCCGGGCCGCGAATCGTTTCATGCATTAGAGAGTCGCTTAAAAGACATGGGCATTCCTTTGCGACGGGTGCACTCTGTGCTCGTTACGCATAGTCACCCCGATCATTACGGTGGTGCTGGTCGTTTACGTAAAGATTTTGGCGCAGAAATTATTGCGCACCGCCGTTTCCGCTTGTGGTGGGACCCCAAAGAACCACCCGATGTCGACGTGGAAGATGCTCCCGACATTCGTGCTGTGCGTCCGAACGGGAAAACACCATGGGGCGGTGAGGGTTACGACATCCCGTGGCGTCGCCACACTCAACTGCGTATGCACGCGAAATTCCCGCGGCTCTTTGGTGTACCTCACCCCAACCGCCGCGTTGATGAAGGTGACCGCATTACCTTGGCAAAACGTGAATGGCTTGCGGTACATACACCTGGTCATACTGAAGATCACCTGTGCTTGTTCGACCCCGATAGCGGCGTTCTCATTAGCGGCGACCACGTATTGCCCAGCATTACGCCACACATTTCTGGCATGACCAACGCGGTCGACCCGTTGGCAGAATTCTTTAATTCACTCGACAAAGTGGGTGAACTTGGTTCACAAATGAAACTTGCACTTCCCGCTCACGGCAACCCATTCACCAATGTTGTTGAGCGCGTGCGTGATATTAAAGATCACCACATTGAACGCTTAGAAAAATTGCGCTCTATCGGCGACGAATTCGATCGCCCTGCAACCGTCATGGAAATTGCTGGTCATCTCTTTTCCGCACGTGCACAAGGCCCCATGGCCGACAGCGAAACTTTTGCTCACCTCGAACACTTGCGCATAGCTGGCGACTTCAGTGTGCGCGAAAAAGATGGATTCCTCGAATACGTTCGCGTCTAAAACTATTTAGAGTTTTTGTAGTTGTGCAACTGCGGCAATCACGCCGTTCATCTCGTGCCAAATTGCCGTGAGATTTTTTTCTTCGCGGGTCACTGTAAAAACATCGTGGCCTGGCTCAATAGGTGTGAGGTGTTCAAGCACCACTGCAAATGGTTCACGAAAATCACGATGACCACTTAGCCACTCTTCAATTGCTTCCCAATATGCGGCGTTGTTCATGTGTCCAAGTGCATCCATGTCGGAGAAGCGAACTGGCCAGGCATCGCGTTGTTCCGCGTCTTCTGGTTTCATGCGCAACATTGAACGCGCACTTACTTTTCTCTCCATCGCTGCTTCACGTGCTGTCACCAAAAAATCTTCTGCGAGTGTTGCGGGGCGCATGGTTTGCAAATCAACATGCACCCATACTGCCGATGCTTCAATGAGCGAACCTTTTTCGCCCTCAATGCGCGTAGAGCGTTCTGCCCAATGCGAGCCAAGACCCCCGCACCATGTTTGCAATGTAAGTCGCTCTTGAAAAACAGGAAACTTGGTAATGCGTAATGCAGTGCGGCGCACTACCCATCCGTCTTTGTCGGCATAGTTTGCGTCTTCAGTGTCATCATGGGAAACGTCTTGCAAGTACCGCACCGTGGCGTCAAGGCGCAGCCGGCCGCGGGGGGTGACATCGCCCAAGCGCACTCTGCGTGCTGCGGTAAAGATGCGCCCTTGCGGGGGAACTGCAAGGAATTCAAGGGGGGCGGCTTCCACAGGAAAACCCTAATGGATCAAGGGTTTCATCCCTCTTTTGTTAAATCGCTTGACTCAAGTCGAAATTGGTGGTTTCCTTAAAGCCGAATGTTAAAGACCACAAACGCCCTCGCCTGCTTCGCAGCCTCCTCCACCGCATCCGCGCATACCAGCGCAGCGGCGGGTTATTGGCATGCCAGCAATCCAGCGTTTGCGGTGAAATTCGCGAATAAGCGATTCAGCCAGCGCCTCGACAGGAGCAACACGTAAAACGAAAAACGTGTAAGTCGAGGCCGCTGGGTAACACACCCGGCGGCCTTTTTTGTTTTTCCGATTCTTTTTCCACCAACCGAATACCGACCGAATACCTGAACACCGAACAGAAAGTAGACAACATGCTTGCCATCAACACCCTTGACATCAACATCGATACCCCGATGATTCTGTCTGCAAAACGATGCGCCGATGGAAATGGGACCTTGACCTATCTCTTCTTCTCTGAAGAGCATGTTGATATTGCGCGCGCCAAAGCCATCTGTTCCAAGTGTTCTTCACAGGCGAGCTGTCTCGCCCAAGCAATCGAGCAGAACGAGCCCTGGGGAGTCTGGGGCGGCGAGCTCATCGAGAACGGCCGCGTGGTTGCTGTGAAGCGACCACGCGGACGGCCACCCGTCCACATTCGTCACATGCGCCCCATTGACGAAGTGCCAATTCCTCGGCACTTAGTGGCATCGGTAGCCTGATGAGGTGACCTTCCCCCGCCAACGCACCATGCGCCTGCTGCTGACCATCTTGGCCGTAGCTGTGGTGAGCGTTGGTGGTGGGTGGCTCCTCAGCGACCGCGGTAACGATGCTCCCTCTGATGTAGGAACCGTCACGCTGAGCCCCTCTCTCACTATTGCCGACCCCACCATTGGCACCAATGTTCCTGCGGCAGGAAAACTATTTCCCTCCATCTCATTAAAAAATCTCTCTGGCGAAGACGTTGATTTTTCTGCCCTCCGCGGCAAGCCCATGGTGGTGAACTTCTGGTTCTCTACCTGCGAACCGTGCAAGCGTGAATTTCCTGCATTGCTCGCTGCGGCTGCAAGCACAAAAGGCAACGTCTCTTTTGTTGGCGTGAACCCACAAGACACTGCCGTTGCTGCACAAGATTTTGTGAAGGAATACGCCAGTGAGTCGAACGACTTCATTTATGTCCGCGACCCCAATGGCGAACTACTGACACAGTTAGGTGTTGGTACTTTCCCCATGACACTCTTTGTTGATGCTGGTGGTGTCATTGTTTCTCAACACGCTGGCGAAATTACTTCCGCTGAACTTGCCACAACCATGCAGAAATATTTTGGTGTGTCGTGATTGCTCTTGAAGGACGTTTTGCCTACAGCTTCATTCTTGGAGTTCTTGCTGCAGTAAACCCGTGTGGCTTTGTATTACTTCCTACATACCTCATGTATTTCCTTGGGCTGGAAGGGTCACGGCCGAAAAGTTCACAGCGAGCAACATTGCGTAGAGCACTACTTGTTGGTGCGGCAACATCGAGCGGTTTCATTGCAGTGTTTCTTCTTGTAGGAAGTATCTCACGTCTCTTCACCAACTGGATTGAACAGAACGCGAAATATGCATCTCTTGTTATTGGTATTGCGCTAGTTGCAATGGGTCTTGCAATGTTGCGTGGTTGGAAACCCAAGTTCACCACACCTGCTATTGCTGGCGGCAAAGATCGCACGGTATTTTCAATGTTTTTGTTTGGAATCGCATATGCAGTTGCATCAATTGGTTGCACCATTGGCTTTCTCACAACCGTTATTTTCGGCTCTATTTCTACACACGGCTTTATTTCAGGAATGATGAGCGTTGTTCTTTACGGCCTAGGAATGGCAATGCTCGTTACTGCGCTCACGGTGACATTGGCCTTTGCGCAAGGTGGGCTGCTCCAAGTTTTGCGCAACGGACTTCAATACATCGACCGCATTGCCGCGGTTTTTGTGGTTCTTACCGGCTTGTATCTCTCGTGGTATTGGTATGCCGCAATTGCGGAAAAGAAGCCTGGCTCAGTAGTGAGCAACGTAGAAAACTGGCAAGGAGACATTGCAACATTTTTGCAGCGCCAAGGCGCATGGAAGTTAGGCATTATTTTCGCCATCGTTATTTCCTTGGCATTCGTATTCATGAAGTTCCGCGCAGAAGATCGCAATAACACTCATGTTTGATGAGTTGCTTGCCCAAGAAGGCGTGGAAGAAGTTCTCACCTTGCGCAGCACTTTTGGTTTTATGGCGTACCACGGTGGCGGTCTCGAAGAAATGACCGAAGTCATTGCACAAGCTGCTGCTGAAAAAAGTGGTGCTTCGTATTACGGAGTTCATCAACCTGCAGGCATGGAGTGGCACATTCCCTCACACAAAGTGGTGCGTGAACATTCCGATGCATTGGGCGCATTCCTTGATCATGTCGACATTGTGATTACTGTCCATGGTTATGGTCGCATGGGCTTGTGGGCAACACTGTTACTGGGTGGCACGAATAGAGAACTTGCCGCACATGTTGGTGGGCATCTGCGTAGCCACCTTCCGGCCTATGAAATTCGCACCGAACTCGAAGAGATTCCGAAAGAACTCCGCGGGCAACACCCGCTGAACCCAGTGAATCTTCCCCCACGAGGTGGAGTGCAATTGGAGCTTCCCCCTCGCATTCGTGGAACCAGCCCCTTGTTTTGGGACTGGGAAGGCCCCGAACTGAACCCCCATTCCCAGGCTCTTGTCGATGCTCTAGCGCTCTCCGCACTCACATTTGAGGGCTAAAAAAGGGTTCTCGGGGCGGTATGTCCCGATTTACGGGACATACCGCGCCGAGAACCCTCTGTTTAGGGGGCGAGGCGGGAAATCGACCACTGCGTGCCGGCCCAGGCATAGCGAAATCGGTCGTGCAATCGGCTGGGGCGACCCTGCCAAAACTCCACTGTGGAGGGAACAATGCGTAACCCACCCCAGTGCGGTGGCCGGGGTACATCGCCACCCATGAATCGCTGTGTCATTTCGACCACAGCAGCGTCAAGTTCTTCGCGGCCTGTAATGACCTGCGACTGAGCCGACGCCCACGCACCAATTTGTGACTCGCGTGGCCGAGACGCGAAATATGCATCGCTCTCTTCACTCGACACCACTTCAATTTCTCCTCGCACACGCACTTGTCGATGTAGGTCGAGCCAAGCAAAAACAGCGCTAACAAACGGAACCCCCGCGAGTTGAATGCCCTTTGCACTTTCATAGTTGGTGTAAAAAACAATGCCTTCGTCATTCACTTCACGCGCAAGAACAACACGTGCATCGGGTTGACCTTCAGCATCAATACTCGACACGGTCATTGCATTTGGTTCAGCAACTCCTGCTTCTACCGCGTCGTCGTACCAATGATGCCACTGCTGAATAGGAGTAGCAGCAAGGTCGGCAAGGTCGAGCCCAGCGGTTTCATATTGAACACGCCGATCACGTAGCGACACAACTACTCGCTTTTTGGAACAATGTGAGTTGTACCACGCATATACGGCAAGAGCACATCGGGAATACGTACAGAGCCATCGGCTTGGCGATTGTTTTCCATAATGGCTGCCCATACGCGCGGCACAGCAAGTGCTGAACCATTCAAGGTGTGTGCAATTTCTGTTCCCTTTTGTGTGCCGCGCTTAAAACGAATGTCGGCACGACGTGCTTGGTAGTCAGCAAACCAACTCACCGAGCTCACTTCTAACCACGCGTCACAACCAGGTGCATACACTTCAATATCGAAACTGCGGTGATGACTTTGACCCATATCGCCCGTGCATATTTCAATGATGCGGTACGGCAAACCGAGCCCAGATATGAGCTTTTCGGCGCGTTTCACCATTTCTTGCAACAGTTCTGGTGATTGCTCTGGTGTAGCAACGGCAAGTATTTCTACTTTGTCGAACTCGTGGCTACGCAACATGCCGCGCGTATCGCGACCCGCAGAACCCGCTTCGCGGCGGTAGCACGGTGAATACGCCATCATCTTTGCAGGAAGTTGTGCTTCATTCAGCACTTCACCGGCATACAACGAAGTGAGTGGAACTTCAGCAGTGGGAATGCACCACAGGTCGTCACGCTCAATGAAAAATGCATCGTCGGCAAACTTGGGAAGTTGACCCGTTGCAGTGAGTGTTGCGGAAGTAACCAACGTTGGTGGGCGCACTTCTTCAAATTCATCGGCATTTGAATCGAGTGCGTACTGACACAGTGCACGCGACAACGTGGCACCAAGACCACGTTGCATGGTGAACATTGCCCCAGAGATTTTCACAGCACGCTCGTTGTCGAGAATGCCCAGTGCTGCTCCTATTTCCCAGTGCGGCACTTTTTGATGATCTGCGAATTGCGTAGGCAAATGATGTGGCCCGGAAACCAAGGGGTTGTCGTGGTCGCTTGCACCATTAGGAGCATCGGGGTGAGGAAGGTTCGGAATGCGTAACAACACATCGCGTAACGCGAGTTCCACCTGCTCTGTTTCAGCAGCTAACCCAGTTTCGGTATCGCCAAGAGCACGGCTTTTTGCCATCACCTCTTCAGCAGCAGCGGTATCGCCCGCCTTGCGCAGCGCCCCCACCTCTTTCGAAAGACCATTTACCTGCTGGCGCAGCGCATCGCGCTCAAGCATGATGTCGCGTAGTCGGGCATCGAGGGAAATGGCATGCTCAAGCTGTTCCAGTAGATCTGGCTTCCCGCGGCGGGCAAGGGCCGCACGCACCACAGCAGGGTCATTACGTAAAAGGCGAACATCAATCACAGAAGGGCAAGGTTAGCGGTGACTGCATTGCCTACGCTGTAGATATGAGTGCTGTCGTCGTTGAAAACCTCACAATTCGTTATGGCGACTTTGTGGCCGTCGACGACGTCTCTTTTCAGGCCGTGTTTGGTGAGGTCACGGCAATTCTTGGGCCCAACGGGGCCGGGAAAACCTCGACTATTGAAACGTGCGAGGGCTATCGCGCTCCCACCTCAGGCACTGTGCAGGTACTAGAGAAAAACCCATTCACGCAGCGCACCTCTCTACACAGTGAAGTGGGTGTGATGCTCCAAGAAGGTGGCGTCTACCCCAGCGCTCGCGTACATGAAACCATCGCCCAATATTGCGCCCTCTACAACCGTGGGGTCGACCCCGCCACACTTCTTACTGCAGTCGACTTGGAATCAAAAGCGTCTTCCACATGGCGGCGCTTGTCGGGTGGCGAAAAGCAACGCATGTTGCTGGCGCTCGCCCTTGCTGCACGCCCGCGTGTTGCATTTCTCGACGAACCCACTTCTGGCGTCGATATCAATGGCCGCGACGCTATTCGGCACATCATTAACGACCTGGCCGCAAATGGCACCGCGGTCATTCTTGCCACACATGAACTCGACGAAGCAGAGCGTCTTGCGCAACGAGTTGTACTTTTTGATCATGGAAAAATAGTGGCCAATGCTCCCCTCACCACTTTGCGTTCTGCTCGCCATGAACTCCGCTTTTCTTCTTCACCCACTCTCAATGTGCAGGAATTGTCTGCACATATTGGGCTGGTCGTTACTCACCAACAAGATCAATACGTAGTGCGCTTCGATAGCGCCGACACATCATTTTCTTCTGAACTCGTGCAACGCGTCACTACATGGCTGACCACAAAAAACTTGCCGCTCAATAACTTGTCTATTGGTGCACAGCGCCTTGAAGATATTTTCCGCAATCTCACTGGTGGTACGCAATGAGCACACTGACTACGCAACTACGAGCAGAACTCAATGTTGTTCGTCGCAATGGTGAACAACTACTGGTAACCCTCGGAATACCCCTGCTTTTACTGGGGTTTTTCAGCGTGGTCGATGTTCTCCCTACTAATGAAAAAGACCCCGTCAATTTCTTAGTTCCCGGAATTCTTGCTCTCGCCGTCATGAGCACTTCAATGGTGAGCCTCGGCATAGCAACTGGGTTTGAACGCACTTATCTCGTCTTGAAACGCCTCGCCGCCACACCACTCGGTACGACTCGTCTTATTGCTGCCAAAACATTGTCCATTGCAGTTGTTGAAGCCGTACAAATGCTTTTGCTGATTTCGCTAGGTTTTATTCTTGGTTGGTCACCAGAACAGGCCAATTGGCTTCTTGCTCTGTGTGCAGTAGTTCTTGGCACTTTTGCCTTTGCGGGCATTGGCCTTTTTCTTGCCGGGAATTTACGTGGCGAAGTCAACCTTGCAGCATCAAATGGTTTGTACCTCGTCTTGTTGCTCATTGGTGGCATCGTTTTCCCACTCGACAAGTTGCCGGGTGCACTCAGCGCTATTAGCCGTTGCTTACCCACGGCGGCATTGAGTGATGTATTGCGCGATGCGCTGATGTCGGCCGGGGAACACACCACGTCGTCATGGATTGTGCTTCTAGTGTGGGCAATTGCAGCACCAGCGGTGGCGGCAAAAACCTTTAAGTGGAATTAAGCCTTCGAGTTACGTACTGCTAAGAAATGAAACTCTAAAGCCGACACCATGTCGATATAAACAAGTTCGCTTCGCTCGGCACGTGATGTTTCCCACCACGTAATACGCATTACCAACACGGTGAGAAACGCCAATACTGCAGCGTCGGTCAGTGCCACGTGGCTAAGTTTCCACAGCCCACTAAATGATTTCCCTGGGTTTTGTTGCCAAAACCACAAGAAGTTGGCACTCGCCTGCTGATTTTGTAGGTATAAAGCAAAAGGGCCAATTACTTGAGACAAGGCCAACCATGTGAGCAAAATGGGCAAGAACATGGCACCCGCGCGAATGACTTGCAACAAGCGTGGCGTTTCTGAACGATACGGAAGGATCTGTTCAATATTGACGCTGGCCCATTCGCCAGAATTACGCCCATTGCGTAAGTCGTCAACAAAGCGCGAGGCGCTCGTGCCCAACCCGTTGGTTTGTTTCGATACTTTGAGCCACTTTTCGACGGCGGTCACTGCATCGGCTTGCGTTTCTTGAATAATTGGCATTACCCCTACTTTGTACAATCTTCTTCGAGTTGCGGACCGCTGTACAACAAATACACCACGAGCAAATACGAGCCAGCACCACCAATAGCTTGTTGTTCGCCATTCACTGTTGCTGCCTTACTTCCTATTGCACGCATTTCTACAGCAGTGAACAATGGTGTGCTTTTGCGTAACGCTGGTTGCAAGTTCTTTGCTCTGTTACTTCCATCTCCAGGGCCTTCATTACCTGAGAAACCACCCATCACAATAACGAAGCCAGGTTTAGCAGTATCGGGGGCCCAACCTCTTCGGGTAATTTCTTGGCCAATTGCAGTTTCTATTTGCTTTCCACCCACCTCGGGCGACAAGTTGCTTTCTGGGCGAAAAGCGAATTCGGTGCAACTCAATTGGAAGGTTTTTGTAGCCGCCACCGTGGTGGAAGTGGCTGCTTGTGCAGAAGGAGATGGGGCCGAGGACGTGACAATTGCCGAACCGAGGCCGACCAAGGTCAATGCCAAAAAGAGGTCGGCATAGATCCAGCCTGCACCGTCTTCGCCTGAATGGCGACGGCGCGATAAAAGTCGACGAGACACGTGAAGAGTCTACTTAGATCATCTGTTTACGACGGCGACGCACCGATGTTGGTAACCACAAACCGATGAACACCGCTATTGAGATCGGGATGACCAACAGCACACGCGATACCCACCACTGCTCGGCAGGAACACCAACGTCAAGACCAAACTCGAACTTGGCTTCTTTTTTGGCTTGGTCAACACCCACCAGCACTACGTGATGCAAACCATCTTTCAACGATTTTGGCACCCGCAACGCAGTGCGAACCAAACCGTCAGCATTCACCGTGAGCTTCGTGAGGCGCTGGGGTTGCGAGAACATCCACACTGTGACTTCCGAACCTGCCGCGAAACCTTTCGCATCTAAACGAAAAATGTCTTCACGAGCAAGTTCCGACACGCCATCGGCCCGTAGTGGAATCACACTGCCATCGGCATTCACTCCAGCGAAAGTAACGGTAAAGGTGCCGGCCGTGAAAATGAGTTGGTTGTTCACACGTGTGGTGGTGGCTTTAGCGGTTTTCCCGCCAATAGTTGCTGCGCCCTGCGCCGATGCGGTATCTACCAAATCGGGTGCTGGCTTCTGTGCAGTTGCACCTTTTGCCACAGTTGTAGAAGTAGTTGTTGTTGATGGTGTAGTTGTTGATGGTGATACTGAATTTTTCTTCCCATTTTTGCCCATCACCACTGTGGTTGTAGTTGTAGGAGCCATTGTGGTGGTTGTCTCTTCAGAAACAGTCGGAACAGCAATCTGACCAGCAGTGAAAGTAAATTCAGAAGTCACCACCTGGTCGGGGTACGTATCGTCACCTTGTTTTGTGGTGGTGACTGTGCACGACCCCGAAGTAGTGGCAATGAGTTTTCCGTTAGTAATGACACACTTTGCGGTCCCGGGCGACGACACAACATAAGTGACCGCGCCAGTTCCTGACCCACCAGTGAAACTCAAAGCAATCTCGGTACCTGCAGTACCTGTTGTAGGAATCGACAGTTGACCCGAAATGGGGATGGCTTTACCAAACGACAACGTGAAAGATTCTGATGTCGACAAATAGTAAGTATCAGCAGCCTTAGTAACAGTGAGTAAACACGTACCCACAGTACGTGCAGTCACTACGCCAGAAGTAAGCGCACAGTTTGCGGTACCAGTAGTGACACCATAGGTCACTGCACCAGTTCCTGAACCACCACTGCTCGACACAATGATGCCTGTAAAAATGTCACCGGTAACTGTAGAAACATTGAGCGCTGCTTGTGTTCGACGAGCAATAGTCACAGTTGTGGCTGTAGATGATTCCACCAAATAGTTTGTGCTCGCTGCACGTGTTGCCGTCACCGTGCATGTGCCTGGTGTCGTTGCACTCAACACGTTGCTGTTAGCAATAGAACACCCGGCAGTGCCAGTTGATGTGACTAGACGCGAACGTCCCTATTCCTGGGGTGGCTTGCTTTGCGAGAAAGCTTTTTCGACCTCGCTGAAAGTAAGCGGGGCTTCTTCTTCAGGCACATACGACTGGTCTTTGTAGAAGCCCTTGGCTAAGCGCTTGAAGAAAATGAAAATGACGATGGTCCACAGGAATATAGAGCCACCCGTTTTCATGACGGCACCGGCTAATTGCTGGTCGGTTTCCACCGACAAACCCCAAACGCGAATAG
>WLST01000032.1 GCA_009711295.1 Actinomycetota bacterium | reverse complement strand
TTGCACCATTCGCGCACTACGCCTTCACGTAACCACACGTCAACATGTTCAGCAAACGCGTTGTTGCGAACAGTAAAGAATTGCGCACCATGGTCGAAGGTGGCGTTACCAATACGCCGTGTTGCAAGGCGCCCACCGACGGAGCGACCTTTATCGAGAACGAGAACTTCGTGGTCATCTTGCTGCAAAGTTTGTGCGGCGATTAAACCAGAAAGCCCCGCGCCAACAACAACACATTTCATAAGCGAGACGCTAGCGAAAGTGAATTAACGTAGGTCGTGCACGCGCAAAATGAGTTCGCGTGCAAAGGGATCTAATTGTTGGCCAGCAATGCGTTCAGTGATGATGATGGCTTGTGAAGGGTCATCGACAAGACCACTCCAACGGATGTAACCACCCATAATGCCAATAATGCGGTCGCCCACTTCTTCGGCGTGAACCAAGATTTTGGTATCGCCAGCGAGAAGCACCTTGAGTTCGTTATAGAAAGAAACGAGCCATGGGTCAATATCGTCGGCGCCACTGAGCGGACGATGGCGATAAGGCAAGTTGAGTTCTTCGTAACTGTGCAAGTTGTGTGGTGCACCAATGATGGAAAAAACGCTGGCGAAGTTATTTTCGCGCAACCAGATGATTTCTTCTTGGCGTCGTACACGACGATGGTTGACGCCATACCCGCCCGGGCGTTCGCAAATAGCGAGACGATCTTTAATGATCCATGTGAAGTTCCGGGGTTGTATACCCAGAGCCCATTTTCCTCGAAGCTTCGGTGGCATTACTGCAATCTTAATCGCTGATTGCTTCTTCGCACCTGTTTCCCGCCACCAATTTCACATCCGGGGTGAATTCCTCGGGCAACTTCGAGCACACGCTCAACAGTTGCTGCATCGGGTGGGTAGGGGTTGGCGAGCCACATGCGAATTGCACGGCGAGCAAGCGGAAGTGGGGCAGCGGCAAGCGCTGGTGCGTCGAGTACGTCGATGACCGAGGCGAGATCTTGAAGAAATTTTTCGTCGTCGCCAATGAGTTGCGATTCGCGAGCAATGAGATGTGCAACATCGCGTTGTGCAATGGAGTTGAGCAGTGGAAGGAGTTCGTGACGTACACGATTGCGCTGAAAACGAGGGTCAGAATTACTGGGGTCATTGACAAGAGCAATATCGAAGGCTGCGCACAATGCTTCCGTTTCATGCCGGCGTAAATGGAGAATTGGCTTGCTGTGCGTATAACGCATTCCCGAGAGGCCTTCGGTACCTGCCCCACGCATGAGGTTGATGAGGACTGTTTCTGCCTGGTCGTCGGCTGTATGCCCGGTGAGCACGTCGGGGGGCAACAAGGCGAAGCGAGCTTGGCGGGCTCGTGCTTCCAGGTTGGTTCCGTCTGCCAGGTCGGCACGTAAAGAAATTGCTGTTGCGCCAAAGCGTGAAGCAATATTTTCCACTACTGAAAATTCGTTGTGCGAACCTTCACGGAGACCATGGTCGACGTGATACACAGTTGCCCTGTGGCCAGCAGCCACAGCAAGAATGAGAAGTGCTACGGAGTCGGCACCTCCAGAAACTGCGCACGCCACACCATGCGGTGTTTCGGCAGTAGAAGGGAAGTTGGTTCGAGAAAGTAGATCTTGCACTAGTTCATGATGCTGAAGTGCTTGCGCATCAAGAATCATGACAATGTGCGACGGCCTTAACGGTTGCGGCGCCCTGGATACTTTGTTGCACTTACCTTAGAGACATACCCAGCCACCATGGCGAGGACGGTTCCTACTCCAACGACGGTGAGAACTACACCAATCCACCAGTGCCAAACTTCTGCTGCAATCATGTCTTTATCGTAGCGAATAACGCCGAAGTTTCACGGCTCAAAAGTATCGGCAACATTGTCGACCGAAGTAACAAAACGGGTGAGTAATTGGGCAAGTATTGCTTGATCTTCAGGGGCAAAGTCGCTCAAAATTTTGATCATGACCTTCAATCGTCGTTCGGTAATGATGCTGTGACGGGCACGACCAGCGGTGGTAACAGCAACTGTTACGACGCGGCCATCGGAGGGGAGTGTTGTGCGTTCAGCGAGTTCAAGTTTTTCCAGACGTTGAATGGCACGCGTTGCTGTTGAGGGGTCAACACGTAGAGCATCTGCAAGGTCGCCCATGCGCCAGAACTCGCGCTCAACAAGAAGGTCGAGAGTATCGACTTGACCAGGGTCGAGGGCCGACTCGCCTTCGCCAAAAAGTTTGCTACGTAGCGAAGAAGCAGCTGCACCGCGGCGCATGTCGCGCCATGCATTACCGATTGCTGCAATATTTTCGAGGTCACCAACGGGGTGTGAGGGAGATTGTGAGAGGGGGTTCACAGTGCTGTCTTTCATCGGGGTTAATCCATATGTTAGTCAAGTAAAGGTGTAGCGCGGTTATAAGTGCTACTAATCATTGGTGACGACAAGATGTAGTCGGCAGTTGATGGGTTACACGCCACGGGGATGTTCCAGACCGCAGCAATGCGCAATAACGCCTTGATATCGGGGTCGTGTGGCTGGGGTTCCAACGGGTCCCAAAAAAAGAGCAATACGTCAACAAGACCATCGGCAATGCGGGCGCCCAGTTGCTGGTCGCCACCGAGTGGCCCACTGCGCAGACGTTCAATGTCGAGCCCAGTGTGTTCATGAATAATACGTCCGGTGGTTCCGGTACCTACCAGGATGTGGTTGCTCAATTCAGCACGATGGTGCATTGACCATTCCAACATTTGTGGCTTCATGTTGTCGTGAGCAACGAGAGCAATACGTTTTTGGGCGCTAGTGAGAACACCACTGGATGAAGTAGCCATACCCCATCTTTACTCAGTTACGAAGACGATGTGACGTATTAACGCATAATGACTGCGTCGGCACCCCATGGTGTGACTTCACCATCGGCACGGAAGCGTTCGGGGAGTTCTTCCACCATGTCCCATGTTGCAGAGAGTCGACCAACACCAACACACATTGCAACATTCAAACCGAGTTCCACAATTTGTGGCTCGGTGAAGTATTCACGCAACTTGTCGTAGAAAGCATCGTCAATAGCGAGATGGTTAGTCGCAAAAAGTTCACCGTAGCGAATAGCAATTTTTTCTGCATCGGTGAGGCCGTCTGCCTCCATTGGCTTTTCGAGTGAGCACACCAAGTCTTCAGTGATGCCATCTTTCAATGCGTCGGTATAACGAATGGCCATGCAGCTGCGGCATTGGTTATGGAATGCAATGCGCAAACGAACAAGTTCGACGAGACGCTCTGGCAACGTACGGTTCACTTTCAATGAACCTGCAAATGCTGAAAGACCTTTTGCCATTTCAGGGCAATGCCCAAAAATACGAGTGAGCCCAAGTTCAAGTGGCGTCTTGTCGTCGGCACGTGACATGCGGCGAAGGTCGGGATCTAACTGGTCAACGGTGAGTTTGGAGATGCGTGACATGAGGTAACCCTAGAAGATTTTTGGGGGCTGCAGAACAGTCGAACTACACGTGAGCAGAGAGAAAAACCTTCATTTCCTCAATTTGCTCAGACAGCGTGGCGCGCCACGTGGTTTCAAAACCCGTGGGGGATTCGGCCGCAATGGACTGCAAGTAGTCGAGGACAAGTTGGGGCACGCCCTCGATGCCTGGTGCGAGCTCCATATATAAGGAAAAGTCGCTACATGCTTGGTGGCCGCCATAGGGCAAGTTGAGGCGGCGATGGGGCAGCGCACTCTTGCTCAGAATTTCCCACGCAGGCTCGGCGTCGGTTGCTGGTGGGGTGGTGATGTCGCCGAGGCCAACAAGCAAGAGAACAGGCACGGGAACAGATGCAATGAGTTCGGCGGGGAGAATGCGCGTATATGCCTGAGCACCAATGGCTGCCTTGAACCGTTTCTCTGCAGGCATGCCGTGGATTCCAGTTGTTGCGATGAGCGCAGTGAGGCCACCATAACTGTGCCCGCCAATGAACATGTTGTTCTCGTCAACGATGTTGGAAAGACCAACCATGAGTTCACCACGTGTTCCTAGTGCGCAGTCAGCAATAAAACTGACGTCACCCAGGCGCTGTTTATCATTTGTTTCGTCATCAACGTTTTGCCCCGTCATCCAATCGGTGAGCGTGTCGCCCGGATGATCGCTTGACACAACTACGAATCCAAAAGCAGCGATGGCTTCACAGAGTTGGCTGTAGTTGAAGCGCAAACCCGTGCGACCGTGTGACCACACAAGTAGAGGAAACTTTCCTGATGCAGGAGAAGCGTTTTCAAACGCTGTTGCTGAAGGTAAGGAAACACCAGGAAGTAACTCGTAGTGCGTCTGATCATTTTCTGGGGTTGCATCAGCGGGGTACCAAACATCAACACCGAGCATGCGGTTGTCGCGTTTGTCGTCTATGACAAGAGTGCTGGTATGCCCTACTTGGTGTACGGGCATTGCTAGCGAGTTCCGTGTGAGTGTGATGCCGAAGCGAAACGGCTAAACCAATTGGGGTTACGCGTTTGGGTGTACACCTCACCTGGCCCTTCAAAATGAAACACCAAACCTTCGCCAGAAGTGATGCTGTTCATCCAACCAGTGGCTGCTTTATGGAGTGACATGGTGACCGAAGCTTGTACTGCAACCATGTGTCCACTGTCAATCACAATTTTTTCACCGGCAGCAAGAGTGACAACTTCAATTGCTCCATATGCACCAGCAAGCAAAATGCCGTCGCCACTCACATGAACAAGGAATGCACCTTCACCACCAAAGAGAGACTTCATGCCCCCCCATTTGGTATCAAGTGTGAGACCCATCGAAGAAGCGATCCACGATGACTGCGACAAAATCCATGGTGCTGCTGCTGTGGATTGCAAAATAACCGAGTCACCAGGAAGGCCCATAGCAACGTCGACGAATCCGCCATTTGGCCCTGCTGTTGCAGTGGTTTGGAAAAAGGACTCTCCGCCGAGGGCAGAGCGTTTGAGGGATTTCAAAAAACCACCCTCCATTTTTCCTTCCACCACCATGTCGTGCGACATGGCAATCATGGCTCCCGACTCTAGGCGCATTTGCTCATTGGGTTGCAGGGTGGCGCGGGCGGTGGAAAAGGCGGGCTGGTTGCGAATCTGAAGTTCCATCTCTTCACTGTAATGTTTCACCATGTCGGAATTCCAAGGAAAAGTCGTAATTGTTACTGGTTCATCGAGCGGAATTGGTGAGTCCATTGCTCGGCGTTTAGCCGAACTTGGCGCAACCGTTGTGGTGAATTCATCTTCATCTGTTGAGGCAGGGGAGGCTGTGGCGAAGTCGCTGCCGAATGGCTCCATTTATATTCGTGCTGATATTTCGAAAAAAGACGAAGCGCTGAACTTGCTTGATCAAACAATCAAGGCATTTGGCAAGTTAGATATTTTGGTCAACAACGCTGGCTGGACTACTCCGGTTCCTCACCACGACCTTGAAGCACTCACCGACGAGATCTTTTTGAAAACATTTGAGGTGAATGTTTATGGAACCTGGTATTTGAGCAAGGCAGCCATTCCATATTTGAAGCAGAGCGAAGACGGCAACATTGTCAACATCACTTCAATTGCTGGTGTGCGTCAGGTGGGAAGTTCGATGGCGTATTCCATGACCAAGGCAGCGTTGAATCAAATGACAAAGTTGATGGCGAAGAGTTGCTGGCCAGTTCGCATTAACGCAGTTGCACCTGGCCTCATTGAAACTCCCTGGACTGCCGACTGGGATGCCATGCATACCAATGTTGCAAAGTCTGCTCCGTTAAAGAGGTCGGGAACACCAGATGATTGCACCGAGGCAACACTTGGATTGTTACGCACCAAATATGCAACAGGACAAATTTTTGTTGTTGACGGTGGTCTGACGTTGATGTCGTAGTTGTTAACTACGCACGAGTCGACCAGGGCGAGCACCTGTGTCGGCATCGTTCAAACGAGTAACAACACCATTCACCAATGTTGCTGCATAGCCAGTTGATGGCTGCAAAATGCGCGAACCACCAGCGGGCAGGTCTTTACGAACAAACGGAGCTTGAATAGTGAGCTTGTCGAGGTTGATGACATTGACGTCGGCACGCTTGCCCACTTCCAACGAACCGCGATCGTTGAGACCGTAAAGATCGGCATTGTTCTTCGTGAGTTTGCGCACAGTTGACTCGAGTGGCAAGCGCTCTCCACGACTACGGTCGCGCACCCAGTGCGTGAGGTGGAAGGTGGGCATGGAGCAGTCGCAAATGAAACTCACGTGAGCACCAGCATCGGAAAGCCCTGTGATGGTGTCGGGGTGCAGCAACATTTCACGACTTGCGTTGAGGTCGCCCTTCGCAAAGTTTGAGCCAAAAATTGCGTAGAAAGCAGTTCCTTCGTTTTCTAACAACAAGTCGTACATGAGTGACTCTGGAGAAACTCCAAGCACCTTTGCACGACCCACTACCGACTCTTCGCGCAGTGGTTCGTAATTAATGGGGAATGTCAATGAGAAAGTGGCGTTCAATGCGCGCGCATATAGGCCCACAACGGCCTGCATGGATCCAGCATTTTCCGACGGCACGCTGCGGTCGTTGATGATGGCTTCTTTCATTGCTGGGTCGCGCATTGCCTTCACGCGCTCGGGCAATGGCAGGTGTGCAACTTCACGTAAGTACGTGCCTTTGCGCATGAACATGTGATACGTGCCCAAGCTGGTCATGACCGTTACTGCACGCGGTGCAACTTGTGGCCTCAGCTGTGCGCCGTTTGCGTTTTCAGCCGACACGGCATTGAGCACATCGCGCCAGTGGTCGATATCTTCTGCAATTTGCACCGTAGTGAATGTGATGGGGCGGCCGCTCTTGCGTGAGACATCGGCAAGCATCATTACTTCTTCTACTGGCTTTGCTTTTTCGCCACCGAGTGCTTCAAGTGCGCCAACGGTGCCGGCAGGAATTGCTTCGAAAACACCCTTGCCCATTGCGTTGGCAATAGCAACGAGTTCTTCTTCTGCAGCAAAAGTTCCTGGTACTGGTGAACCCGATAGCGAGCGGTGACCAATAGTACGTGAAGTGGAAAAGCCAAGAGCACCTGCATCCATGGCCTCTTTGGTGAGTTGAGCCATCTCGGCAATTTCTGCTGGTGTTGCATCTTCATTATCGGTACCGCGTTCACCCATGACATAAAAACGCAGCGCACCGTGTGCAATTTGTGTTCCTACGTCAATGCTGAACTTGCGTGTATCGAGAAAATCTAAGTACTCGGGGAATGACTCCCATGCTCCCCAGGGCATTCCTTCAACAAGCGCACTGCCAGGAATATCTTCAACACCTTCCATGATGTCGATGAGTGGTGCTTCTGAGCCAGGGCGCACCGGAGCAAACCCCACTCCGCAGTTGCCCATCACCAAAGTGGTGACACCATTTGTTGCCGATGGTTCAAGATCTTCATCCCAGGTCACTTGACCGTCGTAGTGCGTGTGCACATCGACCCAGCCTGGCGTCACAATATGGCCAGAGGCATTAATAACCTGTTTGGCTTCTTCAGAAATACTCGGAGCAATGTGGGTAATGACCCCCTCATTGATTGCGATATCGGCAACGAAGGCGTCTGCCCCAGTGCCATCAACGATTGTTCCCCCACGAATCACGATGTCATGCATTCGTTCAGATTACCAACTTATTGTTGAACCACATTCGCCCCAGCCACAAGTGGAAGGTCAAGAAATGTGCGTACCCCTGCCGGGGCATTGACAACTGCAGGAATTGCATGAAAAGCGCGCATCGCCGTTCCCACTAACCCGTTGGTGGTCCACTTGTCAGCTTCGAAATGTAAACGCGGGGTTCCCTCAATAGTGCAGACCCACGCAGGGCTTTGCCACTGCGGCGCCACACTTTTGTGCACCTTATATATGGCTTCTAAACGAATGACATCTCGCCCATAGGCGACACCACACCATTCCCAACGCTGGGCAGCAACGGTTCCTTGTGGAACGAGGCCAGCGGCAATGGTGAGATCTTCTTTTGCTAATTCAATTTCTGACTCAACGGTGAGTTCATCGAGTTCGAGGCCTAAGCCATCAGCCATCATCAAGACGCTTTCTTCAAAAAGTCCACTGAGCCATTTGCGATACCGAGCAGTGTGTTCCTCATATGCATCGGGCGTGAGAGAAAAACCCATGACATCAAAAATAATTTGCGGTGATGCATAGAAAGAAAAGTCGGAATGTTCGCGCACCAAGACAGACTTAATGCTTTGCGAATGCGATGTGAAAATAAGTGGAACAAGTTCGGCCATGAAGCCAGGATTCACCCCAGTGCCATGCAGCGATACTCCTCCAACGGCACATGCATCTTCTAGCTCACGCAGAACATCGGCGCCATACGCCTTGGGGTAGACGTAGCCAACAGTGGTAATTACATTTTTTCCACTACGCAACAGTGCACAAATATCTTTGGTGTCTTTTGTTGGGTCTTCGTTTACTTGTGCACCAGAAAGAGGCATGTGTAAAACAACATCTGCTTTCAATTTTAAAATTTCGCTGATGTCACTTGTTGCTTTCACGCCACAAGCAGGTAGCCCAACAAAGTCTGCAGCATCGACACCTACTTTGCTGGGGGACGAAACGTAACACCCCGCCAGTTCGTAGTTGCTGTGTTCAAGTACCGATCGCAAAGCGGCTTGTCCGACATTTCCCGTTCCCCATTGAATGACTGAGATGCTCATACCCCAAAGATACTGCAGTGAGAAATGGGCTCAGATAGACGGGTCGAGGCGAATTGTAAATTCAGCGCGAACAGCTTGGTTTGGTTGAACAATGTCGAGAAAGTTGTCGGAGATGAGGTTGAAGGCATTCGGTGGCCCGGTTTGGGGCTCAATGCAGGTGGTGTGCGCGAGTTCGTCGTAGACCACCCAATACTCGGCGGTACTCGTGAGAGAGATAGCAACATCATTGATAACGAGTGTGGGTTCAGCAATGACGTCTGTAAAACAGTCATCCCAAGGGCCATCTGTGGGCGTAACCATGCGGCCCGTCACTATGTCATCAACATCTTTTTCAAACATAGAACCAAAAGCAAAATGCGTAGAGTCTGGTTTCTTCCAGCATGGGTGCCATCCGAGTTGATACGGAAATGCTTCAAGGGAATGAATTGTTAAAACACATTTCACTTCCTCAGGTGTGACATGAACGCTGTGTTCACAGGTGCCGGCAAAGGGCCACAGTGCATGTGAGCCATCATCGAGTGTGATGCTCATGGATACATGAGTATCGCTGTGTTCTGTGATCTCCCATGGCCTGGTAACAACAGTTCCATGAATGGCGTGTTGGCCATAACTCTGCAACGTGGAGTAACGGTTCTCGTTCCAAGAAAAAGCACCATGGGTAAGTCGCCCTGCAAAAGGAGCCATCGGGTAGCAGCCCCAAGTGAGGGGAGTATTCACAGGTTCTTTGTGTGTGCGACCAACGAGAAGTTCCTGGTTGTTATAAAAAATTTGCGCGATGCGCCCGCCATCTGTGGGCGCAACTTCGGCACATATGTTGCCGGCCCGAAGAAGCACTAGTTCACTTTGCGTTGCAGGTTTGCCCAATACGGCTCTCGCAGTTTGAACTTCTGCAGTTTGCCGGTTGCCGTGCGGGCAAGTTCTGCGCGGAACTCCACACGCTTGGGGCATTTGTACCCGGCAAGTTTGGTTTTCACGTAGGCAATGAGCGCATCTTCGGTGAGTGATGAGTCGGGTGCCTTCACAACGAGAGCCATGACCAGCTCGCCCCATTTTTCATCGGGCACACCAATCACTGCAACTTCAGCTACTTCGGGGTGTGAGAACACAGCGTCTTCCACCTCGATGGAGCTGACATTTTCACCGCCGGAAATGATGACGTCTTTTTTACGATCGGAAATAGTGATGTAGTTGCCGTCGCTCACCGTGCCGCCATCACCTGTATGGAACCATCCGTCAACAATTGCTTTGCTGGTTTCTTCGGGTTGTTCCCAATAGCCCGCCATAATGATGCTGCTGCGTGCGAGTATCTCGCCTTCGTCGTCAAGTCGTAGCTCGACACCTAATGCAGGAGCACCTGCTGCACCCAAGTTGACAGCGCGTTCATGTGGTGTGAGCACATCCCATTCACTGCGTCCGCGATTCATGGTAAGTAGTGGTGCGGTTTCCGTGAGGCCATAAATTTGAACGAACTCCCAACCCAGTTCAGTTTCAATACGTTCAATGGTGCGTGTTGGAGGTGGGGCGCCGGCCACAACAATACGTACGCGCCCGCGACCAGGAATGTCACCTGGCCATGTTGCTGCTGCATCGAGAATCATGTTTGCTACCGCAGGTGCGCCACACAACATGGTGATGCCGTATTGGTCGATGCGTCGCAAAATTTCTGCGCCATCAACTTTGCGCAAAATAACGTGCTCGCCACCCATTGCAGTCACCGCATAAACCATGCCCCAACCATTGCAGTGAAACTGGGGAAGTGTGTGCAAGTAAATGTCGCGATCATTCACGCCAAGTTGCCAACCAAATGTTGCCGCGTTCACCCACAAGTTGCGATGGGTGAGCTGCACCCCTTTCGGGCGAGCGGTGGTGCCACTGGTGTAGTTCACCGTTGCAGTGGCATCTTCATCGGGAGCCCACGCCTGCGGTTCAACACCATATTTATACAAGATGCTGTCTGACTCTTCGCCAATCACAAAGCGGTGCTTGGCGGTCACCGACTTCAACGATTCATCGAGCTCGGGGTCAACAATCAAAACATCGGCACCACTGTGCTCAACGATGTACTGCACTTCCTCGGCCACTAACCGAAAGTTCACTGGAACAAGCACTCGCCCGAAACCACTCACGCCAAAAAACGAGGTGTACAAACGTGCTGAGTTATGGCTCACCATGGCCACACGGGCACCTTGTGGAATACCTAAAGCATCGAGCCCTGCTGCTTGCGCGCGAGCACGCTCTGCGACTTCTTTATATGTGAGAGTTCCCCAAGAAGCAGCGGGTTGATCGGGTTCATCGGTAATTGCTGTGCGGTTTCCATACACAAGCTCGGCACGGCGCAGATGATCGACAATCGTGAGTGGGACTTTCATACCCAAATTGTAGGCACATCAGAAAGTACCAAAGAACAAAAACAAGAAAAACTGTCGGTACATCGGTACGAAAATATATGGCATTAATGCACTTCAAGGAGTTCACTCATTTATATGAGCAGAAGAATTCATAGTTTATTTCTGGCAATGGTGTTCACATTGGGAGTCTCATATACAGGAGTACGTTCGGCGGCTGCAGATGGTGCCATTTCCACATGTAATTCGGGGAATCTCGTTACTGCTTCACTGACAATTGACGGAGTGGCAGCGCAACTGAACACATCAGGTGGATTCGCACTCACTGTGTGTCGCATCTCAAGTGGCGACCAGCAGATGTATTCGGTATTAGTTGGTCTATATGACTCAGGTGTGTTGCGTGAAGAACTCACGAGTGCTTATGCGGATAAAACATTTGAAGTGACCTTTACTCCAACTGCTGGTGACGTGCCAACTACTGCAGAGTTCTATGGAAAAGTCACAAGTTTTTCGGCAAGTTCACCTGTCGTTGTAGCTGTGCAACCGGCAAAAAATATTTCACTCATCCAATACGGCAATCATGCCGAATGCCGCGGGGTGGAATACACCAATGCGCAATGCATTGCACTTCCCGCATCTGTTGACCGTGCAGCAGTCGTGCTTGGGCAAATTCGATTTGATACGTCTTCGCGCCCAAGTAACTACTCAAAGCTCGCTGGCGCAACTGTGAGTGCTACCGCAAACTTGTACGACTTCAGCCTGCTGGGGCCTTGCCCAACTGCGACAAGTGGATTCACGGGAACAGATTCTGGTGATGGTGGCTCGGGTAAGGAAAGCACAACTCTCAACATCAAATTAGTAGGACCCCACTTTAAATTTGATGGGTCAACCCTCAATTCGGGTGCTCTAGAGGTTTTTATTCCTCAATCAACAATTACGTCATGTTTCGGTGGCAGTAGCGAGCAACTTGCTAACACTGCAGCCGTCACGAGAACTGAAGGAAATGAAAGCAAAGATGTTTTGAAATCACTTCTCACTCCGATTAACGGTTTGGAGTACACCACTTCTTTTGTCAATGGTGGATTGAAATTAAGCATTCCTGCAGTGACATTTTCACAACCGACCTACAAGGTGGTTTTGAAAAAAAACATCACGACTACTACTGCCACTACTACAACAACAACCACCACCACTACCCTCGTGCCGGTTGCGGCTCCTACGAAACCGACAGGCGTCATTTGGAAAGTTGCATCGCGAAAGTTGACGGTGACCGCAAAATGGAGCTCTGGTCTGAAATACAAAGTGAGTGCGGTGCTGCAGAGTGTAAAAAAGACTCAGAAATCGGGTACCTGCAAGATAGGAAAGACCCTGGTGACATGCACAATTGTTCTCGCTAAGGGATCTTGGCGTGCGTCACTTACTCCAATAAGAGGCACGACCGTCGGTGTCACTGCTGCAAAAACTTTTCTTGTACGGTAGGAAAAAATTATTACTATTTCTGATCTCTAAAGAGCAAGTAGTCGGCTGCTTCAACAAAAGTAGCAACCCAATTGAATTCCCGTGTAGCGGGGGTCAGCTCAACTATTGCGTAAGAGGTAATGGTAGCGATATACCAAGCTGCCAAATTCTCGATGTTGAGGTCCTCGCGAATCCATCCTTTACTCTGCGCGATGCGCAATGGTTTGGCGAGTTCAATAGTGGCCTCAACAATGCGGTCGCTCACTGCCGCAGTGAGGGAAGGTCGGTTGTAAGTGGAACCCAAGACATTTACGCGATCGGCGCGGCGACGTGTGCCATCGGGACCGAAAAAGTAAGGTAGTGATTGTCTCAACAATGCGCGGAACTCTTCTTGAGTTGCGCAATTGTTTACTTCATCTGCAAATGCATTGGCATTAATAGTGAACTCACGCGCAAACCGTGATGCTTGTGCTGCCTCAATGAGACCTTCGCGATTCTGAAAGAAGTGGTAGATAGAAGTTACAGCCACATGAGAAGCTGTTGCAATTTCACCAACATGAACGCCGCTTTCACCAGCCTCATCTATTGCCTCAACAGTGAGTCGAAGAATTTCATCTCGTGTCGATAAGCCAGATGCGTGTTTGATAGCCACAGAAAGATCTTACGACGCGGTGCTATCAAATCTCATTGTGGGGGGTATTTCGCTAGTAGCGACAGGATATGACGCCAGAGGTCCATGACCGGTTGAATATCTGTTACACCTGTCATCTCCAGCATGGGTGCAAATGACCCGATTGCGAGACCCATAGAAATTGCAATAGTCGCTGCTTCTCGCGCGATTTTGGGGTCAAGATTTTCAATTTCGATAAAGCGCTTGGTGAGAGTGTCAAGAATAATTTTGTTGTAGAACAAGTTCTGTATGGGAACACCTTCGAGATGCAGCCACAGCAGGAGTCGAATAGTTGAAACCATTTTGGGGTCTTCGAAGTTCAACGCAGCAGTTCCAGGTGCTGCCCGAACTGCATCGGCGGCAAGCTCGGCTATTTGTTGTTTGACAACGGCGATGAATAGATCATTTTTTGAGCCAAACCATGTGTGAACAAACCCGGCGTTGACATCGGCCAACGTGGCGATATCTCTCACTCCCACCTCTGAAATGGGGCGATCCTGGGTGAGTTGGTAGGCAGCCTCTATGAGTCGACGCTCGCCCTCGGCCCGAGTAATAGGGGAACGGCGCTTTTTCGGGGGTGTTGCCGCTGCCATGGTGTGCAGATTACGCATTTTTTGGGGAGCATTACAAAACGAACATACTTTGACTGCTGACTAACAGTCTCTGTCTGTTGGGATTACCATAAGGCCATGACCAAAAAGCATTTGCGTCCATTTCCTCTCTTAGGGCTTCTCGCCATTGTGCTGATGAGTCTTATTCCGGTGGCCGCAAGTCGACCAGATTCGGCGCATGCAACGGGAGGAACTCTCTACGTCTCCGCGTCAGGCTCAGTGGGTGGTGGCACCAGTTGCGCCTCACCAGATTTTGTTGGTGCAACAAATACCGCAATTCAGGCAGCACTCAATGCCGCATCAAGTGGCAACACAGTTCATATTTGTGAAGGCACATATTCGGTCAGTACTCGTCTTGAAGTAACGAAGTCACTCACTATTGAAGGCGACGGTGCAAACTTGTCGACACTTGACGGGCTTAGTACCACCCAAATCATGATGATACACGACAACGATGTCACTGCTGGTTCGGGTTCTGAAATCACTGTCAATGTCAGCGGCCTTGGGTTCGTCAACGGCAATGCCACTCCACCTGGATCACCTAGCTACTCATGCGACGGTGGAACTCAGTGCGGTGGTGCAATTTTCATTGAAAGAGAATCACAATTCAATATCTCAGATTCATACTTTAAAAATAACTATGCAAGATTCAATGGTGGCGCTGTAGCACGGCTCATTGGAGACAACTTAACGGTTCCATCCACCATCACTAATTCAACTTTTGAATCGAACACAACAATTTTTGATGGTGGTGCAATTTCCACATTATGGGGCTTTGGACTTGTCATCAATCATTCGACCTTTTACAAGAATAAAATTACCTATCGCAATGGGTCAGCCATCATGGCCGGTGGAAACGATTTGCAAACATTAACGATTAACAATTCAACTTTCGTTGACAACCTCTACACGGGTTCATTTAGTGGGATACATGTATTGCATGGCGGAATTATTGTTAATCACAGCATTATTGCTCAAAGTAGTTCAAGCATGCCTGTGGCTTGTAACGAAAATCAAGAACTATCGGGTAGTCGTGGAAACCTCGTCACTGACAATTCATGCACGGGTCTAACGGGAAACTATCCGGCATCGCCAGCTACAAACTCTGCAGTTGTTAGTTATGCAGATCTGAAGCTCGGTGATTTGTCGTACCGAGGGTATGCAAACAAAACAATTCCGCTATTAAGCGGCAGTGTTGCTTTAAATTTCTGGACGGGTTGCTCGGGAAACGATCAACATGGTTTCAGTCGCCCGCAAGAATCATCATGTGAAGTTGGAGCATATGAGCGCCCAAGCACTCAATCTGCGAATGCTCTCACTGGGTGGACCTATGCATCGTCATCACTCGATCGCGCGAATGGCGCAACAGCTTCTGTTGCTACTCCGGCAACCAATGCAGGTTCACTGCCTGTTGTGTATGCATCACTCACGACTTCGGTGTGCACCGTGGGAAGTGCAACAGGAGCCATCACCATCGTCGCATCAGGAACCTGCAATCTCACAGCAACAACAACTGGGTCTTTGTTGAATGATCAAGACCAACTGACAAAATCAATCACCATTGGTGGTGTGTTTCCGCCAGTGAACTCAACAGTTCCCCTTGTGACTGGCACAAACCGAGCCGGCATGACGCTGACCGCCTCAACAAATGGATCATGGACTAATTCGCCAACCTCGTACACCTATCAATGGATGAGTTCTGCGACAAGTAATGGCATTTACACAAATATTTCTGGTGCTACCGCATCTACTTATGAATTGGGTGCATCTGATGTTGATCGTTACATCCGGCTCTCAGTCGTTGCCAGCAATGGCTCGGGCGGCGGTGCAGCAGCGCTGTCTGTTTCAAGAGGACCAATCAGCGATTTTCTCACTGGTGTCGCCCCTGAACTATCAGACCCAACACCGACTAGTGATGGTTTCACAGTTGACATCACGAATTATTCAAATGTGGTTTCCTACGCCTTTGGAAACTTCTCTTCTATCTTTTCTTTTACTGCAACGACATCAGGTGGCTCCGCCAGCTTGACAAATGGAGTCGTCACAGTGACTGGGCTGCCAGCAAATGGAAGCGCAACGGTAACTGTCTCTGCATCACGTGCCGGGTACACCACACGAAGTGCAACGCGAACTGGTTCAACTGTTGTAACTACGACCACAACCACCACCACCGTCGCACCAACTACCACTGCGCCTGCATCTGCAACAACAGTTGTTGTACCAGACACAACAGTTGCTGAAACCGTTCCTGCCCCAGCAGCACCGCAAGGCCAAAGGTCGGTAGTGACAATTGCTCCGAGCGCTGGACCAACAACCACAGTGCTAAACCCAATGCAGAGCGAACCCGTTACACCAACAACCGGAGCAGAGCGCATTAAGAACTCGGCAACTCCTAGTGCGACA
>WLST01000031.1 GCA_009711295.1 Actinomycetota bacterium | reverse complement strand
TATGGGCTCCTCAAGAAGGACACACGGCGTTAGTGCATGTGTTTGGTGGGGAAGTAGAAGTCAATGGTGAAAAAGCTGTTGATGGCCAAATGGTGGTGTTAGAGCGCACTGCAGGTGAAGTGCATGTCACCAGCGCAAGTGGTGCCAGTGTTTTGTTGCTCGGTGGTGAGCCACTCAATGAGCCGGTTGCTCGCTACGGCCCTTTCGTCATGAACACGCAAGCAGAAATTGTTCAAGCCTTTGAGGAATACCAAGCCGGGACACTGGTGCGATGAACTCTCGCGAATCTCACGCTTTGCCAACACGTATTTACGAAGAGCGTGTTGCTCGCGTACAAAAAGAGATGAAGGCGCAAAATATTGATGCGCTGCTGTTGTCTGTTGGGCACGACCTGCCGTATCTCACGGGTTACCACGCCATGCCACTCGAACGCCTCACCATGTTGGTGGTGCCGCAAGAGGGTCTTGCCACGTTGGTCATTCCTCGTTTGGAAGCACCGCGTGTTGCATTGCACCCCACCGTCTTCACACTGGCTGCATGGAACGAAACCGACAACCCAGTGGCATTGGTGGCACAACTCACAAAGGGCGCACGCACCGTGTCGGTGGGCGACCAAATGTGGGCACGCTTTTTAGTAGAACTACTTGCCTTTGCGCCATCTGCGCACTACTCGCGAGCAGTAGATGTTGTGGGGCCTTTGCGCAAAGTAAAAACGCAGAGTGAAATTGAAGCACTGCAACGCGCGGGTGCGGCTGCCGACCGCGTAGCTACGCAGTTGCACGCGGGTCTTATTCCCTTAATTGGTCGCACTGAAGCGCAAGTGTCGGCCGATATTTCAACTCGTCTTTTAGAAGAGGGCCACGATGTAGTGAACTTCGCCATTGTTGCAGCGGGAGAGAATGCTGCAAGCCCACATCATCACCCAGGAGCACGAGTGATTCGTCATGGTGAAATTGTGTTGTGCGATTTTGGTGGAACCATGGCCGACTACTGCAGCGACATCACGCGTTGTGTGCATTTAGGTGCGCCGTCACAAGAAATTTTGGAAGCATATGCAGTGTTGCAAGAAGCACAAGCTGCTTCGGTGGCTTCGGCCCAAGTGGGTGCAACCTGTGAATCGGTCGATGAAGCTGCCCGGCGCGTCATTACTGAAGCTGGCTTCGGTGAGTATTTCGTACATCGCACCGGCCACGGAATTGGCATGGAAGCCCATGAAGACCCGTACATCGTGGCGGGCAATACCGAAGCATTGCTTGCTGGGCATGCATTTAGTATTGAGCCAGGCATCTACATTCCGGGTCGATTTGGCATGCGTTTAGAAGACATTGTGGTGGCGACCGACCAGGGTCCACTGGCTATGAACCTCGTCTCGCATGATTTGGTTGTTCTCGCATAGATTAAGAACCTGAGAGATGGGGGAATCATGCTCGACGTTCTAATCACCGGTGGCGATGTTATTGACGGTACAGGCGCAGTGCGCCGGCGTGCCGATGTGGGAATTGTCGATGGGCGCATTACTCAAGTGGGCACCATCACCGAATCGGCACATCAGACCATCGATGCAACTGGCAAAGTAGTAACACCTGGTTTCATCGACCTGCATACGCACTACGACGCTCAAGCTTTTTGGGATACATCACTGAGCCCATCGCCTTTACATGGCGTCACCACCGTCATTGGCGGTAACTGCGGTTTCACCATTGCGCCACTCACTCCACAAGATGGCGACTACCTCATGCGCATGTTGGCACGTGTTGAAGGCATGCCGCTCGAGTCGTTGCAGCAAGGTCTGCCATGGGACTGGACCACCACTGCCGAATATCTCGATGCGCTCGATGGCACTCTCATGCCGAATGCCGGCTTCCTTGTTGGCCACAGTGCATTGCGCCGTGTAGTCATGCACGATGCTGCCAACCAACGTGAAGCAACCGATGAAGAAATTGAAGCAATGTGCAACTTGTTGCGCGATGGACTACGCGCAGGTGGCATGGGATTTTCTTCCACATGGTCACCAAGCCATAACGACCACACGGGAGTTCCTGTTCCGTCGCGTCACGGTTCACGTAAAGAACTCATCGCGCTGTGCGCAGTAGTGGAAGAGTTCCCCGGCACCACACTTGAATTCATTCCTGCTGTTGGTGAATTTGCTCAAGAGACCTTCGAACTCATGGGCGACATGAGTGCCGCAGCAAACCGTCCGCTGAACTGGAACTTGTTGCAGGTGTACGCGCAGAACTGGGAGCTTGTTCAACATCAGTTGAAAGGGTTCGATATTGCTGCTGAGCGTGGTGGCAAAGTCATTGCGCTCACCTTGCCCGACACCTTCCGTATTCGTTTGAACTTCAAGAGCGGCTTTATTCTCGACATTTTGAACGGTTGGGACGAGCTAATGGCACTTCCCGACGATGTGAAGCTCACCATGATGCGCGACCCGAAGGGCCGTGAAGAAATGAATCGCCTGGCACAAAGCACACAGGGTCCTACTCGCTCGATTGGTAACTGGGGCGCATACATCTTGCTTGAAACCTTTACCGACAAGTGGCAAAAATATGCTGGTCGTCTCATTGGCGACATTGCAAAAGAACTCAAAGTTGAGCCATGGGACCTGTTGGTCGACATTGTCATCGATGACAATTTGCGCACGGTCATTGCCAACCAAGACAAAGGTCAAGATACTGCAACATGGAAGCGCCGTGTTGAAGTGTGGCGCGACGAGCGTGCCATTGTGGGTGCAAGCGATGCAGGTGCTCACCTCGACATGATCGATAGTTTCGCTTTCTCTACCACGCTCATTGCGCGCGCTGTACGTGATGAAAAACTTATGGATCTGGAAGAAGCGGTGTACCACCTCACCGAGCAGCCCGCACGTTTGTACGGCTTGCGTAATCGTGGTCGCATTGAAGTGGGTTATTGCGCCGACGTTGTGGTGCTTGACCCACTCACTGTTGGTCCTGGCCCTGTGTACACAAAGTTCGATATGCCAGCTGGCGCCGGACGCGTGTATGGGGAAGCTGAAGGAATTAACCACGTACTCATCAACGGTGTTGAAGCCGTACGTAATGGCGAAATCCTTACATCACGACCCGGCACCTTGTTGCGCTCGGGTCGCGATACCGACACCGTTACTGCTCGTTAGGGAGTTTTTGGTCACAAATTCACTGTTCATGAGGCTGTGTCGCCTAGGTTGCATGACGTGATGCGACTTGATGCGGCCACAGTACTTCTGCAATGGGCGAGTGGAGGTCTGCTTTTTTGCTGGCTCACGACCCGCAATAGCGAAATTGGCCGAGGCTATACGTGGCTCTTGCATGGCGTGTTCGCAACAATGGCTGCAGGTGCCTTTGCCTGTGGGCTCACCTTGGGTGTGGTGCCCGTACGCGAAGGCGCGTCGCTCGTCGTAGCGCTGCTAGCACTCCTCACATTGCGTAAAACCCCACCACACCGATTACTACTTGCGCCACTCATTGGTGGCATCGGTGTTGTCGCTGGAGCACTCGATGTTGCAAGTGGTCTTGGCGATTCTTTGTTGGCGTCTTTTCGTGTCGTGATTGGCGCAATGTTTTTGGGTGCTATTACCGATGCCATGCTCTTGGGCCACTGGTACTTGGTGCAACCAGGAATGCCCCGCAAACTACTGAACGACCTCGTTGACGTGATGTATTGGGCATTGCCATTAGAAGTGCTTTCGATGCTGTTGCCAACAGGAATGGCGAGCGTTATTAACGGCTCCATTGATGATGGCTGGAACGGCACCCTTGGCTGGTTCTGGATCGCCTGTGTGGTTGCAACAGCCGTACTTGTGGTGGTCACAAAGGCTGCGCTGAAAGAACGCAGCTATTCAGCAGTAATGGCGGCAACAGGGCTCTTGTATTTGGCAATTCTCACTGCTTTTGGTGTGGATCTTGTTGCACGTGCTGTTCTTGCTGGCTAGGAACTTCGCTCACAGTTTTTCTCATGCTGCCTTGAACATCTAGCGTTGACGGAATGGAAGCATTCCCACGCACAATTTTTGATGATGTCCACCAGCAATTTCGTTCCACGTTTCGCTCGTGGCTCGATAAAGAAGTGGTGCCACATCACGAAGAATGGGAAAAGGCAGGCATCACCCCTCGCGAGTTGTGGCTCAATGCTGGCAAACAAGGTTTTCTTGGTCTCAATGTTCCCGAGGCTTACGGTGGTGGTGACACCGATGACTATCACTTTGCGGCAATCATGGCCGAGGAAATTGGTGCCACAGGTGTCATTGGTAGTGCGAACGGAATCACATTGCACAACGACATTGTGTTGCCGTACTTCTTGGGTCTTGCCAACGACGAACAACGCTCACGCTTTTTGCCAGGCATGGTTACTGGTGAAGTAATTGGCGCTCTCGGAATTACCGAACCCAATACGGGAAGTGACGTGGCTGGCATTCATACCACGGGTCTTAAAAAAGGTGGTGCATTCGTTGTGAATGGTGCCAAGACATTTATCTCGAATGGCATCAACAGCGATGTGGTCATTGTGGTGTGTCGCACCGATCCGGAAAAAGGTCACCGCGGTATTTCATTGCTTCTTGTAGAGCGTGGCATGAAAGGTTTTGAACGCGGTCGCAACCTCGACAAGTTGGGGATGCATGCTCAAGACACTGCAGAACTGTTCTTTTCCGACGTTGAAGTACCGGCAGAAAACCTCTTAGGCGAAGAGGGCAATGGGTTCGTGTATCTCATGACCAACCTTGCCCAAGAGCGTCTCGGTATTGCTGTTGGTGCTGTTGCAGTTGCCGATGCAGCATTGCACTGGACCCTCGATTACACCAAAGAACGTAAAGCCTTCGGTCAGTCCATTTCGCAGTTCCAAAACAGCAAGTTCTTGCTGGCTGAACTCGCAACCGAAGTGCAAATTGCTCGGGTGTACGTCGACCGGTGTGTAGAACTGCACTGCGAAGGCAAGCTGTCTGCAGAACAAGCAGCTGCGGCAAAGTTCTGGACGACTGAACTACAAAACAAAGTGGTCGACCGTTGCTTGCAGTTGCACGGTGGCTATGGCTACATGATGGAATACCCCATTGCGCGCGCATGGGCCGACAGCCGTATTCAAACCATTTACGGTGGCACCACCGAAATTATGAAAGAAATTGTTGGTCGTTCAATTACGAAATAGCACCGATAGAGCGCAAGTGCGCAGCATCGAGGCCAAGTTCGCTCACAATTTCATCGCTGTGTTCTCCCACCATTGGTGCTGGGCGGCTCACGCGTAGTTTGGTGTCGGAGAAGACAACTGCGGGGCGTACTTCACGCATGTTTCCTGCAGTGTGGTGTGCTCGTTCAACAAACACTTCGTTGTGAACAATTTGTGGGTCTGACGGCAGGTCGGCAATGGTGTTAACGCGCGACGCAGGTACATCGTTCTCTTCGGCAACGCGCAGGAAATCGTCGAGGTTGGCCTCGAGTGCATACTTTGCCATTGTGCTCACAAGTGCTTCCATATTGAGGCCGCGATTTTTTGCTGAGGTAAAGCGTGGGTCATCGGCAATGGATTCATGACCAAGGGCTGCACACCAGCCACGGAATTCGGCATCACTTACTGCAGAGCCTGCGCAATATCCGTCAGACAAAGTGGTCACCGAGTAGTTAGAGCCAAGTGTGGGCATGCGGGTGACATCGTCATCGAGCAGTGCGGCATCCATGCCGCCGTCGGGCCAGAGGAAGGCCACTGCAGAGTCGAGCATGGCAACGGTGAGGTGTTGGCCTTGAGCAATGCCGCGTTCGCGGGCAAACAGTGCAGAGGTGATGCTTTGCATTGCGGTGTATGAGGTGACCTTGTCGCATACCAAGTTGCGCAACATGCTGGGTGCACCTGTTGCAGGGTCGGTTTGCACTGATGCCATGCCGCTTGCGGCTTGAATGACGTTGTCGTACACGCGACGATGGCTGTTGGGCCCAGTTGGCCCGTACCCGCTCACCGACACGTAAATAAGATTGGGGTTGAACTTCTTCACGTCGTCGTAACCAAGGCCTAAACGGTCCATTGCGCCCGGGCGGAAGTTCTGAATGAATACGTCGGCTTCAGCAATGAGCTTTTTGAGAACATCAAGACCTTCGGCTTGTTTCACGTTCAACGTAATAGCGCGCTTACCGCGGTTGTTGAGTGAGAACAAGCCAGTCATGCCACCTTTGCTCGTGCCGAGAAATCGCATGAGGTCGCCAAGACCTGGAGACTCCACTTTGATGACGTCTGCACCGTAGTCGGCAAGCATCATTGCGGTGAGTGGTCCGGAAATCATTACCGACATGTCGACAACTTTGATGCCCGCGAGTGGTCCTTTGTTCGTAGTCATTTCTCTCCCCAAAAGTAAAACTGTTTATATCGTTGCAGATGGAGCCACTAGTGGCCATGGTCGTGCTCGCTCAATTGCTAAACCGAGCTCAAGAAGAATCTGTTCTTGAAAATGTTTGCCCACAATTTGTAGACCAACAGGTAAACCATCTACTTGACCTGCTGGAACAGACAGTGCTGGGTTGCCGTGCAGGTTTGCCGGGAAAGTGAGCTTGCCATTATTGGCCGCACCGCCTTTTTCTCCGCCGAAAGTATCGGGGAGTGGTCCTTCTGCTGCAAAGGCAATGTCGGGATTACTTGCAGTGAGCAAAATATCGACTTCAGAGAAAATGGCAGCCATACGCTCATTCAACTTCATGCGACGTTGTTCAATTTTGTCGCGCGCAGCCGAGCTATAGAGACCGCTTGTGAACTCTAAGCCCATGCGAATTTCTGGTGTGAGTACGTCGGCGCACTCGGGCCAAAACTCTGCGAGTTCAGCAGCAATAGAAATCATGCCGGAAATCGACCAGGCAGCACCCATGCTCGGCAAATCGGTGTTGACGGTGTCGATGCGTTGTAAACCTTGCGAGCTAATGAGCCACTCTGCGGTCTCATTCAACACGCTCCACATCTGTGGCGACACAACAGCGCCACCCCAATTCGGCACCACTGCAACGCGTAGTCCGCGCAGTGAAAACGTGCCCAGCGCATCTTCCCACCCTGCATCGCGCGGCAAGCTGAAAGGGTCACGTGCATCGTGGCCGTTAGCAATGTCGAACCATCGAGCAGTGTCGCGAATACTGCGCGATACGCAACCGGTTGTGGTGGTGAGGTTTCCCATGTAGTGCCGTGGTGCGCGTGGAATGCGGCCATACGTTGCTTTCAAACCAACGAGCCCCGTGAAGCCAGCAGGTATGCGTATTGACCCGCCGCCATCACCTGCTGTTGCACTTGTGCATAGACCACCAGCAACAGCCGCGGCACTGCCACCCGAAGAACCTCCAGGAGTAAGCCCCGTGCGCCACGGGTTATGCGTAGCTCCATTCAAAACAGTGCGGGTGACATTGACGCCGCCAAACTCGCTTGCGGTGGTAAGCCCAAAGGGAACCATGCCACCTTCGTTTTGTAAGCGCTGCACCATAATTGAAGTGTGCTTGGCAACGCGGTCGGCAAATACTGCACACGCGGAAGTGTCGGGCCAACCTTGTACTGCGTCTAACTCTTTAACTGCAAGTGGAACACCGCCAAAGGGGAGCGAAGTGTCGGCATTTTGTGCCGCAGCATGAGCGCTGGTTGCATCGATGAAGCTGAATGCGTTGAGGTCGCTCTTTTTGATATCACGCAGCGTGGCCGCAAGTTCTTCAGCAGGGCTGCGGCGTTTGGCGCGAAATTCTTCGACGAGGGAACATGCGTCGCCCTGCCAAGATTCGCGGGTGCTGTGTGAGGATGTGTCTGACATATCACTGCAAACTACAACGCTTTGGCCTCATGCGTATTAGCGTCGTCGGGGTATGGACACTGTTGAATTTCTTGGGCTGAAAAGTAGCCATAATCCCTTCCGCTGGCACTTAGAGGTGGTTCCTCATATCTCCACCTCCGTTAATTTTCTTTTTGGTGGCTGTGGGCTTGCTGCGGCAATTTCTGCAATGGAAGCCACGACGGGGCGCAACCTCATTTGGGCCACTGCTCAGTACCTTTCCTATGCACGACCAGGCGAAGTGATGGATATTGACGTCACCGTGTCGGTGTCGGGGCATCAAATGACCCAAGCGCGCGCTGTGTGCCATGTGGGGGAGCGAGAAATTCTCACCGTCAATGCCGCACTCGGCGATCGCCCACTCGACCTCCGCGGTCAGTTCGAAACGATGCCAACCGTGCCACCCCCAGATGACTGCCCGTTATTCATTCATCGCGGCCTCCAAGAAGGTTCCATTAACGAACGCATTGAAAAAAAGCTTGTGAAGGGTCGTCAAATTGCCACGCTTGATAAAACGGTGGGTGATGGCCAAACGCTCATGTGGGCACGTATCCCCGGTGTCATTCAAGGTGTCGACGCCAGTGCGCTTGCTGTGCTGGGCGACTACATCCCCCTCGGCGTCAGCCAAGCCTTAGGAATTCGTGGTGGTGGCAACAGCCTCGACAACACATTGCGTGTGGTGCGCCTGGTGCCTACTGAATGGGTATTGCTCGATATTCGTATTCATGCCATCGACCGTGGCTTTGCCCATGGTCTTGTGCATATGTATGCCGAAGATGGAACCCTCATGGCAACCGCCAGTCAAAGTTGCATCGTGCGTTTCTGGAAAGATGAAGTGCCTACAGATAAGGAAGTTTCATGAGCCAAGCCATACCTCGCCGTAACGGAATGACTGTTCCACTCCCCGGACATCTCCATTCACATCGTGAAAAACTCAGTGAATTAGCCGACCTCGGTTATAGCGATATTTGGTCTGCCGAGTCTGACGGCGCCGATGCATTTACTCCACTTGCAATGGCCGCTGCGTGGGAACCACGTTTGCGTTTAGGAACAGCAATTGTTCCTGCGTTCACACGTTCACCGGCTGCATTTGCACAATGCGTTGCATCGCTTGCCGATGCTGCACCTGGTCGTTTTGCCATTGGCATTGGCTCGTCGAGCAACGTCATTGTTGAAAAATGGAATGGCGTACCTTTTGTTGAGCCATATAAGAAAGTGCGCGACATTGTGCGTTTTCTTCACGACTCCTTCGAGGGTGAAAAAATTGTCAAAAAGTACGACACGTTTGAAATCAATGGTTTCCGTTTAGGCGTGAAGCCTGAAGTGAAGCCAAAGATTCTTGTTGCTGCTTTACGCGAAGGAATGTTGCGCTTGGCCGCTCGTGAAGCCGACGGCACCATCATCAACTGGCTCTCGGCAGAAGATGTGAAAAAAGTTGCGGCAGTGGTGAATGGCGCCGCAAATGGTGTGCCGAAAGAAATTGTGTGTCGTATCTTCGTATGCCCAAGTGAAAATGCCGAAGTAGTGCGCAAGGCTGCGCGGTTTGCCATTACGGCCTACATGAACGTACCTGTGTATGCACAGTTCCACGAATGGCTGGGTCGTGGCCCGGCGTTCCAAGGCATGTGGGATGCATGGAAAGCTGGCGACAGAAAAGCTGCACTTGCTGCTATTCCCGATGAAGTGGTCGACCAACTCATTGTTCATGGCTCGCCTGAAAAGTGCCGCGCACAAATTGATCAGTACTTCGCAAACGGAGTGACCACAAGTTCTATTGCCATTATGGCCTTCGACCCAGAGCTGAGCCATTGGGATGCTGTGAAGGCGCTGAGCCCTAGCGCATCGTAATTTTATAGCAAGGCATCAGCGAGGCGATTCCACTGCGCCATGGGCACCACCTGTGGTGTGTCGGTAAGTACTTGAATGCACACATGGTTGGCGCCTGCAGCATGATGCTCGGCAACGCGCTTTTGAATAGTTGCTTCGTCACCACACACAATGACTGCATCGATGAGGCGTTGAGAAGGTTCGCCATTGCCTGCGTCGATATCGGCATCGGTAAAACCAACACGCTTCAAACTGTTGGTGTAGTTCGGCAAGCGTAAATAACGAGTCATACCTGCAATGGCAATAGCGCGAGCCTTTGCCTTGTCTGTTTCCAATACAACCATTTGTTCGACGGCAAGGTTCGCTGCAGTGTTGGTGCTGTCGATATCGCCACGGGCGAGTGCAGTGTGCTCGGGTGGCATGAAGTAGGTGAGTGCGCCCGATGTGCGTTCGCCAGCAAGACCCACCATGCGTGGACCCAGTGCGCCCAACATGCGATGTGGAGTGGTGTTTGGTGTGGGGCCCATGTACGTGGCTTTATCGATGGTGTCGAGATAGTTCTTCATGAGGGTAAGCGGAGTGTTGTATGCGGCATCGAGAACGCGGTTCACAAATGTGGAATGGCTCACGCCAATGCCCAACACAAATCGACCTTCGTGTGCTTCAGAAACTGCCATCCATCCGCTGTGCATGGAAAGGGCAGTGCGCACCTGTGCATTGGCAACGCCCGATGCAATGCGAATGTTTTTGCTGGAGTTCAAGAGCAACATGGCATTGGCAAACACTTCGCGGTTCACCGATTCACCAATCCATAGTGTTGGCCAACCGCGCTCGTCGAGAGCTGCGATGCCTTCGCGCACAATGGGTGAACGCTGAGTTTCAAATGCGCCAGTAAAAATGCCCACCGGGCCGAGGTTGAGTGTTGGTGTTGTCATGTTGCTCGCTCGCTTCTCTTGAGAAGCAAACGTTAACGAAAACTAAGCCGCAGTGGAGCGTTGAGCTTCCTTTTCGGTGCGTTGAAGTTCTTCGCACCGAGCTTGTTCAGCAAGCTGAGCCTTAATGAGCGCAATGTGTTTAAGCCCCAACTCACGCGTATGACGAGACAGCCGTGTATGGCGTGGAGTGAAGCCAGGGAGTGTGGTGTTCGTTGTCATGAAAAAATCATGCCAACGAGGTGTCACATGCTAGTGAGCGCCGGGCATCCAGTTGCCGTGAAACCCTGCAGGCACACGCTGTGGCAGGTGCACGCGGGCAACAGGGCCTGCTGCAATATCTTCAGCGTTGAAGATGCAAAAGTCGGTGGTCATAGCGGCAAGGTCGGTGGCGTACACCATGACATATGCGCCAAGTTCACCTGGACGTGTGGGGTCATCGGCAACAACGGCCTCACCAATAGTGGTGCCTGGCCCGAAGGCGAAGGTCTGGTCGCTGCCACCTTCTAGGTCGTAGCGAATGATGCCGTTGAAACCCAGGCCCATGGGGCCATCGAGGGTTGCTGAGGCAAAGCCATAGCGATGCTTCAAACCCAAGAGGTCGTCGTGCAAGCGCGGGAAGTCGCTCCGTAGGTCGTGAATCATTTCTTCTTTCACGGTGCCGGTGGTGAGGTCGATGGTCCACTTGGCCATACCTACGCCGTCTACCGCAGCAATGCCACTAGGAGCGTCACCAACTGATTCAAAGTCGAGGTCGACGTTTGGCATACGGCAGCCGTACGCAACAATGCGCTCGTGTCCGTCGCTGCCGACTTCTTCCCATGCATTCAAAAAGTGGAATACATAGCAGGGGTCAATGTCGAACCAACGCACGTCGGCGTCGCTGCCATGGCGAGGCATCACCCCAATGCGTGCACCAAGATCTGGCTGCCACATTGACTTACCTTCCATTGCTGCTGCAATGACTGCAGGCAAGTCGAAAATGATTGAGTAGTTGCGAGTGGTGAGGAAGTCGTGCATCATGACGCCTTCAGGAATGGTGATGGGTGTGCTGTGCACAAGGTTTCCGTGTTTGTCGGCAACGTGGTAACGCAAGAAGGGTTGTCCGCCAATGGGGTCGTAGCCAATGATGATGAGTTCACCGGTTTCGGGGCACCACTTCGGGTGAGCAGTCATGGAGCCTTCAAGTTTTCCGGCGTAGTCCATGATGCCAACAGTGTCGAGCTCACGGGTAATTTCCGATGGTGGACCACCTTCCCACAGGCCAAGAATTTTGTCGGCATGGCGAATGATGTTGGTGTTCGCTGCATTTTTAAAAATGCCACATTCGGCCATGATGTCTTCAGGTGGGAATTGGAAATTGAGAATGCCGCCAAAGAGTGCTTTTTCTTGTTCGCGTTCGTGGCGCAAACCAGGAGTTTCAATCCACCTGTTTTTGTAGCGCGCTGTGCCGTTTTCTAAATACACAGCGTGAATCATTCCGTCACCATCGAACCAGTGGTAACGACCCATGGGGGCGAACTGTGGGTTCGCACCATTGCGCATGTACACGCCGGTGAGTGTGGCAGGAATTTCACCTGTGACGCGCAAGTTGGCTTCGTTCATTTCGTCGAAGACGGGTCCGTAGGCTCCGCGAAGAAAGGGGCTGTAGTCGGCAAAGGGTTGTGATTCGAGTGCAGTCATGGAGTGATATTAGACGGAAATCATGTGGTGGGCTACCAGCGGGTAGAGCCGAAACGGTACGGTAGAAGCGATGTCGCAAGCGGAGAGCCACAAACACGACGGCCCCGCGACCGCAGAGGGTTGGAAACTACTGCGTAAAGTGCTACGCGAACAGCGCAAAGGTTTGTTGCAGGGCGTGGCCATTGGGCTCATGTGGAGCGCGGGAAAGGTTGCAATTCCGCAACTTTTCAAACTGGGGGTCGACCGCGGCATTGAACAAAGCGGTTCATTGCTGTTCTGGGCCGGGGCAATTACTTGTGCAGGAGTCATTGCAGGTTTTTTCTCTGCATGGCGCAGGTGGATTGGCTTTCGCGAAAGTAGATGGACAGAGAGTTCATTGCGCGAGCGTCTTTTTACACACTTGCAAGGTCTGCATATTGGATATCACGACATGACCCAAACGGGTCAACTGATGAGCCGTGCTTCAAGCGACCTTGGTCAAATTCAGGGTTTTGTTGTGATGATTCCCATCACCATTTCCAATGTGGCCATGGTGGTCGCAGTCATGATCATTCTCATTACGAGCCAGCCCATGCTTGCCATTATTGCGCTTGCACCTTTGCCCTTTATCAACTTGGCGGCGCGACGCTTTTCCAACAGCATTCATCCGGCGGTTCTTGCGGTTCAAGCGGAACAAGCAGAACTTGCCAACGTTGTAGAAGAAAGTGTTTCGGGTATTCGTGTGGTGAAGGGCTTTGGTGCCGAAGCAACACAAATGCGTAAGTTAGAAAAAGAGGCGAACGACATTCGTGGAGTTTCGCTTGGAGCAGCAAAAATTCGTAGCAAGTTTTTGCCGGGCATCGACCTCTTGCCATCAATTGGTCTCATTGCTGTTCTCGGCATTGGTGGGCACCGCGTCATTAACGGTCAAATGAGTGTGGGCGACCTTGTTGCATTTAATAGTTACCTCACCATGCTCATCTGGCCATTACGCAACATTGGTATGACCGTTGCTTTTGGCCAACGAGCTGCAGCAGCACTCATGCGTGTGAATGAAGTGCTGTCTACAGAACCCGCCGTAGCCGACCCGCCAAAACCACAAGCACTCCCTAGTAGAACTAGCTCTGCTTTTACGGGCGCAGTGACATTCTCTGACGTGTCATTTGGCTACAACAATGGTCAAGAAGTGCTGAGCAACTTAGATCTCATTATTCAACCCGGTGAGTCGGTAGCAATAGTTGGGGCAACAGGCAGCGGCAAGAGTACTTTGGCGCGTTTGCTGTTGCGTTTTTACGACACGTCATCTGGCGGCATCACACTTGACGGCATCGATATACGCCAACTGCGTTTGTCGGAACTGCGTCGAGCCGTTGCGGTGGTCTTTGAAGATACGTTGTTGTTTAATGACAGCGTTGCTGCCAACATTGCCTTTGCAGAACCCAACGCCCCGCAAGATCGCATTGAGGCAGCAGCGCGTTTAGCTGGTGCACATGACTTCATCTTGGAACTTCCCGATGGGTACGAGACCGTGCTCGGCGAGCGTGGATATTCGCTCTCGGGTGGGCAGCGTCAACGTATTGCCATTGCACGAGCCATTGTGGCCGACCCTCGGGTGTTGGTGCTCGACGATGCAACATCGGCAGTAGACCCGGCTAAAGAAAATGAAATACGCGAGGCGATGACCACGGTGATGCGTGGTCGTACCACTTTG
Source organism: Actinomycetota bacterium (assembly GCA_009711295.1). Classification (GTDB taxonomy): domain Bacteria; phylum Actinomycetota; class Acidimicrobiia; order Acidimicrobiales; family Ilumatobacteraceae; genus F1-20-MAGs119. Next base: position 3,175 of record WLST01000031.1, on the reverse strand, counting down.
GTCATTGCGCACAGGCCAGCAACGATTGCACTTGCCAGCAAGGTGGCATTGCTCGATGAAGGTCGCATTGTTGCTTTTGGTGAGCACACGCACTTGCTTGCCACCAATGCAAAGTATGGCGAAGTTCTTGCCGCCCAAGAAAAAAACATTGCCGCACGCACCAGCGAAATGGTGGGCGAATAACCATGTGGGGCGGCGGAGCCGTGTCGGCAGAAGATCGTGTATCGCGCGATGAGGCACGCAATCTCTTGCGCCGCACACTTGCCATGGCCGCACCATTTCGCAAAACAATGGTTGCGGCGCTGAGCTGCGTTATTGCGGTCACTTTGTGCACATTGGCAGGCCCGGTGCTCGTTCGCCATGGCATTGATGCGGGAATCCGCGCAAAGAACACTCGCTCGCTCAATATCTCGGTCATTGCCTACATTGCGGTGACATGCATTGCTTATTGCTTTGGGCGAGCTCAATACATCTTCATTAACCGCGCAGGCGAGAACCTCTTACGAGTTTTGCGGTTGCGTGTGTTTTCCCAAATGCAAAAACAGTCAATGGCCTTTTACGACCGGGAAAAAGCTGGTGTTTTGGTTGCACGTATGACTGCCGACATTGAAAGCATGAGTGAATTGGTGCAGTGGGGTTTGCTTCAGTTCATCTCTGCAGGTTTCCTTCTCTTTCTCGCCGTTATTTTGCTCTTCACCTTGTCGTGGGAACTGACGTTTGTGGCGTTGCTTGTCATGCCAGTCATTTTCGCCGCATCAATCAAATTTCAGCGCGATTCCAATAAGGCGTATCTCGATGTGCGGGAACGGGTTGGCGCAAACCTCTCTGCTTTGCAAGAGGGAATTACCGGAGTGAGAGTCATTCAGGCTTACGCCCGCGAGGAAGAACAAGTACGGCGCTTTCGTGCGTCAAACAATGCGCTCTACAAGAGCCACATGCACAGTGTGAAAGTGAGCATGTGGTATTTCGGACTCGTTGAGTTCTCAGGCATTTTTGCCTCTGCGCTCATTGTGGGTATGGGCGGTTGGCTCGTGCATCGGGGAAGTGTGTCGGTAGGAACAGTGGTGGCTTTTGTGTTGCTCCTTGCCAACTTGTTCGACCCCGTACAACAATTATCGCAGTTGTACAACACCATGCAATCTGCCGGCGCTGCGTTGAAGAAGCTTTACGGCATCATGGATGCAGAGCCCGATGTCAATGAATCGATTTCTGCAGTTGATTTGCCGGAACATGGCGACCTTGTAGTGAGTGGCACAACATTTACTTATGCAACAGGTGCTCAGCCTGCGTTGCGCAATGTCTCGATCGCGGTACCTAATGGCAAGCGACTCGCACTAGTGGGGCCAACAGGCGCAGGTAAGTCGACTCTGGCAAAGTTGATGGCGCGTTTGTACGACCCGAATGAGGGTTCAATTACCTACGGGGGCGTGAACTTGCGCGACGCAACGATGCAGTCGTTACGCGAACGCATTGTGGTGGTACCACAAGAAGGGTTCCTCTTTAACGGAACAATTCGTGAAAACTTGCGCATTGCGAAAAGCGAAGCAACCGATGCAGAAATTGAAAGCGCACTGCGCGCTTTGGGCGTGTATGAACGCTTCATGGCGTTTCCTGAAGGTCTCGACACCGAAGTGCACGAACGTGGGTCGCGTTTGTCGGCAGGCGAGCGTCAACTGGTTTCTCTTGCGCGAGCAGCCCTTGTAGACCCTGCTGTCCTCGTGCTCGACGAAGCAACCTCAAACCTCGACCCAGGTACAGAAAAAGACGTAGAAGCCGCCCTAGAAGCGTTAATGCAAGGGCGCAGCGTTGTGGTTGTGGCTCACCGGCTCACCACAGTTCAACGCGCCGATGCCATTGGAGTTGTCGACCATGCCGAACTGGTGGAATGGGGAACGCACAGCGAGCTGGTGCAAAAGAACGGTAAATATGCTGCGCTAGTGAACGCTTGGAACGCCAGCCAGCCGACGCGTTAGAAGTTAGTGGGAGGGGCTGGTGGCCCGAAGCGGTTGACTCCGGCATCGCTAGGTTGCGCCCAAAAAATGAGGTTGGCAATGGGGAAAAGAATCCACCAACCCTTTTTGTTCACATCGTGCATGCGACGAATGCCAAACATGATGTGAGGAAGAAAAAGAGCAGCAGAGAAAAGATTTCCTGCGCTACTGCTCGCGCCAGAAATGATGAACTGAGCCACGATGGTGAAGAGAAACCACCACCAAAAATCGCCACGTCGAGCGCGACCTTTGTAATTGACGTAGTTCAAAAACCCGAGTTTGATGGCGGTGACGATAGGCATGAAACGAACTTAGCGTGCGACGAAGTACTTTGCGCGAGGATGATGGCAAATGATTGCTGAAGTTGTTTGCTCCGGTTGATATTGCCAGCCGGTTTCTTCGCTCACTTCAATGCCCAGTCGTCCTGCTTCAAGTAGTGCAGCCACAGTTGCGTTGTCTTCAAGTTCTGGGCAAGCGGGGTAGCCCCACGAGTAGCGCCCACCGCGATATTGCTGGCGAAAGAGACCATGCAGTGAAGGGCCATCTTCTTCAACAAAGCCCCATTCAGAGCGAATGCGATGATGCCAGTATTCGGCAAGAGCTTCAGCCATTTCCACACCAAGGCCATGCAAGATGAGATAGTCCTGATACTTGTTCTGCTCAAAGAGTTCTGCTGCCATTTCGCTGACCGCATTACCCATGGTCACAATGTGGAACGCTGCGTAGTCTTTTTCGCCCGACTCAACACTACGGAAGAAGTCGGCAATGCAGAGGAAGGGTTCTTCGCGTTGGCGTGGGTAGTGGAAGCGGCACTGTTCAGTAGTGCGGGAGTCGTCGGTGTACACCACAAGATCGGTGCCATCGGCGTTCACAGGGAAGTATCCGTACACCACTTGCGGCAACAGCACGCCACTGGTTTTGGCGTTGCTCAACTGTTCGCGCAGCAGTGGGCGCAAGCGATCTTTAAATTGCTCATCGGTTTCGCCATTCTCGGGGCGGAACTGCCACTGGTTGCGAAAGATTGCTGTTTCATTGATGTAAGCAGCAATGTCGTCGATTGCTAAACCCTTCACCACTTTGGATCCAAGGAATGGTGGGGTGAACACAGGGTTGTCGGTAGCAACATCGGGAGAGCGATGTGGAAGTTCAACTTCTACTCGTTCTGCCTTGTTGCGATCGGGAAG
>WLST01000030.1 GCA_009711295.1 Actinomycetota bacterium | reverse complement strand
GAAGGCGATGCATTCCCTGGTGAATTCATTCCCAAGATGATTGAGTGGCATCGTCGTGGACAGTTTCCTATTGAGAAACTCATTAAGACGTATCGACTCGATCAAATTAATGAAGCGCAGCACGATAGTGAAACAGGCGTCACAATTAAGCCTGTTTTTGTTTTCTAAATAAAGACTTAGTCGTTACCCATGCGCTTGCGCCATTCAATAGGGTTGCGTCCCAGTTTGGCGTAGCGATCTTCAATCCAGAGTGGTAGACCAATGTCGCCACCATCGGCAACGATGTTGGCCATCTCGCCATTCTCGTCCCAAATATGGCAGGTGTTGAGGTTGAAGCGCATTGCGGCAAGGCGCTCTTCGCGAGTGCCGCGTGGAACTGCTGGTAGGTCGACACCGTCGCGCACGCCAACCGCGTTCATTGACCACACGCTTTGAATGGCAACAGGTGCCATTGCTTGCAGAAGTGCGGTGGTGTGCGTGCATCCACGTGGGCCACCAAAAAGTTCACGCACTTTATGTGTAAAGCCACGTGCGATGCTGAGGCCAATGAGATTTTTGTAGTGGTCGGTAATGCGCTGGCAGCCCAGATGGGGAGTCACTTCAAGTTCCACGGTGGCATCGGTGATGACCATGCTCGGATGCGAAATTTCAAGTGCAACGATCATGTGATGCACGGGGAGTGGCTCGGGGTCGTCGGGTACATATAAACCAGCGGGTTTATAGTCACGTACCGCACCACGAACAATCATGGAATCTTTCGATTTGTAATACGCCTTCACCAAATACGTGCGTTCGTGGATTTCTTCTAATGAGCTATCGCTGGGAGGAGGGAGAAGTTCTGTCATGTTCTTTCTTTATTTGATATCTTTCAAAATGTCACCGACGTTGTGGTCGATTGCGGCAAGTAGTGGGCGCATATGCAGCTGCTCGAGCAACTCGGTGCCACGTTCGTTGCCGCCTTGCAGGTTCGAGGTGATGACCTGAGCAACACCTTGCTGCAAGAGTGATGCGCGGTAGTCGTACCAGAGGCGATCGAGTGAGTATCCGGCAAAACCAGGCTTGTCGCCGGCAAGTTCGCTGACGCGATTGAAATAACGCTGCAACAGTGCACCTTCGTGTTCACGGCGTAGTTCCGGCGTAATGGAAGCAGCAAGCAAGTTGCACACATCCCATGCGCCAACGTGGCGTGTGCTGAGTTGAAAGTCGATCATCGTGATGGTGTTGGCTCCGGCGCTTCCGCCAAAGAGATAGTTTTCCGCACGGCAGTCGGTATGGGTAAAGGTTTGATGACCTTGTTGCACCCACCAATCGAGCATGTCTGGATATTTCTCACAGGCCAGCTTCAATGTGTCGAGCATGTCGCCGCCGAGTCGTTCGCCAAAGTGTTCAACAAAGGTTGGCCACTGTGCCTCGGCCATCATTTTGCCCGCCTTGTACAGCGGGTTGTTCATGGGTGGCAACCACGTGAGTTCGTAGAGCTGTGGCGTTTCCCAAAACTCGGCGTGGAGTACAGCAACGGTGTCGAGAATGCGCTCTGTTTCATTCAGAGTGAGACCCTTGACCTGGTCTGGGCAATACGCATCGGTGATGTCTTCAATCAAAATAATGAATGGCAAACCTTCGGGCCCGGAATTGGCATAGTACGACTGAGGTACACGCACATCGAGGTGCGCCGATATCTCGCGGTAGAAGTTGACCTCGCGTAAGTAGAAGCCCATTGCCTGTGCGAGAAATTGATTTTCTGGTGCAGGTGACTGACACTTCGCAACCATGGTTGCTGGTCCGGCTTGTGGGCCGTCAACATAGATGAGATGCAATCGAGCAAGTTCGCCCAAAATACCTACGCCAGTACCAAAACGGGTAATGGTAAAACTCTGCACTGTGCCCACGTTTTCGGGCAGAACTTCATTGAGCCAGTCGACAGTGATGTCGGCAACTTGAGATGGAATATAGGTCATAGCAAATCCCCCGATTGCTGAGTTCAGTAAATTAGGCGTTGTTCAGTGCGTCGAGCAAGGTGTTCCATGACAGCACTGCGCATTTAATACGCACGGGAAACTTCACCACACCTTGTAGAGCTTCAAGGTCGCCAAGAGATTGCGATTCATCAATCGGTGAATCGTTGCCTTCTTCTTCAATTGACATCATGTGCTTGAAGCGCCGCACAAGATTACGAATGTCGTCGATGGACTTGCCTTTTACTGCGGCACTCATCATTGACGCTGAACTTTGACTAATAGAGCAACCTTGCCCGCCAATTTTGATATCGCGCACCACTCCGTCGGCAACATCGATGTACACCTGAATCTCGTCGCCGCACAATGGGTTGTGCCCTTCTGCTTTAGCTGCAGGCGGCGCAAGTTCACCGCGGTTACGTGGTGTCCGGTAGTGGTCGAGAATGATCTCGCGGTAGAGGTCTTCTAAGCCGGGCATCGGATCTCCAAGTATTTCGAGTGGTGAATATGAATTACAAACTAAACAGGTCGCCGGCGCCTTCTAACGCATTAACCAATGCGTCGACGTCGTCTAGTGAATTGTAGAGGTAGAAGCTGGCCCGTGCCGTGGCGTTGGCCCCAAGGAGGCGCATTAAGGGCTTGGCACAGTGGTGACCAGCGCGAACGCAGATATTCGACTGGTCGAGCACCTGGCTGAGGTCGTGCGGGTGAACATCTTTGAACTTGAAGCTCAGCGTGGCTCCGCGCACTTCGGGGTCGCTCGGGCCGTGGATTGTGATGTCATTCCCATAACGCTCGTTGAGCGCCGAGAGGGCATACGTCACAGTTTCTTTTTCATGCTGGCGGATATTGCTCATGCCAATGGCTGTGAGATAGGAAATGGCGGCACCAAGGCCAATGACCTCAGTAATGGGGGGCGTGCCCGCTTCGAACTTTGCGGGCAGTTCTGCGCAGGTGAAACCATCGAGGCGTACATCGGCAATCATGTTGCCGCCGCCTAAAAAGGGTGGCATGGCATTGAGCAACTCTTCGCGGCCCCAGAGCACGCCGATGCCTGATGGGCCACACATTTTGTGTGAGGAAAAGGTGAGGAAATCTGCGCCCCATGCAACAACATCGGTGACGTTGTGCGGAACGTATTGGCAACCATCGACAATGGCAATTGCACCAGCAGCATGAGCAGCAGCACACAGTTGTTGCACAGGAGTAATGGTGCCAAGCACGTTACTCATTGCAGTAAAAGAAAATGCCTTGGCGCCTTTGAGTAATGAGTCGAGATTGGTGAGGTCGAGTTGTCCATCGTCGGTGAGTGGCACCCAGCGCAGTTCAATGCCGTGTGATGCGGCAAGCATGTGCCATGGAACAATGTTTGCATGGTGTTCCATTTGCGTGAGCACTACAACATCGCCCCGATGGAGATTCGCACCGCCCCATGAATGAGCTACGAGGTTTAATGCTTCTGTTGCATTTTTCGTGAAAATAATTTCATTAGTACGTGGTGCATTGATGAAGGTGCGGCATAGGCCGCGAGCGTGTTCGAATGCATCGGTTGACTCGGCTGCGAGTTGGTAAGCACTGCGGTTAATAGGCGCATAGCTTGTTTCCATGAAGTGTGACATCGCGTCGATGACTTGGCGAGGTTTTTGCGAAGTATTGGCAGAGTCGAGGTACACCAATGGCTTGTTATTAATGACGCGCTGCAAGAGAGGGAAGTCCTTCTTGATGAGTGCGACGTCAAAACTCATAGGGAATGTCTACTTCTCTGAGCGGTAGGCCTCATAGCCAGACCGCTCTAGTTCTTCTGCGAGTTCCATGCCGCCCGAAGCAACAATGCGCCCATCAATCATGATGTGGACAAAGTCGGGTTGTAGTTCGTCGAGAAGTCGTTGGTAGTGAGTAATGAGCAAGATGCCGAGTTTGTCGCGGTCGGCACGCACTTCACGAATGCCTTTTGCAACAATGCGCAAAGCGTCGATGTCGAGACCAGAGTCGGTTTCGTCGAGAATGGCAATTTCGGGTTCAAGAATGGCCATTTGCATAATTTCATTACGCTTTTTCTCGCCGCCCGAAAAACCTTCATTGAGGTAGCGATCGACGAAAGATGAATCCATACCCAAACGCTTCATCCAATCCATGATGGATAGACGTAGTTCAAGCACAGAGAGGTCGATGCCTTTGCGAGCAGAAAGTGCCTGGCGAAGAAATTGAATGACCGATACGCCAGCTATTTCTTGTGGGTATTGGAAGGCGAGAAAGATGCCTGCTTTAGCGCGTACATCGGTTGCCCAATCGGTGATGTCTTCACCGCGGTAAAAGATGTTTCCACTCGTGACTTCATATTCAGGGGAGGCCAACAAAGTGCTGGCCAAGGTGGACTTGCCGCAACCATTGGGACCCATAATTGCGTGCACTTCACCTTCGTTGATGGTGAGTGAAAAATTGCGCAAAATGGAGGGGGCGTTATTTTGGCTTTCGTCGCCGTCAAGCCCGACAAGGGGTTGTACGCACAGGGAATTGATTCGAAAAAGCTCGCTCACGGCATCAGTCTAGAAGGGCGGGTTCGGTTTATTACTACGTAGATAGTGGTAATTCGTGAGCCGCCCGCCACATGGCGCGGTAATGGGGGAATTCGCTCGTCTGGGTGACGTACTGAGCGCGGCGCAGTTCCTCGTGGAATCGCGGAAGGTGCCGAAAAGGAACCCCGGCATCAACATGGTGGGCAAGGTGAAAGCCAATATTGAACGGGACCAGAAAAAACCGGGCGAGCACATGTTGGCGCACGCTGTGCGTGGTGCGGCGCCTGTCGGCATCGGCGGTCATCCCACCGTGTTCAGCAATAGAACGCAACCGGTTGATGACACGCCATACCGTGAGATATGGCAGCAACCACATGAGCGGGTAGAGCAGGGGAACCCCCAATGCAATGCACATCGCAAAGAGAACGAATTGCACAATGAGAATTTTTAACTGTGTGTGTCGAACGCGCGCCTCGGGTGAGCGCAACCCGCGTAATTGTTGACGTAAGAGCTTCACACCGGTTCGACCAAGTGCATCGCGCGTGAGTTTGCGGCGAAAACTGGCAGTGGAAACGGGGTAGTTGGCGTACAAGGCGAGGTCGGGTTCATCGGGCCCAAACTCTGTTCGGTGATGTGCCATGTGCACTCTGCGATATGCAGCGGTACTCGTAAAGCCAACAAAGCCTAAGAACCATGCACCTACAAAGTCATTAATGGCTGTGCGAGAAAATAACAAACGATGTGCCGACTCGTGCATGAGCGACGCAAATTGCGCATGTGCACGCCCCATGAGCACAAATGCAATGACCCAAGTGGCTGGAGAATGAAAAAGTACGGCGAGGGCCAATATGGCGATGGTTTGTATGTAGACAGAAAAAACGCTCAGTGCATTGCGAAAGTTGGGGATTGTTCTGAGTAACTGACGAAACGGTGGAGTGGGTTTTCCGTCTTGTTGAATGAATTCTGTTACATCACTTTGGGGTAAAACAGTGGCCGATGGTGCGAGTCCGCCTGTGCGGTAGAAGGAAGCAGCATCATTGCTCACCATCTCAGTATGACATCTCATTTGAAGAACTTTGGTGGGCAGTAGGCTTTGCATGTGACCAAGCGAGACAAACCTCATGTGCTCGTGGTGAACCAGCACGGCGATAATCGCGGAGATGAAGCGGCGCTCTTAGCAATGTGTTCTGGCATTGAGGCCGAGCTTGGGCCCACCGAGTTCACAGTCATTCATCAGTTCAACAATGCAGCAGCAGGGCCAGTCTTGCGGCCCGATGCGCGGTGGATCACACTTCGGCTGCCTATCGTCGAAGCCATTCGCTACGTCATTTTTCTTGTTTTTCGTGTGATGAAGCTCCGGCCATATTTCTTGTTGGGGAAAATTGGCAAGGCAACTATTGCGGCATATGAAACTGCTGACGTTGTGGTGTCTGCGCCAGGAGGGCCATATTTTGGCGATCTTTATGTAGGTCATGAACCAGTGCACTGGCTATATGTCTGGGTAGCAAGGCTGCATCGTGTTCCTGTGGTGTTGTACGCCACTTCTGCCGGGCCTTTCCAGAAAAGATGGGCAAACCCGTTTCGTCGGTACACGTATCGCTGCTTTACGCGTCTTTTTGTTCGTGAGGAAATTTCCGCAGAGCATATTCGCAAACTTTTTGCAGGTCGTCGCCGAAATGTGAATGTTGAAGTGTCTGTCGATTCAGCACTGCAGGTCACTGTGGCTCCCATGGATCGCCAGAACTACATGGCGAGTAATCAAATGCGTGCCGAAGATCAACTCATTGTTGTTTCTGCAATTCATTGGCCATATTTAAATGATCCATCTCCGCAGTTGCGGCAAAAAGAATATGACACGGCAGTCATTGAAGCCGTCAAAATATTTGCCGATGGTCAACCAACACATGTGGTGTTTGTTCCACAGTTGTACAGGTCAGTGCACCGCGATACGCCGTATCTGGAAACTCTTGCCCAACAGCTACCGGCTGGTATTTCATGTGAGGTTTTGAGCGATTCCAAATCGAGCAATGAGCAATGTTCTTTATTTGCGATAGCCAATTGGGTCATTGCCGGGCGATACCACCCAGCAGTATTTGCAGTGTCATCGGCGGTTCCGGTGTTGTGTATTGCCTATGAACATAAAGCCACGGGAGTGCTACAAGCAGCAGGAGTATCTGACGCCGTGATGTCTATTGACGAAGTGACCGTAGAGGCGGTGCAGGCAAAGGCGCGTGAGCTTCTTGCCGGGAAAGCCGACTTGACTGCTCGCTTGCATGTTGCTCAAGTTGCCTTGCGCGAAGTTTCTGCACGTACTTCGGTTGCTGTAGCGGATGTAGTTCGTAGGAGTTAAAGAAGATGGCAAAGGACAAAGCAATATCGGTATTGATGTGTGGGACCTTTGACCCACGCTTTGGGCGTAACCGCCAACTTCTTCGTCTGATGAAATCTCGCAATGTCAATGTGACAGTGAAAAATTACTCTCTCTGGTCATCAAACAAAGTTGCCGATGTTCGTCAGGGGAAAGTGCAGCGCGCTCTCCGTGCCATCGCTGTATATGGGCAAATGATTGTTGCTCTTCTTGGTCAAACACTGAATCCACGGCGGCGACCATCAGTGGTGCTCGTGCCGCACCCCTGCCAATTCGATGCAGTTGTTGTGGGTGTCGTGTGCCGTATCGTGCGCGTGCCGATGGTGATTGACTACTTTGTGTCGTTGCACGAAACCGTGGTTGACGACAGAAACATTGTTTCCTCCACATCACTCACAGCAAAAGTATTGCGCAGCGCCGATGCGTTATCGGCAAAGTTGGCAACTCTCATTCTCACCGATACGCCAGAAGACGCTGAAGCTTTTGCAAAAGAGACATCGACCGCGCCGAGCAAATGGAGAACAGTCTGGGTGGGCGCAGATTCCGATTTCTATCAGCCAGTATCGGCTACACCAGCTCCTGAAAAAGTTGTTTTGTTTTACGGAACTTATATTCCGCTTCAAGGAATTGATTTCATCGTGCGGGCGTCGCTTTTACTGCCAAAGGAATATCAAGTCCGACTCGTAGGCGACGGACAAGAGCGCCCACGCATTGAAAAAATTATTCACGAGCTCAATGCGCCTATTGAGTTGTTTGATTCTGTTTCTGAAGAAAAACTCGCTGAAAATATTTCGCAGGCTTCTGTATGTCTTGGCATCTTTGGTACTGGTGCGAAGTCCTCCCGTGTGATTCCCAATAAAGTTTTCCAATGCATGGCAATGGGTAAAGCCATCATTACTGCCGATACTCCTGCGATCCGTCATCATCTAGAAGATGCGGTCGTTACGGTTCCCGCAGGCAACCCGCAAGCGCTAGCAAATGGAATTGTCGCACTGCTTGAAGATGTAGTGAAGATACGAGAGTTGGAAACTGGTGCCAGAAAACTCTTTCTTGAAAAGTTTGATGACAATAAAATTGCGCCGTTACTTGTAGAGGCGCTTCAGGCTGCAAGTGGTAAGGCATCAGTGTTGAAAGAAGTACCACTTTCTGTGATGGACCATCTGCGTTTTGCGCTGGTTCACCGAGCGCTTCTTCTCTTGCAGCCAAAGAGTATTTTGGAAATAGGTATCGGCCAAGGATCCTTCTCTACCCGGATCGCGCAGTGGGGTCAGTACTTAGGAGTCGAGAACAACCCGGCAGACGCTGGAGTTGCTGCGGCACGCCTCTCCCATTTTCCCGATGCAGAGTTCCGTAAGGGAGGCATTGAGCAAGTGCAACCATATGAGACGTTTGATCTTGTGTGCGCATTTGATGCTTTGGAAAATGTTGAAAGTGATGTCACCGCTCTTCGTTCATGGGTAGAGCATGTCAACGAATATGGGTCGCTCATCATGAGCACTTCCACCCGCAACACTCGTTATGAACGTAAAGGAATTAAAAAATTACTTGCTGCTGCCGAAATGGAAGAGGTAAGCATTCATCCATACGGCGCAATTGGTGGTCACGCAGTGGAGTGGGTGAGCAGCAAACTCTTGTCTCGGCACTTGCGATTTGTTCAACCCAACTCTGTGTTGATTGGAAAATTACTTGCTGTTGTTGCTGTACCAATGAAGTTACTGCAACGTCCATTTCTTCACACGTCGGTAGGCGTGGGTTGGGTGGTTGTGGCGCGACGTAAACGTGGCGCACTGTAAAGAAAACCAATACTGCCAAGCACCACAGCTGAGGCAAGCATGACGCCGCGGTCGGTGGTGGCGGCAAGCAAGCCCGTATCGAAACTTGACCCCATCGCAAGGGCTGCACCAGTAATAAAAAGTTCTCGGATTCCAAGGCCGCCGGGTGTAAATGCGATGATTCCAGCAATTGCTGCTGCAGGCGCAATAACAAGGAAGTACCAAAATGACTGGTGGTAGCCAAGAAGTCCAAAGGCAATTTGGAAACGCCAGGCGGTGGCGAGATATTTCACCACATCAATAGAAATGACTTGCAAAGTTGTGCGAGGAGTGCGACGTATTTCATCCCATCCTTCACTAAAGGTTGAAAAAATCTTTGCAGGCTTGCCGCTTAAAACTTTCCATGTGGGAAGTGATAGTCGAAGGGTTGCGATGCAAACAACGCCAAGCCCTAGAAAGCACAACAGCATCACAAGTGAAAATGAGTCGCCGCTGATTTTGTTGCCGAAGACACCAATGGTGCCGACTATGGCTGATGAACCAAGCGAGATGATGAGGTTTGCTCCATAGTTGCTGCCACTTTTCGCATAAGGCAAATGATGAACTTGTTTCATGTAGCGAAATTTGTAGAGAGTTCCCATTTGTCCGGGCAGAAGATTTCCTAGCAGCCCCGAAGTGAAGACCATCCAGTTCTCAAAGAATCCGATGCGTACATTGGTAGCGCGATAGACCACCCAGAATTCTGCAGAATTAAGAAAGTGCCCAACAACGATGAGCGCACCTAAGAGCAAAAGGTCTGACGATGGGTCTTTGAAAACAGGGGTGAGTTCATGTCGACGTTGCCATACCAGTAGGAAAAGGAGTGCGACGAGGACAAAGGAGAGCGCATTACGGGCGAGCTTTTTCATTTCTCTATTCTTCGCGCAGCAACCGATTGAATGAGGCGTATGAGGCAAGTAGGCCAATTGCCTGCATGGTGTGGTGGGCAATGGAAACTTTGTTGCGGTACCACGTCTCGGGGTACTTGGCCCGCAATATGGTGTTTACGTATTTTGTATTGACGGCAAAGGGAAGGTCTTGCATCTGGTTCAACATCTGCTTTTTGAGACTCGTCATGTACCAGGTGTCAACTGGTGAATCACTCGGCGACTGTTTGGGCTGATTAATGAAGAGATCGGGCAGCAACTTGTATTCGCGCACCATTGCAACGAGGAGCTCCTTACCCTTTGCTGAGGGTGAGTTACTTTGATCTTTGAGGTATTCGATTGGTAGGGAGTTAACAAAGGCACGAAACTCCGGATGCAAGTAAGGGCTGAAGTGCGGGAGGCCGGTCGCGCACACTGCGCCGTCAACTTTTACTCTGCTTTGTCCGGTGAGTCCATTGCCATGGAATGCTCTGCGTGGGGCATTCATCTGTGCTGTGGGTTCAGCAACCCGTAAACGTAAGGCGAGCATTGTTTCAGCTTGTTCAGGCTGTGCGCCGATGCGCAATTGTGACAATGCATAGTGGTCGAGGTACTGCGTGGGGAGGTGCCCGCGTGCTGGCTGGGGGAGCAATGCATTGTTCAGCACGCTGCGCATGACGCGACCAACATGCCCAAGTTGCCGCTCGGCTAATGCAGTTTGTAACGGGAGGAGAGCCGCTTTTTTCAAGAAACGAGGAGCATTGGCCACTCGTTGAGAAATTTTGGCGCGCCTGTTAACAGTGGGGAAGCTTAAAAAAAGAGCGTCGCAGCCGTCACCGTTGGCTATTGCGGTGAACCCATCGTTGGCAATCTGTTGACTTCCGATGAGAGTGAGAATTTGGTAGTGAGGTTGAGCACCGAGTTGTGAAAAGTGTGAACTGAATTCACGTAGATTTTTTTCAATGAGTTCAGGAGTAATCACTACTGGATGGTGTGTAATGCCCAAAGAACTGACAAATTCTTTGATGTTTTTTTGTTCAAAATGGGGGTCTCCAAAAGAGAAAGTGTAGGTGTGCACTTCGTGCCCAAGTTTTCTTAATGTTGCAGCCACCAACATGGAATCAAATCCGCCAAGAAGTACCGCATGTTTTGTGCGGTTGCCTGCTTGCTCAGCAACTGCCTTGATGAACAAGTCATGAAGTTGCGGTATTGCTTGTTCAAAACTTGTAGCTGCAGGACTACTGACAGGGAAAGTTGTAGTGGTCTCTGTGCTCGCGGTTGCAGCAAAGTAGCGAGTGCCAGCAGGGAGCGACTGAATTCCGTTAAAAAGAGTTTGTACCCCCGGTGGAAAACCGAAACCTAACGCGAAGTCTTCGTAACTTCTATCGATGCTGGTGGAGTCTCGTAGGGCATAGGCAAGTACCGATAAGGAACTGCTAGCCATCATTTCATTCTCAGAGAGATGATGAATGAACATTTTGTGGTTGCCGCGACCAGCTGCAACGACAAGGCCAGCTTCACGATGAATAGCGCAACCAGCAATATCGTCTGGAGCTTCATCTAAAAAATTTTCAGAATGATATTGAACGGTAGAAGCAGCTGAACCGTAGACGGCACCAACTCCATTTGCATCGGTGAATATTCTGGCAACATTGTCTGAACCAAATGAGCCAATCCAGTTGGTGCCTGTATTGTGCGTATTGAAATTGCTCGCTCCGAAATGTTCAGCTGCGTGGCATAGTTGCTGGAAGCGTTCTGCATTGCTTCCGGTGTATGCAATTACTCCATGCATTGGGCTGGCGCCTTTCGGTGTACGAGGAAGTTATACGGGTTCAACGCTTTGTGGCGTTTTAGTAGAGCGCACAACGAGGTCGGCAAGAAGGCCAATGGTGGTGACTTGTAGTGCGGCAAAAAAGACCAGCAAGGTATTGGTTGATAAGCGGAAGTCTCGGCTGCTCCAATCGAAGCCAAGTTTTCCTGCACCAATCATAAATAACACTCCACCGACGGGGAGAAAAACTTTCAAAGGGTTGTACGAAAGGGTCATGCGGATGACCTGCAAGATGTATCGCCGAGTGTCTTTTAGCCAATGGAACTTGGAACGCCCTGCGCGTGGGAAATAGTTGATGGGCACGTATGTGACTGAGTACCCATTTGCCAGAAACGACATGGTGAGGGTGGTGACGCAAGAAAAGCCATTGGGGAGATGGTGAATGTACTGCAATGCCACATCGCGACGAAAAGCACGTAAACCCGAATTGAGATCTTTAATGTCGGTTTCAGTGAGGTAACTCGCAAGTTTGCGAATGAACCATTTCGCTGGCATCCGCAACAACTTCAGTGTTCCTTCTTCGGTACGACGCGCGCCAACAACATGGTCGGAACCTTCGAGCTGGTCTACTAGCCAAGGAATCTCATCGTTCGGGTAGGTCATGTCGACATCGGTCCACACCACCACGCGGCCATACGCGGCTCGAGTTCCGGTACGACGTGCCGCGCCCGAACCGCGATTCACTGAATGTCGGATGAGGCGAATGTCGGGAATGAGTGGCAGGTCTAGCTCTGAGCCATCGTTGGAGCCGTCATCAATCACGATGATTTCAAATGAGTAAGAAGAAGCGCTCAGCGCTGTGCGTACTCGATCGATTTCAGCTTTGAGGTGACCGCGTTCGTTATACACCGGCAAGATGACACTGACATCAAGTTCTTTTGCGATCGTTTCCATATCAACACGAATCTAGACCGTCACGCAGCCACAAAATGAGACCCGTTGATGGTTCAACTGGGCCAACTGCCCAATTTCCATCGAATGGGGGACGTTCCTTTGCCCCAACGAAACAGTTGATGTCATCGGGCACACCATAAACAAGATTAATTCGTCGTACTTGAGCAGGATGGAGCAGGTATCGATAGTCATAAAAACTTTGCCCACCGTAAGCCCCTGAGTCGAAGCCCACCATTTTTGCTCCGCGATTGAGGGCTTCGTTATCGAGAACAAGTTCGGGTAAATAGTCGCGGTAGTTCCGCACGGTTTGGGTAGTGGTGTAGCCAGTAAAAAAAAGTGCAACGGCAACGAAAAAAGGAATGAACAATTTTGTCGCGAACCGATGGATGAGGCACATCACAATTGCAAGCATCACAAAGATGCTGCTCAAGACAAAAAGGCTGGTGGGTTTGGTCGCTTTAATTGCCCAGTCGAGACCGATGGCATTTGGCCGAGCAAAGAACTCACCTTCTTTCAGCATACGGTGCATCACGTCACCACGACTTAAAATAATAAGAGAGAGCGCTAAAGCTGGGATCAGCACAATACTTTTCCACCACAGCGCGAGTGTTTGGCGAGGCGAAGTGATGAGTGCACTCACCGCAATAGCAATGAGAAGGGGTGCGACAACTCCGGAATAGCGACCATAAACAACATGGTCGGGACGAATGATTTTCACCATATTCGTTGCAGAAGTGAGTTCGATGATGCCGATAGCACCCAGTGTGAACAGAGATGCAACAGCGAGGTCGGGACGCACGCGCCGTTGTGAGGTGGCAAATAACTTGAAAAGTATGAAGGCTCCAACAAAGACGAGCCCAAATGAAGTGGTTAACAAGTACCAGTTTTGACCGTTCAGGGCGCGAACGATGTTCCCCCAGTTGGCAGTGTCTAAGACCCTGTCTTTCATCCGCCCTTCTTTTCCTGCAGCACCTTGGTAAAGCTCATTGCGTAGCCACAAATTTGCCTTTGCAAGAACGAGGTACGTGAACACCATGAGCAGGACAGAACCAATGATGGTTTTTACTGATGAGCGAAATGATTTGGTGGCGAGCGGGGCAATGACAAGAAGGAGCAGCGTGAAAGGTAAAACCAATGTGAATCGGCCGTGTGTGATTGCCAAAAATGGGGCGATGAGTGCAAGTGCAATTGCATAAATACGAGTGTTATCAGTGCAATAGTTGAAAGCGCAGTAAATAATTGCGGTAAAACCCAAAATATTCAGTGATTCTGACCACGCAAATAGTGCATTCGCGGCAACGAGCGGCATGAGCGATACAGAGATGGCCACCACGCGGGAGTAGTTGCGAGATAACGCAAAGTATTTGCGAACAAAAAGACTCAGAATGCGGGCGGTGAGAGCAACAAAGGCAAAGTTGAAGAATAAGGCAATGCGAAACTCGCGAGAGAGTGTGCGGCCAATGAGTGCAGCAAGTGCCGTAACAAAACTGAACCCAATGGGGTAGAAGGAACGAAACTCGTCGCTAAAGGGAGTTTCATTTCGGCCAATGAGTAACTGACCATTGACAAGAAAACCCAGTTCATCAGGGCGAACAGATGGTCCGTAGATACGTAAAGCAACAAATGCGGCAACGACAAAGGTGAGAATTGCACTCACCCACACAAATCGTGTGGTGAAAAGTGTTGGCTCAGAAGTATTGGTTTGAGTTTCTTCTACCATCCTCTGTCGACCCATTCCTGAAGATGTGGACGCTCGGTGCCAATGGTGGTGTTTGATCCATGACCGGGAAGAACAATGGTGTCGTCGGGAAAGACAAATAGTTTTTGTTCAACTGACTCAATGATGGTGGTGAAGTCGCCGCCTTCAAAGGTCGCATTGCCAGGGCCACCAGGAAACAAAGTGTCTCCGGTGAAGAGCAACGGCGTATTGGCTACCTGAAACGAAATGGACCCTTCGGTATGGCCAGGGTTGTGAATGGTATGCAATCGCATACGACCAATTTCCACCACTTCTTTGTCGTCAAGAAACACGTCGTATCCGACGTCAACAAGGCGGGGAGCGTCGGCGCGTGTAACGGCAACTTCATACCCAGCTTCGCGCATTGCGGGAATCGCTTGAATGTGGTCCCAGTGACCATGGGTTTCTAGCACGCGCTTGACCCCGAGTTGTTCGCAGAGTTCTAAGAGAAGCTCATGCTCATTTGCGGCATCAATGAGCACCCCTTCGCCTGTTGCCTTGCAACGCAACACAAAAACATTGTTTTCATATGGCCCAACGACCACTTTGTGCACTTCAAGATCACTATTTGACCAGTGCAAAGTCTCGGTGAGAGCGCCGTCATTATTCACCCATTAAGTCTTGCAGAAATGACGTTGAAGCCAAGGCCAAGGGCCACTGTGAGTTGCGCAGCATCGAGCGTGGCAAATGAAACGGGGCGAGGAAGTCGTTGGGCTGCTGCAAGGTGCAGTGCAGAACCAAGAGAAACAGGTTGCGTGCGTGAAATGAGAGACGCTTCGTCGATGCATCGTTGGTCGACAGGTATGACGTGTATGTAGTCCCATGTGCGACGGATGGCATCTTCTATTTCGTCGCGTAAGAGTGGCTCTTCAGTAAGTCGGTCGATGCCTGCAAGTGACTCTGCAAGTGCCATCGCTGACGCACACCATGTGGGGTCATCAGACATTGCTTGAGCAACTGCCCGGTGGTGGGGCGAGGTGATGTGGAGCGCAAGAAGGGCCGTGGTGTCGAGCACAAGAGTCATCGCAGGTCTCTCACCATTTGGTCGAGGCGCATCCCACTGAAAACATCAATGGGTGTATCGACAAGGTCATGAAGGGGTCGGTTTCCCTGGGCACGCCGCGGTGCAATGACAAGGCCGCGAGCAACGAGCTCGTCGATGCTGTTGTGGCCAGGAGAGTCGAGGGGGCCCAGTTGCGCGAGAGGCCGACCCGCATCGGTGACCACAATGCGTTCCCCGGCAGCCGCACGGCGCAGCGAACTGGCCAGGGAAAGGCGCAGTTCACGGGTGCCTAAACGTGGTGGCTGTGAGGTCATCGTTTTAGTGTACACATGTGTACACGTAAGGAGTGGCGCGCTGTGCTCATGGTGGGGCAAGATCTCCTCATGAATTTTGCCTTTAGTGAAGAACAAGAAGAACTCCGTAAAACTGTCCGTGCGTTTCTCGATGCAAAATCTGCAGAAGGTGCCGTTCGTGAGCAGATGGAAACCAGCAATGGCTACGACGCAGCAGTGTGGAGCCAAATGGGTGAGCAAATGGGTCTCCAGGGCTTGCACATTCCTGAAGAGTACGGCGGCTCAGGCTACGGCTACGTCGAACTCGGTGTTGTTTTAGAAGAAATGGGACGCGCACTCTTGTGTGCTCCATACTTCGCAACCGTGGTTCTCGCTGCCAACACGTTGTTGCACAGTGGCGATGAAGCTGCAAAGAAGGAATACCTTCCCGGTATTGCTGCCGGAACAACAATTGCCACATTGGCTACTGCTGAGCCTTCAGGCAAGTGGGACGAAGCAGGCATTCAAATGGCTGCAACTGGCTCAGGTTCCGATTGGAAACTGTCGGGCACAAAGTCGTTCGTCATCGACGGCAATACAGCATCACTCATCATTGTTGCTGCACGCACAGCAAAAGGCGTCAGCCTTTTCGCAGTGAACGGCGATGCAGCTGGCCTCACCCGCACAGCACTTTCCACAATGGACCAAACACGTAAGCAGTCGAAGCTTGAGTTCAACAACACACCTGCTCGCCTCATTGGCGCAGAAGGCTCGGGTTGGAAGGTTCTCTCTACAGTGTTCGACCTCGTTGCTGTTGGTCTTGCTGCAGAGCAAGTGGGCGGAGCGCAAAAAGTGCTTGAAATGGCTGTGGAATACGCCAAGGTCCGCGTGCAGTTTGGTCGCCCCATTGGTTCATTCCAAGCAATCAAGCACAAGTGTGCCGACATGTTGCTTGAAGTGGAGTCAGCTAAGTCGGCTGCGTACTACGGCATGTGGTGTGCAAGTGAAATGAACGAAGAACTTGCTTCAGTTGCATCGCTTGCTAAGGCCTATTGCTCAGAAGCATATTTCCACGCAACAGCAGAGAACATTCAAATTCATGGTGGTATTGGTTTCACCTGGGAACACCCAGCGCACCTCTACTTCAAGCGTGCAAAGTCGAGCGAATTGATGTTTGGTGACCCCACCTATCATCGTGAGCTTCTTGCTCAGCGCATCGGCATTTGATTCTCGCTCTTTTCATAGTTGCAGCCGCAATATCAGTTTTTCTGATTGCTGCATTGGTAGTTGGTCGCGAGGCGCGACGGCTTGATGCCGTTGCGCCTCGTGCCGTTTACGACCTCGTTGAAGCAACAGAATTTGTTGCAGACCTTCTTCCGTCGTCAACCCAAGGGCGCCTCACCCTCGATGAGTTACGTGAGATGTTGTTGCTCCACATGCGCTGGTTGCATGCGCAAGGTTTGCAGCCCGACAAAGTGGTTGACCGGCCACAAGAAATTCACGAAGTAGTACTCATTACCGAAGACCAACTCACTGGTTATTTACTTGCAGAAGCTGGCAAGGCGGGAGTGGAACTTCTTGAAGACGTTGATGTGGTCTATGTGGTGCAAGCACACCTGGCTTATTTCGATGCCATTGGCGCAGTGGGGCCCACTGCTTCATCGACAGATCTCTGACCCGGACGATTCGCTTTCCACGCCACCTGGTACTTCTGTAAGGCAGGGTGGCCATATATTTCATTTTCTAATTGGTCGCGCCACCGTTCGCCCAACAGTGCAACATGAGCAGGGTTGAGTTTTGCTTCACGGGTCTTTGACTCGAAGTGAAAACAATCGGTGTACGGGGTGTAGAGAACTCGTTTGCCCACTAACTGTAATTTG